>JBGSJT010000424.1:0-45820 GCA_041741715.1 Pirellulaceae bacterium | reverse complement strand
CGTTCGTAGTCATTCGACATGCCTCCGGTGTCGGCATAGCGGGTGACGTCCAGCCAGTGCCTGGCCCAATGTTCGCCATATCGAGGGCTATCGAGTAAGCGTTCGATCAGCGAAGCCCAAGCGTGATCCGGCTGTTTCGAGTAAGCTTCCTGAAACTCGGCCACTTCAGCGGGCGTTGGCGGAAGTCCTGTGAGATCATAGGTTGCCCGACGGATCAAGTCGTTTGCGTCTGCGAGTGGTGATGCGGTGATCCCAGCTTCATCCAGTTTTGCATCAATGAAGTGGTCGATCGCTTCGTCTCGGTCAACATCGGCCGGCAATAGTTCGGATTTCGACTTGACGGGCAAGAACGCCCATAAGTCTTCTGGCGGATATCGTCGGTTGGTCCATTGTTCCGAAGTACCACCGCTGGTGTCGACAATCATTCCTTCATCGGTCACCCGTTTCTTAGCCTCTTCCTCGCGATAGGCTGATTGAGCCTTCTCATTGGGCCAAGGAGCTCCCTTTTGAATCCATTCACGGACCATCTCGATTTGTTGTTCGGTCAGCCGATCATTTTCTTTGGGCGGCATCTCGAGTGATTCCCATTTGATCGCCGAGACAAAGGTTCCTTCATCAGGCATTCCGGGAACGATCGCTGTTTCTTCTGACTCTCCACCGCGCAACAAAGATTCGCGAGACAACACGCTATACTCGCCCTTGAGGTCGTCGGAATCGCCACCGTGACAGCCCTGACATTTGTCTTTCAGCAACGGCTGGATTTTCAACGCGAACAATCGTTCGGCTGCGTCGTCTGCGTAAACGCCCGAGGCCAACGACAAACTCGCTAAAACGGCGACAAGGATTGATTTAAAGCTCATTGGGACATCCATCGCGATACACCTGCAAAATTTCATCAGCGGACAAAGCGTCCGAGTACAAAGCAAACTCATCCATGCTGCCATTCAAGTTACGCAGCACGAATTTCGGATCGGTCCGGTACATCGGCTCGCTCCAGTTACAGATCGAAGCGGAGCCGATACGAATCGAGTCCACGATTTGCTCATTGGGAATAGGCTCGCTGCTGATCGGGCTCCCATTCAAGTAGTGCGTGACTCGCGCTCGATCGACGTCATACGTCACGGCCAACATGATCCAACGACCGTTTAACGACGCATCCCAAATTTTGGGTGAGTAGAAGACAGGTTGAACAAACTCAGAAACACCTTCAGGCCGAGGAACTTTTACGGAAAAGAAGATTCGCCCATCATCCATCAGTTGCCAGTGAGGTTCGCGATCTTCGTGTCCGTCGGTCAGGAACAAGGAGTTGTAGGAACGGTCCAGACTATTGATCTTGATCCAACAGTGCATAGTCAGGCTGTGGTGCTCACCCGGCACTTCCAAACGCACTCGGCTTCCAATACGACCAAAATCCAAGGCGGCGTTACTCTGTCCCCAACGATCCGTCGTTGGTATTGCGGCAACGACTGATCCGTCTGACGCAGGCAGGATTGTGGCACCTGCAAGATTCTCGATTCGGTTGTCGAGTGATGCTAGGGACTGAAGTTTATAAAAGGCAATCAAACGCGGGTTCGACACGATTTGGCGTCTCGCTTCGATCCAATCGGCGAATCGTTTCTTCTGCTTCTCTCGCAGGAGATCTTGAAATTCACTTGGCCCAATAGATTCAGTTATTGCTGACAAGGCATCTACCAACTCGCCCGAACGAGACAGTCGGCGAGACAGACCGGCGTCGATCCGAAGCGATTCGCTGTTCCGAGGCTGAAGTTCAACTTCACCTTCAACCACACGAACGTCCGCGCCGCCGTTGGCCACATTGACACAAAATTCTGTTCCCAGATCGATGACGTCCCCATTATTCGTTTTGATCTTAAAACCCTGGGCTGGTTCCGGAACACGCGCCCGTGCAATTCCGCGATCCATCGTGACCTGCATCGGTGAATCGACTGAAAACTGCGCGTCGCCTTCGATCACCATCTGAACGCCGCTAAAAAGCTCGATGTGCACGCGTCCGGATTTCAAATGCAATTCACCTGTCGGTAACAAATCACCTTCGACCAGCGGGCTGCCGGACCAGACAGCACCGTCTTGACCGCTGAGAACGGCAAAGCCACTCGCGGACGGCTCCACCTGTGCGGCAAGTACGCTTTCGCTGTCCAGCGGAGTTGGAATTACGTCTGTTCGATTGAGGAAGATAATCAGCAGCACCGAAGCCGCAAGCACCAAAGCCCCAGAGAGAATCGTGAGCCACCGCGCAGGTTGATACTGGTTCATACGCTGATGCTGGGTGGCAGTTTTTGTCGTTTGGATCGAGGTCGCCTCCGAAGCCTCTCGCTCAAGCAACATGTTCAATTGTAGACGGCTGTAGTATTGTTGCCTGACTTCTGGATCGACGATCAATTCCGCTTCAATCCGCAACAAGTCCGCTTCGTCGATGCTGCCATCAATCAGCGAGTCGATCAGCAATAGTCGCTCTTCTTGATTCACGTTAGTGTTCCTCGGCAATTAGGCGACGTTGAATACATTCCAACAAGGCTGTGCGGAGTCGACTGAGTGTAACTTTGATACCACCCACCGAACGGCCGACCCGAGCAGCAAGCTGCGCGAGCGTTTCTTCGCCGCCGTACCGCGACAACAGCATTTCCCGACTCTCGGACTTTAGTTGCTTTAGGCATTCACTCAGCGCCGATTGGCGGTTGAGCATGTCGTCATCGATGCCAGCCGTTTCAGCGACGATGATGTGTTCCAGTTCGCCGGAAAACTTAATCCGAGCGTCGCGGGCTTGCTGTTTGCGATAGTTCAAAACTACGAACCTCGCGATCGAATTCGCCCATGCACGGAAGTTCGTTCCGGGGTCAAAGTCGCCACGTTTTTGCCAGATCTTGGCGTTGGTTTGTTGAATAACTTCGTCCACGCTACGCTCGCCCGGCATCAACGCACGTACCGCAAGCGCAATCGCATTTTGGCTGGCGGTCAGCATGGCGACAAACTCCGCCTCATCTTCTGGTTGAATTATTGGATGCATGCTACTTAATTCCGGGAATTGTCCTGGGGTTAACAAGAAAACTCTAAGAATCCCCACTATTCGACGAGAAAGTTGGAATGCGGCAGCGTGGCAAATCGTTGAGCGAAAAGAATTTAGCTCAATTCCTTGATTTCTTGAATCTAACCCCAGCCAGGACTTTGCCTGTCTAGCTGACTGGGGCTCGCAGCTCCCCCGTCACTGTCTCGACATACGAGCTCGCATGCGGTCCTCTTCTTGGTGCCACTCGGGCCGTAGACTCAGACCGGATTTGTGGTTGCGATATGCATTCCCCTAAAAGGCAGCGTCGATCTCGTCCAAGCTAACTTCGAGAAGGCGCTGCGCGAGAGGCTTGAGCGCATCTTCCGCGCCATGAATGTGGAACGTTCGCTGCACATGACGCATCGTCTCGCCAGGTTTGAGGGCAGCCGCTGGCGAGGAAGTCTCCAATTCGTAAAACGGACCTAACGGCGGCTTGCCCGGTTCGGGCGAACCGTCGTTATAGGAATTGATCACTTCGCCGGAATACGGCTCATCTTGTAGCTCCCACATGGAATTAACGAATCCGTGCGGCGCGTCCTGCACGTTGTAGGTCACGATGTTTAGCACCTGTCCGGCGGCATCGTAGCTTCCGGCAATCCCCTTCGAGCGTTGGGGGCTGATACCGATCTTTCCGCGACGAGTACCGTCGCCGCGGAAAAATAGTTTTTGCTTTTCGACCCGCAGGTACGCCGGCGGAACCTTGCCGAAATAAGTGTCGTTCACTTTCGGACCAAGTGTCTCTTCTTCACCTTCTATGAATGGTACTACGACGGTTGTTTCGGGCGAAGGGTTATACATCCCAAGAATCCAGATCGAAAGCAGACCCGCTTCCGCTGTCCAGGCTCCCGAACCTCTATTGGTGATCCGGTTGTCCGTTTCATAACCGATCATTCGCAGCCCCTCACCGAGCTCAACGCCTAACAATTCGGACATTTGCTCTCGGTCCAGCAGCCTGACCGTCCGCTCAATGTCTACTTTGAACTTGGTGCCGCTGTGATTGATCAGTTCTGTCCTGTGATTGAACTTGGCTGACGTTTCGGTTTGTTCGACCAGTTCGAACGCGTCGGTATCGATCGCAGGAGGCGTGGCCCAGTCGGAGAACTCAAATTTCGCTCCCGGCTTGAAAAACAGGGCATACTGTCCGCCTTCCGGTCCGAGCCAGAAACGCTCCTCTCCGCCGAAGATGTAAATGTGCTCTTCGAGCTGGCCCTTCTTCTCTTCATCTAAAAGAAGTCCCTTCTCGATAACTGGACGATTGATCCAACCGAAGCTCGGACCACCTTCGCGATCGAAGGTGCTGGTCATCACACGGCCTTGGTAAGCGGGTGCCAGCGCGACCGCCGAGTTGCCGTTCTGCAATAGAACAATCTCCGTATGCTTTTTCATGAAGGCCACATCGTCGGCAAACGTTTCACTCACTAAAAGCTCCTTCGATACATCAAACCGCTTAATGAACGGCAGTCTACCATTCTTGTTCTCATTCGCACTACCAATCTCGACGCCCCACATGGGAAGCTCTCCATTACCGCTCTCAGTAAACGCTTCCGGACGGTAGGCGCCGGCAGCCACTGGACCATTGATCACATCATGCGTCTTGGCAAAATGAATTCCGTCGTCAGCATAGAGAATTGAATTCGTGATCTCTTTTGGCCCGGTCGTGCCAATCATCGCCGCGACGCCAGGGCCCTGCGGCCATACCAACACCTCGTGATTTCCGGGAATGACCGGATTCGATTTATGCTTTACATACGGTCCCTGAGGGTGGTCTGCGATCGCCAAACCCATTTGAGTCTGCGTCGGGCTTTTGCCTAGTTGGCGGCCTTTGTAATAGAACCAGTATTTCCCTTCCCGAGCGATCAGGCAGGCATCGTCCACCAAGTGGCTATCGAAATCATCGCGAGTGTCGCTGTTCTTTAACGCTGGGTTGGTAGCCAGACGCTCCCAGGGACCATCGGGCGAATCGGAAACCGCGATCCCGATTTTCGAATCGGGATTGAAACCCCTGCCGTACTCTTTAGAAGTGCCTGTGTAGAACAGCCAGTAGCGTCCCTCGGCAACGAGAATGTTGGGTGTAAAGACGCTCGCCCCTTCCCAGCTACCCGACTTGCCTTTTGCGAGTGCCTCCCCCTTTTCAGTCCATGTATGACCATCTTGCGAGGTCGCGTACCAGACGGTCGCATCATATCCGGGCGAGATTTTCCCCTTTGAATACCATACGTAATACAAGTCTCCGACTTTAATTATGTCGCTCGGATCTCGGCGCATGACACCTGCTTCCGCACCAATGCCTTCTACTGCCGAATGCGTGAAGGCCACTGTCCGAGTGGCAGCTTCGTCGGCGTGAGCAGCAACCGCCATGAATGCAGTTGCCGCGACTAACAGGAGTCTCTTCATGCTTTGTTCCGAATGGTGGTGACGTTGAAGTTGGTTCGGGATTTTTGACGAAAGGGTGCGGCGATGACAGCCAGCGAACTATTACTTACTTCCTATCTTCTTTTGCTTCTATAGGCTCATTCTGTTTGCTCGGCCCACTCAAACCTAAAGCAATAGCAAACGAATCATTTGCATTGACATTGTAGCTCACCTTTCTTGCGGGTCAGTTAGATGGATGGCGTGTTGGTCGGTCCCCGTGACACGCACGTCACCGAGTTCAGCTCGGATTATTTCGGCTTGATGCTGTAAGCGGGCGACGATCTCCGGATAACGATCCGCGACGTTCTGCTTCTCGCCAAGGTCGCTTTTGAGATCGAACAGTTTACGTTCTTCAAGCGTCACAAAGCCTCGACCCTCAATAGGTTTCTTTGACCAGAACGGCTGGTCGTTCGCTGTGCGAGGTAGATGCAGTTTCCAGTTGGGGTAGCGACCGGTCAGTAACGCGGCTCGTGAGGGGCTGCACACGTTGGCTGGAACAAAAAAATCCGTGCTGCGAAATCCCTCCGCCGCCAGGGCATCAAGGTGCGGAGTGTCGATACCCGTCGGGCCGTAACAACTGATGTCACCGTATCCGAGATCGTCGGCGAAAATGACGACGAAGTTGGGTTGCCGCTCTGCAGCGTTCGCAAATGTGCTTGCGAGAAATAACAGAAATAAGTGGCAGAAAAATGGGGGCAGGAAGATAGTGGGCAAAAATTTTCCTGCCCCAATTTTCCTGCCAAATCTACAGATTGAATTCATGAGTTCCTTCGATCTTCCCTTCTTCTATTCTCGAGCTTGTTCCGGGTATTGTGTCAGAACCATCGCATCGAACTGGAAGTCGTCGACGGTAACATGGCCCCAACCGCTGGTCGATTGATCGACGATTTTGAGGAACAGCGTCTTGCCGGCATAGGGTGCGAGATCCCAATTGACTTCCTGCATCACCTCGGAGTTGGCGCCCCGTGCCGTCTGCAACTCTGTGCCGTCTGCCAAGCACAAAGCCACATAGGTGTCCCGACCGCGGCCTCCGCCAACCCGGAACGTCATCTGACCGCCTGCGGGAATGAAGAGCGGCGAGACAATGACACCGGTTTGTGAGTCCGATCCTTTGGCCGCTTCGGCACTACCCTCGAGTGTGCTCAGGTAATATTGGCCCTGCTTGTTGTATTCTCCCTTGTTATTGAAGTAGCGATCTCTGCTTCCAATAACATGTCCGAACTTCCCTTCGACTACTTTCCATGGTTCCAGCTTGCCGGACTCGAAGTCGAAGGATGCGCTGCGGGTGCTCGGCATGGCTGGTGTCTTCGGTGCAGGCTCGCCCTGCCTGGGGCCTGGCAACTGCTTTGGCGGCGCGTAACTTGCCAGCAGCGCGCTCATTTCCTTGACGACTTCGGGATATTCGTTGTACAAGTTTCGCGTCTGGTTCACATCCATTTCCAGATCGTAAAGCTGAGCGGGCGGAGCGTCGGATTTGATTTTTCCGTCCTCGATATCGCTGTTCACGCTGCCGACCAACTGTGCGGCGGGCGGGCCGCCCCAGGCATGATCCGTCGGTTTGGAACCCGTGAACCCGCCGCTGCCGCGAGCTCCGATATACATCCATTTGCCTTTGCGGATCGCCAGGTTTTGCTGCTTATGTGGCGCTAACAACAGCTCCGTTCGCAGCGGCTGATCGGGATCGTCCAGCAATGCGGTAAGCATGTTGATGCTGTCCTTGCCTTTCAGCGTCTGGACATCCTGACCGGTCAGCGCCATGAAAGTGGCCAGCAGATCGACCTGGCAGATCAGCTGATCGGACTGCGTTCCAGCTTTAATATTGCCCGGCCACCTAGCGATGAACGGAACACGGTGTCCGCCTTCCCACACACCGAATTTAAAACCAAGCAAGTCGCCATTGATTTTGTGTCCGGCCTGCATGGCATCGCGTCCAGCGCGATTCAGCATGCCGCCGTTGTCGCTGGTGAAGATGACTAGCGTATTGTCGCTCAGTCCGTTGTCGTCGAGACAACCCAGAATCTCACCGACCATCCAATCCAGCTCATGGATAAAGTCACCATAGAGTCCGCACTGGCTGGTGCCCTTGAAACGGGGAGCCGGGGTAATAGGGTGGTGGATATTGGGTGTCGCGAAGTACAGAAAGAATGGCTTATCCTTTTTCTCCACAATCCACTTAACGGCTTTTTCAGTCAGGAGCGTTCCCGTTTTCTCGTCGTCATAGATTTGGTGTGCTTTGAGAGCGCCGCCGAATTTGTTGGGGCTCTTAACGGATGCCTCTTCGGGAAACATGGGTGTGGGTGAAACAGGTTTGCCACCGTATACCAATGGATCAGCCGCGTCGTAGCCGACGATCGTGTCGTCCTCGACATAGACGTAGGGACTGCCACTGTTCACCAGCGGCACGCCGAAGTAGTGATCGAAACCGACATCCTGCGGCCCGGGCCGGAGCGGGACCTGCCAATCGTTCTCTCCCTGCTTGAAACCCAGATGCCATTTCCCGAGGCAGGCGGTCGCGTAGCCCTGGTTCTTGAACACCTTTCCAATCGTTAGCGACTCCGTATCGATGATGAGTCCGGAAGTAGCAGGGAGCGGTCCCCAAGTTCCCTTGCCATCGTTGACCCTCACAGGATACTCGCCCGTCAGCAGTGCGTACCGCGACGGCGTGCAAACCGCAGATGCCGAATGCGCATCCGTAAATCGACGACCCTCCCTGGCAAGCCCATCGATGTTCGGCGTTTGCACCTTCGTCGCGCCGTAGCAACCAAGGTCGCCATATCCGAGATCATCGACAAAAATCAGCACCACGTTGGGAAGCGGCTCCGCTGCGCTCGCAAAGGAGCACGCTACGAGCAACAGCACGAGCAGGCAGGAAAATGGGGGCAAGAAAACTAGTGACAGAGATTTCCCTGCCCCTATCTTCCTGCCCAATCTAGATACAAACGTCATGTTCTTTCTGCCGTATGAAAAGTGATGCAACGAGGTGGTCATCAAAACAGCGTAAGTAAGCAGAGGACGGGAAATAATTGTCCGATCTAGCCGAAGAATGCATGACTTCATGTCTGCCCAGCAAACATCAGCGTGTCGAGCGCGGTGTCGGACCGGTCTCGGCGCCGTCGGCTGTTTGTTCCGCCATCTCGCAAGCGTTCGACAGCTTGCCAGGTGTAGGGTGCCTCGAGGCCCTGCCTATTGTGGTAGTGGTTGAAGACCCGTTCATACATCGGGCGAAGACGGCCGCGTGAATCGTCGGAAATCGTCTTGTAGAAATAGCGTCCTTCAAAGCTGCGGTAGGGCTCGTAGGGAACGTCGTTGCCGAGATTGTATTTTGCGGTGTATTCGAAACCTTTGAGCAGTCGGTTGTCGAGCTCACCATACAAGTCAATGCCCTGAATCCAGGCTGTCTCGCAAGTGGCCGCAAGATAATCCAGGCCCATCTGCGTGTGAGCCTGGTCGCGGCCGGTCTCCTGGCACTGGCCGGACACCTTGAAGTAGTTGCCGATCGCGCCGTTGCCTTCGCCGCTGAGGAAATAATTCCTCGCGCGATCGAACATGGCCTGATCGTCAAGGAACACACCCATCGCCATCATCGTCTGCAGCATCGAGGCGTCCCAGTTGCCATTGGCCGACGGGTAAAAGTCTTTGATGATCGGATACCAAATCTCGCGAGCCATCCGCGCGAAGCGTTGCTGCCGATCCGCCGGCCAACCGTCCCAGGTGTGCTTCAGCAATTCGGCGGCGACCGTGAACTTGTAGCCGCTCATCCCCACCAGCAGCCGCGCGTCGTGGTTGCTGATCGACTGCAGCGTCTCGGACCATGCGTCCAAAATCTCAGCCGACTTCTTTGCATGCGCGGCGTTGCCGGTCAGCGCCCAGCAAAGCGCATGAGTGTATGCGGTGGCCGAATCCGAACTGAATTCTGACGAGCCGATGTCAGGATTGTTCGAAGCCCCCCGCTCGACGTGGGCACTTGGCTTCGGCTGCCAGTCGAGTTGCGCCGACCGTGAATCGGACAACTCCTTCCAGGCCTGCGCCCAGGGTTGTTCATTCGCTTCTAACTTCGCCTTGACGAAGGCGATGCTTTCCGCGCTGTGCGCGACTCCCGGATGGACAAACTGAGCCTGCACCCGGCTCGCGCCAAGTCCACTTACGGCCAGAAACACGATACTGAATCGCTTCAGCCACGATGAATGAAATCGAACGTTAGCGCGCATGAGTGGTGGGATCCGGTTTGTAGAGTTTGTGAAACTGAGCAGTCAGTTGTTCGGTCAACGCCTTGTTCTCCGACCGCCCGGCGATGTTTACATTCTCCTGCGGGTCGGTTTGATGATCATAAATTTCCACTGCGTCAACTTTCGTCGGATCATCGCAGTGCAGCCATTGCGTGAAGCGATAGCGATCCGTACGCATCGAATAGCCCATAAGTTTCCGACCATTCACCGTACGTGGATACTGCGACAACGCGGCCGACTTCCAGGGTCGATTGGGCTCGTCCAGCAGCGGAACAAGGCTGGTGCCCTCCAGCGTTTCGGGCAGCGGCAGACCCGCCAGCTCGGCAAGCGTGGGATAGATGTCCACGAATTCGACGAGCGCCGCAGATGTCCTGCCGGCGGACTTCATGCCCGGAGCCGATAGGATCAGCGGCGCACGGGCATCGTTTTCCACATTGCTGTGCTTGGCCCAGCGATCGTGCTCGCCCAGCTTCCAGCCATGATCGCCCCACAGGACGATGATGGTGTTGTCAGCCAGGCCAAGCCGCTCAAGTTCATCGACGACGCGGCCAAGCTGGGCGTCCATGTAACTGACTGCTGCATAGTAGCCGTGCCTGAGCAGCCGCGTGTAGTCGTCGGGCAGGTGGGCCAGGTCCGGTACGCCGCTGTAACTCCACAACTCCGCCTTTTCCACCAGCGCGTAAGCGGGTGCGCCTTCTGGCAGGAAACGATTTCCGGGCAGCGGAATGTTCGCCGCGTCATACAGGTCCCAATAAGCCCGAGGTGCCACGAACGGAAGATGCGGCTTGTGGAAGCCTACGCCAAGGAAGAACGGCTGCGCCCCCGCGTTGAATTCGCGCAGCGCGGCGATGGCTTCGTCAGCCAGTTCGCCATCGCCGCCACCATCGGGCAATTCGGCGGTGGCTCCAACCGCACGCCCACGATCGGTCTTCGTCAGCTCCGCTCCGGTTGCGTTTGCGAACGCGTCCGGAGCCGGGCCGGTCACCGCGCTGGGGCTCGAACGATTCGCGGAAGTCTTTCTAGGACTTTTCTTCGTCGCCTTCGCCGGACTGGACCATGAATCCGGATCATCAAAACCACCATGAAAAATTTTCCCCAGACCGCGGGTTGTGTAGCCGTTGTTGCGGAACAATTGCGGCAACGTCACCACGTCAGGTAGCGCCTTGCGGAAATGAGTTTTCAAGTCCCACACCTTCGTGGTATCCGGCCGCATGCCGGTCATGACACTACTGCGTGACGGCGAGCAAACCGCCTGCTGACAGTAGGCGCGAGTGAAGACCACACCACGCTCTGCCAGCCGATCAATGTTCGGGCTCTTGATGATAGAGTTTCCGTAGCAGCCCAGTTCGGGTCTCAAATCGTCCGACACCAGGAACAGCACGTTGAGTGGGCGCTGCCCCGGCGCATCAGCGGCTACCGAATGCGCCGCCGCGCCAGCCACCGCCAAGATGAGCAACCAGGCTACTCGAAGTCGATGCGTCATGAGCGGATTCTTTCTACGATGGTGGTTCAACTGGCGATCTGCGGAGTTAAATCCTGCGCGAAACCGGCAATCAGAAAGCAGTCAAGATTCATGGGTAACCGACGCAAATCAACTCTTTGGCTGTGCGATGGTACAGTTTGCCATTGGCGAAGGTTGGGGTAGTCAGTGACCAGGTTTCACCGCGCGGACCTAGCGGATTCAATTTGATAAAGGCGCTCTCATCGAAATACTTGGTGTCGGTCTTGAAAGCGTAACAATTGCCAATCATCGTGGTGAAGAAGAGCGTGTCGTTCACCTTGATCGGGTTCCCGTTAAAGCACCACCACCAACCATCTCTCTTCGATCGCAGGTCGGAAATAAGATCCAGTCCTTTCGCATTGAGCCCGGTCGTCTTCAATTCTTCCTTCCAGAGGTATTCTCCGCGATCATTGAAGTGCACGGGCACTTCGAGAATTTCTACTTTACCAGAGACCAGATTTACACGTGCGAAGCAATGCAGCGGGAGGAGATCCCGCCAACGTTTCATTAGCGGCTCCTTTACGTCGTCGTTGAAACACATGAAATAGAGATACTCGCCAACCATGGTATTCGTGTACCAAGCTGGATAAACGTTCGACTTCGGCAACTCGTGCAGATCGAAGTTTTCCCGCAAGTCGTAACGCCCTAGAATCGGGTCGTAGACACGAAGATCCACCTTCGACCGCAAGTCGATCGTTTTCAGGATTTCACCGTTCTGCGGGCTCAAAACGGTTAGCCGGTTTTCGTTCTCCGAAATCCATACAGCATAGTCCTTGTTGAAGCAGGCATTGCTCAGCGCGGTGTCTCCCTGGCCGTCCAGCACGGTCTGCCAAATTCGCTTCCCGTTCTCCAGATCGATCATCGAATAGCCCGTCGGCGACTCCGGCACATCGTGGTAGCCACCGCGTCCAATTAGGACCGTGGGCTTGCCGATTGCGTCTTTTGAATATCCTGGCGTGTTGTATTGCGTCAGCGCATCTTCCGAAATCCACTTTTCAACGCCCGTCTGGTTGTCCAAGCCATACAAATAGTGCCAGCCCACTTGCCTTTGGCCATCTAGGCGATCGTAGGGCTGGGCGTGAACCAACGTATCCCCGACCATGAAAGGCTCGAACTGCTTGTTGAACGGGAATGCCTTCTTAGGCTTAAGAATCTCGTTCTCCAAACGCCAACTGCGTTCCCAAACGAGCTTACCCTGCCAGTCCAGGCAGACTAACTTTCCGCCTGCATTGGTAAACCAAACAAACTCACCGTCAGTGATGGGCGTAGGAGAGGTTAGATCGCTGAATCCACCCATATATCCTGTTTGGCCAGCACTTTCTATTTCAACCTCCCAAAGCGTCTCTCCGCTCGAAGTGTCTAGACAAAGGGCTCGGATAGTTGTTGTCTTGATGCCCTCTTTCTCGTCGGACTCGGACTCAAAGGGCTTCAAGATCGTCAGGAATAAGCGATCCTCCCAAACGACAATGCCGCTTTGCCCGCTTTCATCTAGTTGCTTCGTCCACAAAACATTGTCACCGCTGGTGACATTGAACGAGGCTGGGACCTTGGACTCCGTATGCGTACTCCAGTCGCCCTGGGGCCCCGCGGCTTGTGGCCAATTTTGGGCATTAGCGAAATTGCCGCAGACAAAACCAATAGCAAAAGACAGGGACAAGTATTGGGTCTTCATTTGGCAGCATTATCAACTTAAGGGTAGTTCGAACACTTCCAAAATAATAGCGTGTGTTCGTGCTGATGGGTGATCTGCACACGCCATTAACGCGTGCGCGGGCCGTACACGGGAAGCGGTTTGCCTCGTTCGTAGGCTCCCAAATCAGGAGCGGCCCCGGTGAAACCGTCCGTCAGCGTGGGCAGATCGCAACCCGTATCCACGGCAGCGGATCCCGCGCGAAGCCGGAAATCGAGCTCCTCCAGCTTATAAACACGCGATGGGTCTGCCGGGTCGAGTGGCTCCACGCCTTCCAGCACATCGTAGTCGAGCATTACACCGTGTTTCTCCTGCCCGGTTGCCGCACTGAATGCTTCCAGCGAATCAAACCACTGCGTACCATTGCCTGGGCCATCCTTGGTTCCCCGTGAGCTCAGCGTAAAGTCCTGGAGTCGATCCGTTGGTTGCGCCCAGTGAAACAATGGCTTTGCTTCTGGCTTGATTCGGTAGCCGTTGTAGTCAAACGTCGTATATGACGTGTAACTCATGGACGACAGGGTAGGCTGGTCCGGGTGATGCCCCAGGAAAAGATTGTTTCTGAATTGACCGTTGGAGTATTCTCGTGGCCTTGTTTCAGTACAGAAGGTATTGTTGTAGACAACCATCCCGGTTGGACGTGCGGAGAATTTCAGAGAGTCTCCCGAAGCATGCACGATGTTTCTAATGAAGTAGGCTGGGCCACCGAAAACAGGCTGACTGCTCAGCGCCGAATGCCATACGTTGATCCCACGATTATTATAGACGCGAAGATTGTGAGCGCCGCCGTCGGTCTCAATGAAGTTATCCGCCATCACGAAAATGTCGTTGTTGTAGAAGTCGATGGATGCACAGTGCTCGCCGGGGCCGCCCTCGGGTCGCCCATGGGTATCGATGCAGATCGCGTCGTGATAATAGGCTATGTAGTTGTGGCAGACGACATGTCCCTGGCCATAGACCTTGACGGCGTTGTAGGACGTGATGGGCGCGGGGTCTTCAACTCTCGCCCAGCCATGGACTCGCGTGCGGTCATGCATCCCGATCATGGTGTTATCGGCAATATAGAAATCGTTGGAGCCAGCCCAGTGAGTCATGACGACCTGACCGACACGATCCGTCTTGCAGTTGACCACAGTGAGTCCTGAACAGCCTAAGACGCGTTTGAGGCCGGCATAGAAAGCTATCTCAGTATTCACGATCGTGATTCCTTCGAAATAGTGGTGGTCAGCCGCCATGACATCGAATAAACGATAGTTGCCTTCCCCGTCGAAGATCACCTCACCATCTCCCGCTGCCTTGATGGAGATGGGACGCTCCGCCGTGCCGTCTTGGGTGAGCACGTACGTTCCGTGAAAATCGAGTCCCAGCGGATTGGCGTACTTGTAGCGCTCACCTTTGTAAACACCGGCGTGAACCAGGATGGTATCGCCGGCTCTTACCCGTGGTTCGGAATACAGCCACCAGTCGCCGCTGCCGTTATAGCCGTAGTAGGCTTCGTTCAATCCGGTGAACGCGGGCTCTTCGCGAGGACCTTCGTAACCCAGTGGATAGACGTGATAGACCTTGCCATGTTCGTAAGGTTTGGGAACGGCGCGGGTCGTGACTCTTTCTGTGTTCGTCGCGACACCGATTAGGCCGTCAGGATCTGACATCGTGAATTCACATTCATAGGTTGTGGCTGGCTCCAGTCCAAAAATACTGCCCGCGAACATGTTGGGTGTTTCATACACATCGCGTTGTTCGTGTCCCCAAATCTTTTCCCGCTGGATTCGCAACAAGGGCAAACCTTCGCGCCACTGGGACGTACCAACCTCCCGAAACCGGACGGTGACCTGGGCGTTGTGGTTAGCATCGCCGGAGACATACCATTCGAATCCCGCATTATTGAGCGTTGGCCGTTCGATGTAGAATTCCTGAGGAACCACGGTGTCGTCCGGCAAGGCGTAGAACCGCCCGTCTCCCACAACAGGTGGCCGGACCTCCTTCGATTGGGCGCTGGCGATGCGTGCTCCGAAGAGCAAAGCAGCGATCACCAGAAAGTAGACTGTGGACTGGCCAGTTGCACTTGGTCTCATAATGTAAGTCCAGTGGGTAAAAAGTGCTTAGATTGCGGGGTTGAATCCGCTTGACTTGTCTATCTCTCTGTCGGATCGAAAGCTCTAGTAACCCGGTACCGAATGTTCATGTTGGTCGCTTCAATGACTTCAATGCGTGCCCCTTTAATCTCAACGATCTTCGAATCACTAAGATCATATTCGACAAACACATCGCGCGATGGTCTGGTGATGTTCTTCCAGACTTCGCGGTAAGCCACTTTGATCTTGGTTCCCGTCCTGCCGCCGTAAACCAACAATCGCTGAATCGAATCATTGGACCAAGATGGCCGCGTGGTTCGGGTTATGCCTTTCGCTTTCGTGTTCACTGCCTGATAGAAATTCGTAATCACGCCGATGGTGTCGCCATCGTCGGAATAGTGAAACGCGCCTTGTAACGTGATTGCGTCCGGAGCTTTCTTAACGCTCCCCGCCTCAGGACCATCCGCAGACGCGTAAGTTTCCCAGCCGTCGCTCTCTCCGGTTCGAAAGTAGTATCCCGGCATCAACGCATAGGCCCCATCTTTACCAAACTTAATTTCTTCAGACAGATGAATGGCCGCCCGTTGGTACGACTCTCCTTGACGTAGCAGCGCCTCTCCGATTTGAGCGGCCGCTTCTGTATTCAGTCGCGGTACAACTCTCTCTGAGGCAATCGCTGGGTTGGGAAAACCTGTGGTCGAAATAGAGAGGACAACTGCCAGCAGGGAACAGGAGGAGAGGAGTTGCATGATCAATTTGAATCCATGGATGGTTGCAAGGCGGCTTCCATCGTTGGACGACGAGTGGCCACCGGATCAGAGATATCGGCCTTGCATCGAACGGCTCTGGTGTGTCGTTGTAATAATTGTCGTTACCTCGAACATGGTCTTCATGTTCGACGTTGCTTTCATTATGTATTGAGCAGTATTTACAGCTTAGTGTTCAACAAAACCTTCAACATCGTCCAATACGATGTTCTGACGTGCATCCGCATCGCGAACCGTCATCTCAACATTCTTGAATTCAATATTTTTCGCATGGCGGATGTAGGCACCCCAAGCCGGCAGCACGCCAAAGAAGTACTGTTCTGGATAGCGATCCTCGTCCTCCGCTACAACTCGCTTGGCATCTTCTTCCGTACCATGCCCCGGGTAGGAAATCTTAATATTCTCCAGGACAACGTTTTCGATATAGTGACCGGGGATGCCCGTGATCATGATCGGCCCGGCTTTCGACTTCTCGTTATCAGTCACGCCGGGCGTAGTATCCACTTTGAGATTCTTATAAACCGCTTCCGCAGCTTTCGTTCGATCCTCTACGACTACCTCGGCAACCACATCGCTGATTCGTACGTTTTTCAATGTGCCGACTGGGACACTTTCTCGTCCTCCACCGAAGTTACTGCCTCGATTGCCCAGACGCATGAATAGAGGATTGCCAACATCGTGCATTACCACTCGGGAGATATTGATATTCTCCAGGCGTCCGCCGTCCACCGACTGCAGCTTGATAGCGCCCATGGGGCAGTCATGAAAATAGCAGTTGGTAACGCTGATATCGATGAATCCGCCCCGGGATGACGAGCCGAACTTGATTGCCGCTGTGTTACTGTCCAACCGACATCCATGGACGACAATGTTTCGGCAGGGGTTCTTCGAACTCTTTAAGCAGATCGCATCATCCCCGGTACTGATATCGCAGTTTTCAATGAGGACGTTTTCACCACCGTCGATATCGAGTCCATCGTTATTGAAGTTATTATTGCGGAATCGCAGGGTAACCGCATCGAAGTGAATGTTCTTGCAGTCGATTAAATGCAATCCCCAGAAGGCTGGCCGCTTATAGGTGACGCCAGAAAAAGTGAGATCCTCACAACTCTCCATTCGCATCAGGCGTGGGCGGATGCCAGAGTTTCCACCACCTCTCCTGCTCCGAGGAAAATTCTCATGAGTTCCCCTGCCATCGATCACTCCGAGCCCTTCGATGGTGATGTTTTTTGCGTTTTCAGCGTAGATCAGGCAATGGGCGGCACCCTCTCGAGGTCTGCTGAGGTTCTCAGTTGGGTAGTCAGCCACATTGGTGCTTCCGAGTAGACTGGCCCCGTAATCGAGCGAGAGAGTGATGTTACTCTTGAGAATGATGGTACCGATTTGAAAATCGCCAGCAGGAACCCAAACGACACCCCCACCGGCATCGTGACAAGCATCGATGGTCTTTTGCACGGCATTGGTATCCTTAGCAACACCATCACCGACAGCGCCAAAGCTACGAATATTAAAAAGCTTGGCCTCGCTCGACTTACTAGCTGCGACGACTAAGGCTTGGTTATCGTTTCCAAGCAGGGGCGTTGAGGTGCATGTGCATGCGACGAACAACACTATACCTGACAGCATGAACGGCCATATTACACAAGTAACGATGGTGATCGGGATCGTGGTTAATCTAACCAGGAATTCCTGAGTGTCGCTCGGCCACGGAGTGCCTCCTTGGAAATGGTTGCGTCCATGTTCGACGAAGTTTGCTGCTTGCCGCATTCTCTGTAATCCTAAATTGCAAAATATTTGTCAAAGCAAAGGCTCAACGGCGATGGGCCAGAAACGTTCCGTCAAGCTTCAGAAATGGTTCCGGAGTTGTCGGCGAAGGTTTCAGTCTCCACACCTAATCTTTGGAGCATAGTGACGTAGAGATTTGACAGTGGAAGATCTTCGACGGTTGTCTCCATTCTCCATGGCTCGGTGTCTCCCGGAGCCCAGCCCCCGCGGTAGGCGCCGGCTCCGGCATTGTCGAGGTATTGTCCGTGTTTAAAGCCCATCTTTTTACCCCCAGCCAATACCAGAGGATAGTTCCGGGACAGGTGGAAGGCACTGGAAGCAGAGCCCCAAAGAAGAAGTGTATTGTCCAGCATGTTACCTTCGCCCGCAGGCTCGGGCGTCGATTTCAGTTTGGCGGCGAAGCGACCAAATTCTTCGGCTTGAAAACGGCAATAGGTGCCGAAGTTCTTCCAGCCGTCGGGCAACTTCGTGTCGTGCGACAGTTTGTGCGTCAGATTCAACCCGACGGCTCGCGCGAGGTAGTCGCTGATCCCGTCGCCAAGTTCCTTGCCGATCATATAGGTCGCGACTCGCGTCGAATCGGTTTTAAAAGCGAGATAGATCAATTCATACATCGTCTGTATATACTGCCGCGGATCATCGGGCGTGATGTCGAGATTCAGGTGATCGACATTGACGTTGGGCAGCGGCATATTGACCCAACGGGAGGCCTTTTCGACTTTGAGCTCCGTACCGCGAACCGAATCGAGAAACTCGTCGAGAGTATTCTGATCTTGCCTGGACAGTTCTCTCCGCAACGAACGGGTATCGTCCGTGAGTTCGTCGAGCGCGCTCTTGTTGAGGGCCAGACGGCGTGCAGCGTCGGCGTCATTTTTCACAAACAGCATGTCGAAGATTCGCTTCGGCTTGTTCTCAGCCGGAATGGCCCGCCCGTTGCGGTCGAACGACATCGTCTGGGTGCCCCGGGGCGTTCCCGCGCCTCCATCAGTCGACAGGACAAGCGACGAGATGCGGGTTTGTTCCCCAACATGAGCCGCGAAGAGCTGATCGAGCGAGAGCGAATTCTTGTAGTCGCCGCTCCCGCCAGTGGCAGCGCCCGTGAGGAACTGGTCGGCATTAGAATGGCCGTGAATGCTGCGTGCCGGCGGGTGCGACAATCCAGAAAACACCGTCAACTCGTTGCGCAGTGGTTCCAGCGGATCGAGACATTTGCTAAACCTGAATTCCTCCCTCGTGCCAATCGGAAACCAAGACCAATCCTGGTAGGCCGGGTCGTCCTGACGAGGCATCGGCACGCCGTTGGGCAGGTAGAAGCAGGCTAACCGCTGGCGGCTGGCGGGCTTCTCGGCGGCGCCGGCGATCCCGGAAAATGTCTCGAATGCCGGCAGGGCAAGGGCAAGTCCTGCTCCGCGAATGAATCTTCGACGATCGATTGAGTTTAGGTATATTTTCATAGCAACAACTTTCTTTGTCTCGCCGAGTCCGGCGCTTAATTGGATAAAAACAATTCGCTGGTCGTGATCAACGTAATCAGAGTTGCAAGTCTGTCGCCTTCTTTCCTGAGGTCGGCAGTCAGACGTTCGACGCTCGAGCGATCAGCGAAAGTCAGCGGTCGCCCGAGAGCGAAGGTTGTCAATTTGTAAGTAATCGCCCGAGCGAACTGGTCTTGCCGATTCGCGAGCAGATAGCGTTTCAATCCGTCCACGCCATCCAGTTTATGCTGGTTGAACAAAAGGCTCGACGCGTCGATGTCTTTTCCCTTGTTCTGCGTGCGCCAGCTTCCCACGGCGTCGAAGTTCTCGAAAGCGATTCCCCAGGGATCGATCTTCGCGTGACAGGATATACACGCCGGATCGTTGCGGTGATTCTCGATTCGCTCTTTTAGTGTTAGTTTAGCAATCTCTGGGTCAGCCAGATCAATTTGCGGGACGGCGGGCGGCGGTGGTGGTGGCGGATCATTCAAAAGACTTTCGAGCAGCCAGACGCCGCGCTTGAGAGGATGCGAATCCTTGCCATCGGAATTCATGGCCAGCAAGCCTGCCTGAGTTAGCAACCCACCCCGATTGCCCTCTGGTTTCAGCGCCACTTTCTGGAAGCGGTTTCCGTGGATGTTGCTGATCCCATAGTGCTGCGCAAGCCGTTCGTTGACCAGCGCGTAATCAGCGTGAATAAAATCCATCACGCTGCGATCGGACTGTAGCACTTCCTCAAAGAATGCGATCGGCTCTTGTTGCATCGCTTCCTTCAAGCTGCTGTCGAACTGTGGATAGGCTGACTGGTCGACCGAGAGATAATCGAGCAATTCCAAATCCAACCATTGTCGCACGAAGTGTTTTGAAAATCGTTCGTGTCGCGGATCGGCAAGCATGCGCCGAGTCTGGCGAACGAGTTCGTCCTTCTCGCTGAGTCGCCCCTTCGCCGCGAGGTCGAGTAGTTCGTCATCCGGCGTACTGCACCAAAGGAACATGGAAAGACGAGTCGCCAATTCAAATTCGTCGAGTCTGCGATGCGATTCGGTCGGCGACCGATCGGACTGAACCAGATAGAGAAATCGCGGAGAAGATAACACCGTGGCCAACACCTCGATCACAGCTGCTTGAAAATCCTCGCTTGTGGGGCGGATGCGTGCAAAAAACTCCAGCTTCTTATCGACTTCCGTGTCGGAGATGCTGCGCCGCCAGGCCCGTGTCATAAAGCGCGATATGATTTCCCGCGCATATGCGTTTTCGTCCGCGCTGTTCTCGCTGTTGATGAAAATATTCCTATGCGAGGCGGGCGGCCATTGCTCGTAGACCGGAGCTGATACCTCGACGTAATCGAAATGCACGTCTGCGGATTGTGAGAGCGACGTGTTCTGCAGTTGAATGTATTCGGATGGATTTGTCCTCTTGGGGGTACCTAATTCCACTGTCTTGCGCGCCGGATTGCGCGGGTAGATCTCGCTCAGTGGGATATCCCATTGATAGAACTGCGGTTCCCCGGGAGACGCATCGATTTCCAGGTCACGGTCACTGATTCTCACGGAGCCCCTTGAGTTGTTGTTCCCCTGCCAGCCGAAGTCCAGAGCGACGCTAGGAACCAGATTGGGTTCAGCGGAAACTCGCGACGCACGGATGCGAACTCGAAGGTTTCCCTCGTCCGGCAAACGGTTCCCGAGCTCGACGACCAACCCCTGCCCAGCTGGAAGCACGGCCACATAGTTCGATTGCCCAGGCACTTCTGGAAGTGTCTTCGCGGGCGTCCACGCGTGAACCGCCCGGCGGAAATCCCAGGTCGCCGGCGACGTCTCACCAGTTTTGGTGTTCAAGTAGTGCGTTCCTCGGCCACCTCGACTGCCTCGCCCACGTCGATCGCTTCTGGCTGCGGCTGGTATCTGCGCTTCTTGCACCTGAACTGCTTGCACCGGCGCTATGGCTTCCTCCTGAGCTTCCTCTTCGACCTCCGGCTTAGCATCCTTCACGCCATTCTTTTCGGCATTCTCCAGGAGTTCTGCATCGAGCTCCTTAACTGTCTTAATTTTCCTAGTTGCCGCCCTTTCGGCAGAAATGCCCCAGTACAACACTTCAGGACGCTCACCGCGCACCGTGGCTCGATTCAGTGCGTCGCGGTTCAGTTCGAAATACGTGCCGTACTGGCTGATTGACATGTGCAGCATTTCAGAGCTGTTCTGGAAGCCGTCTTCTGACACGGGGTCGGGTAGCAGGTCTTTCCCAAAGTCCAGCGGAAGTCCCAGCAAATCCTGGAGAGCATAGTTGTATTCGTAGCGCGTCATACGGCGGAAGGACGAGTGTCCTCCCTCGCTGCGACGGATTTGCGAAGCTAACTGAATCTCAGACGAGAGCCAATCGATCACTTTGCCACGATCTTCGCCATTCATCTCCGCTTCATCCTCGGGAGGCATCTCTCCGTTGCTCAGTACATCCATCACCTCAAGCCACCACTCGGTATCCTGGCCGCGGACCAAATCGGGATCGAGTGTATCGACTCGAAACTCGCCTTCCGCAATTTCGGATCCGTGACATTGGTAGCATGTCTTCCTTAGCGTCGGCTCGATCTCCGCACGAAAAGCTTTCAGGTTAGCCTGCGGCGTTTCACTAGTCTTTGCATGCGGAGTTGGATTGCGATAGCTCGACCGCAGCGCTCCTGCTACCTTCACTTGCTCGAGCGTGGGTGTGTCCGACTCCGAGAGCTCCTGGGCTACCGCAACACTCGGCATATGCACGCCCGCCACCCAGCTGCCGAGCAAGATCACGACGATCGTTAATCGGAAGTTCATTGGATTAAAGTCCTAGTGGCCAAGGCGACGCGATATTGCTGGGCGGGTACGGTTCCGTCACACTTCGGAAATTGTTCCGGTGTTGTCGGCGAAGGTTTCCGTTTCCACACCTAATCTTTGAAGCATGGTGACGTAGAGATTCGACAAGGGAAGATCCTGATCGGTTGCGTCCATCGTCCACGGCTCCGTGTCTCCCGGAGCCCAGCCCCCGCGGTAGGCGCTGGCGCCGGCATAGTCGAGATATTGCCCATGCTTGAAGCCCATCGATTTGCCTCCTGCCAATAGCAATGGATAATTGCGGGAAAGATGGAAGGCGCTGGAAGCGGATCCGAAAAGAAGCAGTGTGTTATCGAGCATACTTCCTTCACCAGCGGGCTCCGGAGTCGCCTTGAGCCTAGCGGCAAAGCGACCGAATTCTTCGCTGATGAATCGGCAGAAGGTGCCAAAATTCTTCCAGCCGTCGGGCTGCTTCGTCAGGTGCGAGAGTCTGTGAGTCGCCGGAAAACCGACGGCTCGGGCGAGATAGTCGCTGATCCCAGTACTAACCTCCTTGCCGAGCTGGTAGGTCGCCACTCGCGTCGAATCGGTTCTGAAAGCAAGATAGATCAACTCGAGCATCGTTTGCACATACTCTCGCGGATCCTCCGCAGTGATTTCAAGATTCAGACGATCCACGTCGACGGTGGGAAGCGGCAGGTTCATCCACCGCTCTGACTTCGCGACCTTGATTTCGGTATCACGCACCGAACTAAGAAATTCTTCGAAAGTCTCTTGATCCTGTTTCGATAGCTCGCTTCGCAGGGAGCGCGCATCTTCCATTAGATGATCCAGCGCGCTCTTGCTGAGGGCCAGACGTTGGGTGGCGTCGCCGTCCTTTTTCACAAACAGCTCGTCGAAAATGTGTTTCGGCCTGTGCAGTGCCGGGATGGGTCGGCCGTCGGGAGCAAACGAGAGGGTATGGGCCTTACGTTGCGGCCCCGTGCCTCCGTCGGTCGACATGACCAGGGAAGAGAAACGGGTTTCCTCTCCAATATGTGCCGCATAGACCTGGTCGAGTGAAATCGAATTCTGGTAGTCGCCCCGCCCGCCAATCGCCCCGCCCGTCAGAAACTGGTCGGCGTTGTGATGGCCATGATTGCTTCGTGAAGCCGGGTGCGACAAGCCAGAGATTACGGTCAAGTCGTCGCGGAGCGGTTCTAGCGGATCAAGGCATTTGCTGAATGTGAAATCCCTTCCCTGACCGTGAGGAAACCATGACCAATCCTGGTAGGCCGGATCCTCTTTGAGCGGCATAGGCACACCATTGGGCAGATAAATGCAAGCCAGCCGTCGAGGGGTGGCGGGCTTCTCGGCGGCACGGGCGATTCCGGAAAACGTCTCGAACGCCGGCAAGGCGAGGGCGAATCCGGCGGTTCCGCGAAGGAAAGTCCGACGGTTAAAGGGGTCAAGTTTGGTATTCACGTTCGGTTTCCCTCTAAGTTTGGTTTTGGTTTGTATGCCGAACTCGCCGCATTTCGCCGATACCGGGCATTATATCTTGGTCAGCCGCTATCGCGACTGAAAAATATCACTGGTCACGATCAACGTCACTAGCGTCGCCAGGCCGTCTCCTTCCTTCCTCAATTCGGAAGTAAGACGGTCGACGCTCGCGCGATCGCCGAAGGTCAGCGGCCGCCCGAGAGCAAATGTGAGCATCTTGTGAACGATCGCCCGGGCAAATTGGTCTTGCCGGTTGGCAAGCAGATAACGTTTCAGCCCGTCTACGCCGTCGAGTTCATGCTGATTGAACAAGAGGCTCGACGCGTCGATGTCTTTTCCTCGGTTCTGCGAGCGCCAGCTTCCGACAGCATCGAAATTCTCGAACGCGATTCCCCAAGGGTCGATCTTCGCGTGGCACGCGAAACAGGCCGGCTTGTTCCGATGGTTCTCCATCCGCTCTTTGAGGGTCATCTTCAAAATCTCGGGATTGGCCAGATCAATTTCCGGGACGGCCGGTGGCGGCGGAGGCGGCGGATCGTTCAATATACTCTCCAGCAACCAGACGCCGCGCTTAAGAGGATTCGAGTCCGTCCCATCGGAATTCATGGCCAACAACCCCGCTTGAGTCAGCAACCCACCCCGATTGTCTTCCGGTTTCAGCGACACTTTCTGAAAGCGGTGTCCGTTGACGTCGATGATCCCGTAGTGTTGAGCGAGCCGCCCGTTGACCATGGCGTAATCGGCGTGAAGGAAATCCATCACGCTGTGATTATTCTGCAGGACTTCCTCGAACATCGCGATCGGCTCCTGTTGCATCGCTTCCTTCAAGGTGCTGTCATACTGAGGATAGGTTGACTCGTCGACGGTCAGATGATCGAGCAATTCCATGTCCAACCATTGCCGCACAAAGTGCTTCGTAAAGCGCTCATGCCGCGGGTCGGCAAGCATCCGCCGGGTCTGACGGACCAATTCTTCCGTCGCGTTGAGTCGCCCTGTTGCAGCCAGGTCAATCAGTTCATCATCCGGCGTACTGCACCACAGGAACATGGAAAGACGCGTCGCCAGTTCGAATTGGTCGAGCGGGAGATGCGCTTCCGCCTGCGACCGATCGGTCTGAACCAGATACAGAAATCTAGGTGAAGACAACACCGCGGCCAGCGTCTCGATTACGGCCTGCTGAAAATCTTCGCAAACGGGGCGAATGCTTTCAAAATACACAATTTTCAGATCGACTTCCGCGTCGGTGACGCTGCGCCGCCAGGCCCGTGTCATGAAGCGCAACAGGATTTCCCGTGCATACGCGTTCTCGTCCTCGTTGTTCTCACTGTCGATGAAAATCCCTGTATGCGAGGCGGGCGGCCACCCGTCATAGACCGGGGCCGACACCTCGACGTAATCGAACTGTATGTCGGCGGATTGAGAAAACGACGTGTTGACCAGTTTGATGTATTCGGAAGGATTGGTCATCGTTGTGGTACCCAGTTCCCCGGTTTTGCGAACTGGATTGCGAGTGTAAATTTCACTCAGCGGAATATCCCACTGATAGAACCGCGGCTTCGCGGGAGGCGCATCGATCACGAGGTCACGGCTGCTGATTATGGAAGATGCTTTCCAATCTTTGTCACCCTGCCAGCCGAATTCCAAGGCGACGCTGGGAGCAAGGTTGAACTCGGTAGAAACTCGCGACGCACGCATGCGCACGCGCAGTGTCCCCTCATCCGGCAGCCGGTTTCCAAGTTCGACGACAATCCCCTGCCCCGCTGGGAGCACGGCCATGTACTCGGACAGCTCAGGCACTTCAGGACGAGTCATCGTGGGCGCCCAAGCGTCGGTCGCCCCTTGCCAAGACCATGAGGCTGGTACCGTCTGGCCTGTTGCTGTGTTCTTGTAGTGAGCAGCTTTGCCACCTCGGCCGCCTCGCCCTCCTCGCTGCCTGTCTCTTGTCTGTGTTGCTTGCGTTTGGCTCTCGGACGGTTCAGTTGTCGTTTCGAGCTCAGCAAACTTATCCGCGGACGCCCGCTGCGCCGAAACACCCCAATACAGCACTTCGGGACGCTCGCCACGCACGGTGGCTCGATTCAGCGCATCGCGGTTCAGTTCGAGGTAGGTGCTGTACTGGCTGCCTGTCATCTGCAGCACTTCGGAACTGTTCTTGAAACCGTCTTCAGAGACGGGGTCGGGCGGCAGGTCTTTGGCGAAGTCCAACTCGAGCCCAAGCAAATCCTGTAGCGCGTAGTTGTACTCGTAACGCGTCATCCGGCGAAACGATGATTGCCCCAGCTCGGCACGTCGCACCTGCGAAGCGATCTGAATCTCAGCAGAGAGCCACTCGACGATCCTGATGCGATCGTCGTCGGCCAGTTCAGGACCGTCTTCGGGAGGCATCTCACTGTTGCCAACGGCGGCAGAAACTTCCAACCACCAACTCACGTCTGGCCCGTGCAGAAGATCGGGTTCCAACGTGTCGACTCGAAACTCGCCTTCCGCAGTCTCGGACCCGTGACACTTGTAGCAGGACTGCTTTAGTATCGGCTCGATCTCTGCGTGAAACGCTTGCAAGTTCGCCTGCGGCGTCTCATAAATATTCGCTTGCAGAATCGGCTTTCGATAACTCGACCGCAGCGCTCCAGCAGCTTTCACTTCCTTCAGCGTTAACCCGTCCAACGCTGATAGTTCCTGAGCTGTCGCAACGCTAATGATTTGCACGTTGGCCACACAACTGCCGAGCAGGATCGCAACGATCGACAATTGGAATTTCATGGGGCGGAAGTCCTTAAGGAGAGGATTCACTATCGGCGGGAGTCTCATCGCGGGCGGGTAACAAACGGACGGCGCGACTTGAGGACCGCGTCCTTGTTCTTCTCCCAGTCAGTGTTCGCTTCGGCGTGCCAAATGCGGACACGTTTGATTTCGTGCCAAGTTGTCCCCAGCGTCAAAGAAACCAAGTTCTTCGGCATGCGGATCTGCTCTGCCTTTGCGTATGCCACATGATCGCCCATGCGGAACAACGCCTCATCATCGACAATTTCTAGCGTTGCGGTGTACCAGGTTTCGGGCTGCGAGTTGAGCGGCTGATGATCCATCAACAGGCCTCGGCTACCTGTCTTGTCATCTCGCGTGCCCACGTGCTCAAGTACAAAACCCTTTTCCGTGTAGCGTCCCAGGGGATTGACCCACGCGGAAACGATATGCCCATTCATCTGAGGACGTTGATCGGCAGCGATTCGCAAAAACTGTTCGTGCCACGGCTCCGTCGCTTTTCCGAAACGAAATGTGACTTCGACGATTAAATTGCTGGCGTTGATTCCCGGATACGATGCCACGGGGGGGTGCCCCATTCCCTCGCTCCAAGTTGAACGCCAAACGGTCGAATTCGGCTCCGCCCGCTCCCATGATCCTAATGCGGTTTTCAGCCCGACACCGTCATTCAATTCCGTAATCGTCTTACCGCCACGGTCTTTGGAACCGTCGTCGTCGAATATCAGATGGCCACGCTTTGCAAGTACGGTCGGCAGTGGCAGATCGTCGGCAATTGCATGGCCGGCGTAGCCAAACGCGGCAACCATGCCAACCAACCACGCGGCGGATATTTGTCGCACAATCATTCGAATTTCCGGTCCCTATTTTTCGAGGTGCTCCGCTTTCGGCACACACGGATCAAGTGGCGTTTGAGTAGCCCGAATCGACCAAGGCAACTTCCACCTGCGTTCAACCGCAAATGGAAAGGATTGACACTACTTTCAAGGGGTGGGTGTAGATCCTTTGCACCGCCATCTCATGACAGTCTCACCGCAGCGTCCTCGGCACACGGAACCACAAGCATCGCGAGGACCGCCAGCTCCTGCTGCGAAGAATGAAAATCGCCTACACTCAAACCTTGTCGCGAGATCCCGAAGCGTGACACTTTTCGACATTTCTGGCTGAGATTGCATTGGAATCCATAGAACCACCTTCTGCCTCGACCGAAACTGCAATCGCTATATGTTTATCGTGTGTCTAGGTTTCGGTTTTGCGCAATCCGACCTGTGAGAGGTCGATCGGGACAATGCCCGTTTCCAGTGCGGGAGATCCGGACATGAATCGGAAGTCGCCATTCTCCGGATCCACTAACAGAAACATAAAAATCCGGTTCCGTTTCCGCTACGCTGCCTATGTTTGCAATCATTAGGATCAGCAAGCAAAACCATATATTTGTCATGTTGTATTCATTCGTTGGTGGCTACAAATATCGGTGCCAATCATGGGTACATCGCTGACCGTTCCGGGCTTGATGTGAACCGGCCAGCGTGCGATACCGGGCACGCGGATGCCGCCTTCGTGATCGCTCCATTTGCCGCCACGCAAACCGCCCGTGTGCGGGAGACTGAATCAGCTCGTGACCGTAGGTCGCCGAATCACCCCAACCCATGTCGTCAGCAAGGAAGACCACAATGTTTGGTTGAGAACGTTCTGCAGCCCACAAAACGACCTGCGGAGTCAGCAGCAGCAACATTATGAATTTGATTGGCATCCATCAGTTCACTTCGTAGAAACGCGATCCTGAAGGCTTAATGAGTCCCATCATGGTCAGTAAAGAATTTCACCGTGCGTTCGATGATCGTCTCCTGAGATGGCTCGATGTCCGCGTCGACCTTTCTCCAGTTGTGACCGGCGTTGCGGATGATCATGATCTCAACGGGAGCTTCAATCTTATCAGCTTTCCGCTGCATGTAGTGAGCGTGCTTGACTGGAACCGTGGTGTCCTTGTCCCCCTGAATCATCAGCAGAGGCGGGCTGTCTTGGCTTAGGTAGTTGATCGGACTGACTTCCCGATAACGTGCCAATTGATCTTTCGGCCCTGAATCTGAGCCGAGAATGCGGGCGGCAAACCGATCCTTGAAGTCAGTTCGGTCATCGTAGTTGAACAGTTCCATCATTTCAAAATCACACGGGCCATACCAGGAGACGCCGGCGACCATTCGGTAAGGGACTTCGGCAAGCGCTGGATCTCCCGGCAATTGTTCAGGCGTTGCCAGCAGAAGCATCTGTGCGATATGGCCGCCTGCAGAATCTCCCATCACACACATGCGCATGGGATCAATCCCCAGGGCTTCACTGTTCTTTGCCAAATAGCGAATGGAGTCTTTGCAGTCGATGACACAATCACGTATCGCCACATTACTGTCCTGCTTGGCCAGTCGGTAGGTCACGGGAGCGACCGCGAAACCTTTCTTGATTAACTGTTCAAAAACGATCGCAAAAGAACCGCTGGCGGCCTTGTACCGATTACCTGCGGCCCATCCTCCACCGTGAGTAAACACGATCACTGGACATTTCTCAGAGGGCTTGGGCGTGGGGTAATACAGGTCCAGCGTCAGGTCCTTTCCCGATATCTCCTTGTAGACAACCTCCAGCTTGCGTTCTCCGCCAGTCTTGAGGTATTTGGCTCCACTGGGCGCACGCGAAGCGTTGCTCTGGCGCGGTGTTTCCTGAGCTGTTATTCCACTGATTGCAACAACAGCAATCATGATGGCAGCGATCATTTGGATTTTCATTCTCTTGCGTCCGTTAGGGTCTGGTTTACGGTGTAGATTATAAGTGGACAGCCCCATCCGCTCGCGTTCGAGAATCGTGTGGTTCACGCCATTCTTAAACTCATTCCGGCCGCTCATAAGTGCCGCGCGACATGGCGAGTAAGTCGGACTCACGTGGAATTGCGTGAACAGCTGACTCTGTTTCGCAAACGCATCCAATTGCTCTGGATGGGCATTGCGTCTCAAATTCGACAGGCTGGCGTGATTACTTCTTCCGTGCTTTGGTTTGACCCTTTCGGATTTGAATCTCTGCGTCATTCTCCTGCTTCGCGCCGGGCGTGCTGCGGCCGTTGGCGATGATTTCTTCCAGCAGCTTAGTCAGCCGCGCGACTTCCTCGGGATGCTCGGCATCGCCATAGCCAAGGTCATCGCAGAGGATATAAACGATGTTGGGTTGACTTGATCGCTGGGAGACATCTGCGGCACGCAGCGGGGACGGCAGTGCAAACAGCAGAGCCGTGAGAAGTGTGACGGTGTGTTTCATGAGTTGCTTTCAAATGTTACAGGATGTTATTCGCGGGTCCAGTTGCTCTATTTGACGCCCAGAAATTACTTCGCTCGAACAGAATCCCGGAGCTGCTTCAATAGCGACATCGATTCGGGAGAGACCGATCCGTCTTCATACATCTCAAGATTGATTGACAGTGGGAATCGTTCGTTTTGAGCTCTCTCGATCAAAGCTGTCAGCTCTTCGAGAGTGTAACTTGGATTCGGGATCGTGCTGTTTAATTCAATGTGCCCCCAGTTCTTTTCCAAGATAAAGCACCCATGAGCCAACAAACCTTGTTGAGGTCCAAATTGAAAGACCCCTTTGTCCAGTCCCGATGCGACATGGGCCCCTTCGCCTCCGTAGTAGTCCTGATATTCGGTCAAGCGTGGTTTGATCCAAGAGTTATAAGCGACGACCCGCTTGTGATTGCCAATTCTAGCGGCCTCGGTCAGTTCCTTGAACGGTGCAGATAGGATTCCCTGATCGCCCGGCGTGTTGTCGAAGTGGCAGTTGTAATAACGCTGCCCTCCATCGAACCACCAACCGATACCTGATAGCACGTTGATCCCGGCCGGATTGATCGGGAGGCTCGCATCGATCCGAAGACCGGAAGGAGTCAGTGCGGACTGCGAAGAACTTGCAGCGGATGGTTTTGCTGCTTCGACGGCGAATTCCTGAAACGCGGTATTCTCGCCTCCTCCTCGTTCAGTCACCGGCGAGACAGCCCAGACGATCCAACGGAATTCACCTAGCGTTTTTCCTTCCGTGGCGCGAAGCGAGGCGGCGGTGTAATCCGCAGTTGCCTTACCAGTGTCGATCGTCCCGATCGCAGTGAATTTTGTTAGATCCCAACCGGGATCAGACGTCGCGTTGCTGACGTAAATCGTCAGCTTCTGTGCACCACGCATCCCGCCTTTGTTGAAGGACCAACTGGTGACCGCGGCAATCGACTTTGACGATCCCAGGTCCATTTTGTAGGCGCCGTCGCGGATGCCGTTGGTGAACACTGGGCCGTACCCCTGGCCCAACTTGCCATCAGTCAACGTGTTGATTGGGTCATCGCCAGTTTTCCGATTGGTCGTGATGACTGCGGAGGTCGACGAAGGCAGCGGGAGCTTCTTGAAACCGTTCGCGCTGGATGATGATTCGATTTCGACAACCGCTTGTCGTTCAACCGTCACTTCTCTCGCCTGCTGGTCACGAATCACCTTCAGCTTGACCGAGGCGGACTTGGTCTTGGACAGTTGGCTAAAGAGTTGCTCAACCGTCGCCACCGGCTTGCCGTCGACGGCTTGAATCAAATCGTTCTCGCGGAGACCGGCTTTGGCCGCCGCGGACGTTTTAGGAACGCTCGTCAGGGCGACTCCACCATCTTCCTCATTGGTGCCAAAGGCCGAGAACTCTTCGCCTTCGATGCAGTGTAATGTGGCACCAAGCCAGACGGGATCCGCCTTCGCCAGCGGCTCGGTTTTTACCGGAGCATCAGAACCGCCTCCTGCTTCTAATTCCGGGATCGAAGGTGTTTCGGCAATCGCCTTGAGCGAGGCCTTCTTCACCCCGAACTGGTCCATCGGGAAGTTTTTGAAACCGAGTTCTAAAGCGGGAGAGCCATCCTTAACTCGAAAATCGCCGTTCGCCGGATCGACATACATTGGATCGCCCAGCACCGAATGTTCGTCCCAGCCCAGTTGCCGGGAGGCTTTCAAAATGCTCGGGTCCTGGGTTGTGAACAGGTTGCGATCGACCATCGTTCCATCCACGTATGGCCTGGACATCCGCGCGGGCCGGTGAGCAACGGCAAAGATGTTGGAGTACACATCGTCCTTGCTGCCGTCGTACCAAACATGTGGGTGAAGGCCGCCGAATGGAATGACGTTGTTCCAGGCGTGACGTCGGAATCCTTCGCGAAGCTTCAAGCCGGTGTTGAGCAGCAAGTTGTTGTAGATGTCGTAGTTACTCGATCCATCATCCAAATCGATGTCCCATCCATGATCACAACGCCAGCGACTGTAGCGGATCGTCGTTGTCTTGACCGCGTCCAAAAACGGCAGATTGGGGTCAGCATCGACTGCCTTTTGTGGAGTTCCCTGATCACTGCGCCAGTAGCGATCACGGCCCCAAGAGTTGAACGAACCGTGGTCATGCGTTTCGAGCACGGTATCGAACACGTCGCAGCGTTCGATCAGATGGCCGCCCCAGGCACCATCGCCAATGTTGATCCCGGCACGGGCACAGTCGTAGATGGAACAGTCACGCACGGTGATGTCTTGCGACATTTCAATCTGCACGCCGGCGGGTTGCCGCTCGACACGACCGATGCCATGAATCAGGCAATTTTCGACGATCCCCAGCGACGGAAAATTCTTCGTCTTGGGTCCCGGCGTGCGATCGATCTTATCTAGGTCGTTCTTTTGTCCATATTCAAACAAGGGATCGCGAACCGCATCGGGATCACCGACAAAGCATACACCGCTGGCACCGGTATCGTGGATGTACGTGCCCTTCACCACGGTTCCGCGATTGTAATTGTTGACAAAGATCGCATTGCCACCGACTTGATCAAATTCGCAATCGACAATGTGGATGTCTTCGGTGCCCGTCAACATGAAAGCGCCGCCTCGATAGATGGCCCAATCGCTGCGCAGCAACTGTTCCTTGGTCTCCATGAACGTCCGCGCGGCGTGACGTACTGTGAAACCTTCCAGCGTGATGTTGGTGACTGGTGCGGCTTCGGATCCATGGAACTCGATCAAGTGCTTCAGGCGGACGACCTCAACGGTCGCGCTAGCGAGATCGACGTCGGACGCTGGCATGTAGTACAGCGTGGAAGTCCTGGCATCGTGAAACCATTCGCCGGGGGCATCGAGTTCTTCAAAGATGTTTTCGACCATTCGAAATTCGCTGTGCATGCCGGACTTTCGGTTGTTTTGCCAGCCGCCTTCGTAGGTCACTTCACCGGCGGCGTTTTTGCCAGTGATCTGGTAGTGGTATCCGCCCCAACGCGAACGGTGCATCGCATGGATGTATCCGCCGACCGGATTGGCCCAACGGGCGGCACGTTCTTTCGCGAATGCGTCGGCCGCGAATCCCTGATAGGCCTCTGTTTTCTTGCTCGCGTCAAAGTTCGGGTAGCGTGCCATTCTCTGGTTCTGGCCATCGACGAAGAGCTGGTCGATCGTCAGACCGGTCGGCGACTCGGCCATGAAAATGCCATCGCGAAACGGTTTCCAGGCGAGATTGAGCTTCGTACCGCCACTGAGTACCGCGCCGCCCTCGTTGTCGGCGACATACACGACTGGGTGCTCCGCCGAACCTGAATCCGCTTGCTCAAACACTAGCGTTTCAGGCAAATAGTAAACGCCGTCGGCGACATGCACGGTCACCGACTCGATGCCCGACAGCGACCGTGCGAGTGATTGCACCTTCGCAAGACTAGCTACCGGCGACGCTTGCGTGCCTTGATTGGCATCCTTTCCTGACTGGCTGACGTAAAAGTCACTTGCCAGCGCTACCTTGGCGAAAACAAAAACCAAACACAATGAAACGGCAGTTAACTTGGCGTACTTCATTTTCAATCGATGGTGAGTGAGTAGTTATTAGGCATCTTACGGTAGGTCATTTCGTATTTGTTCCGTTACTCGCTCATGTTCGAAGTATGGACGTTGAAAGAGAGCGTGGAAATTGAGTCATGTATCCAGTTCCCTATTGGCCGGAGAGGCGCACGACCGATCCATCTTTTAGGCAAATGAAACAACTGTCGTGAGCGATCGCGATCCCGTCCCAGACAGGCGCGACATCGAAACGCAACTCTTGCAGTTGGTGACCGTCTTTCGCATCGAGCAGCCAAGCAATCCCGCCTCTTTCGCCCGCATAAGAAGCGTTGGTGTCCTCAACCGAGTAGCCACTGAGCATCGGAACACCAGCCGCCATCACTGTGTTTTCAGCAGCGGCGACTGCATGACCTGCGAACGGCGTGGGTGTGTTCCAACGTTGTTTCCAGATACCCATTGCCGGGATGGCAGTCTTATCTTCTTTGTCGCCCATACCGCCGTAGCTTCCGCAGTGGACCGAGTAAAGTTCCAGCTGATCCAGATCGCGTCCGCGGCCCGGAAGATTGCGACCGGGTGCGTAGCCGCGAATCTCATAGAACAGTTTGCCATCGAACGCGATCGTATCGCCCGCTGGACCGGCACCAAATGTTCCCATGGCCCCGCCATACCGCAGGTCGCGATCCACAGTCCAGTAGGTGCGATGCTGCGGCGAACTGTTCAACAGCCCGGGAGAAGCCAGTAAGTGCAGTGTCTTCACGCTCTCGGAAACGATCGGCTCGAGATCAGGTTGGAACGCCTGATTCCGCATGAACAACTCGTCTCCAGCAAATGAAAAAATATCTGCTTTGCAGCCTTCCAACTGGAACTGCCCCTTGGCCTGAACCGGGAAATTCCGAGTGTCGTCTTGGTAGGGACCCTGCATAATTCGCCTATGCTTGACCGCGCCAGTCATCCGGTCGAGTCCGAATACCGCAATTCCGCCATCGAGAAACGTGCTGCGCCCCGCTGCGAAGTAAACCGTATCACCTAACATCATGATGCTGCCGTGGACCGGCCAGGCCGATTCGAGACGTCCTGTGTCACAGATCAATCGACGCTCGGGCATGCCGTTGAACTTCCAAGACAACTCACCATCGGACGCACGCAGGCAATAGACCCAACCGCCGCGAGAGCCGAACAGAATCATGCCGTTGTGATAAGTCGGCGGACTGTCGATGCGACCATCCGCGATGAACGACCATCGCGTTTGACCGGTCTCCCGTTTGAATGAATAAAGTGTGTAGGCATCTCGATCCGCAACATAAACACTTGCACCAGCCACAACGGGCGCGGTGGGATGCGATCCGATATCGACCTTCCATCGCGTAACGAGAGTTTCCGGTGTAATGGTCGGCGTGATCCCGCTGCGTTCGCTTGAATACCGATACGTTGGCCAGTCATCGACCGTCGCGGCGGTGCCATCCACTTTTCCGAAGGCAGGCCCTTTCACCAGGCGCGGTTCGATCTCGACGGTGAAGCGTCCGTCAACATTACCCATTCCGTTGTAAAATCCATTCACGCCGGTGGCCATGGTGCCAATCGCGCACTGACACACATACGGGCCGTTGTACATCATGCCGTTGGCCGGCATCACCGCCAGTCCACAAGTTGAACGCGCCCAGGGATTCGGCGTCTCTGCCTTGCCATCCAGTTTTACAAAGTCGCTGCCACCCGAGGCGCTGTTCAGGTAATAGCGATGCGTGATGCGATTGCGGTAGCAGCGGTCGTGCGACATGGGGCCGTTCATTTCCTGCACCAGCGTGCGCACGACCTCTCCGGTCTTTGGATCGTGCCCTTTCAAATCGCGGCCCCACACCAATCCATCGGTGACGAAGATCTCGGTGCTCTTCATGTAGTTCAGGCCTGCGGGAGCCGTCCACAATGTTTTGCCATCCGCAAGGCTCTTCGCCGTCATGGTTTTATGAATGGCGCAAAAGACAGTATCGTCGGTTAGCACCAATGTCGGATGAATATTGCTGGAATAAGTCGTGGAGGAGACGACTGGCTTTCTCGTTTGATTACCGGGGGCTTGCGTTGGATCATTCGTCGGTTCGGTCTCGACCACAACGGTTTCCGTCCAAAGCACATTCCCAGTCGCACTGTCGACACAGGTCAATCCGCTCGAGCTGTGATAGACCACGTGGCTACCTTTCACCGCAAACGTTCCTCCGGTGTAGTCGTCAGCAATTGAGCGGCTCCAGATTACGCTACCGTTCTCAAGATCAACGGCACACAGCTCAGCAACACTGTCTGTGGACTCACTTCGCGGAAGCCTGTATGGCGTTCCTTTGATCACGTAGAGAACATTGTTATCGATGGCGAATTCCGTAGTCCCTTTCGAGTTTTCATATACTTTCTTTGGCGCACCGGTGCGGATCGCGAAAGCCATCACAGGACCGCCAAATCCGGAGCATACGTAAACCGTTCTGCCGACCGCCGCCAGGCAGCGCTGTTGCTGCGTCGGAATCGACTTGATGCTCCCTGTCTGCCACTCGCTCCACTGATTCATCGACCGCTTCCACAGCTCGATGCCGTTAAAACCGTCGCGCGCGACCAGATGGTAGTCGACCGGCGCGTTGACGTCCTCGGTTGTCGCTCGGTCTTCGATGGTTAGCAGCACCCCATCTGCAGACACCATATTGGTGAAGGACGGAGACAGTGACTTCGAGCGTCCGTATTCTGGTGTGTCGTGCCAACGCAGCCGCTGAGGAGGGCCGACATCGTCTAGCGACACACCATTGTTGTCAGGGCCGTGCAGGAACTGGTTCCATTCGTCCAACCCGTCGGGAATCGGCTTCGGCTTTTTCTTCCAGCCGTTTGGCCCCTCCGTGACCAGACGACCGCCGGGAACCAGCACGCGCATCAGCTCCGCCTCCGGCACCTGGCTGGATTCTTTGCATAAAACGAGATTCACAAGACTGTCCACATAGGGCAGATCAAGTCCGTTGTAGAAATCGCACGAGACCTTCCCATAAACACCGGCCTGTTGAATGACCTGCCGCACCGCCGCCACACGGTCCTCGTCACTCAATAGCGCGTGGATGACGAATGGTCCATCGGTCGCAAGATCTGCGATGAATTTTCCGTCATCAAAATCAATCGCAACGACAATACCGCCGCTGAACTTGAACTGTTGAACGAAGTCGTCTTCCGCATACAGCCCGCCCGGCAACAAACCGAAAATTGCCACGGCTCCGGCGAGCAGCCCAACGAGTGATTTATGATGTTTCATTTGCATTCTGGCCGTGATTGAGGCGGTTGTAAGTTAGGCTTGCTTCATCAAGTTCAAGGATCTTTGATTTCACCCTGATTCAGATTCGCCGGTGCGGCAGACTGAGCTTGGGAGGGGCGGGCCACGCGCTGCCGTTCTGCGACAGAGGGGAGTTTCGGAAACGGCGCGTGCGGCTCGGACTGATACCAATAGGCAACAGAAGAAATGTCATCGGACATTTTTTTGTATCTATTTCCCTGCCACCCCAGCGCCTGGAGCGTCACGCGCAGATCCTGGTCGAAATTGATTGGGTCGAGGATATGCCAGCGATAGATGCTCCAGAATTGCGGTGGCTCGGCCGTTTTGGCGTTGGCCGGCAGCAAATTGCCGGAGTAAGGGGCCGTGTAAACCTGGGTCAAGCCATAGCTTCCCAGGAAATAATCCTCCATGCCCGTACCGCAAATGGTCGGGAACTGGTCGTCGCCGTCCATGAAAAACTTGATTTCACCCTCGCCGAACCAACCCTTTTCCAGTTGAGTATAGGCCAGGAATGTGCCGACATAGCGGCCCTGTCCTTTCACTCCGTCGAGAATCACATAAGGATTGTTCTTTGCGGTGGAGGCCCGCCGATACTGGGCGTGAAAATAACCGGCTGCCGTTGACACCTCCGTCTCGGCATAAGTGATCTGATACGTCACAAGTTTGATGTCCTCGGTGGTCTCGTTGGACAACGTGATCTTGGCGTGTTTGCGGAACGGCATCGGCCAATAACAATTGAGCGCGTTCTTCGCCACGACGACCACAGTGGCCGAGTGAACCGGTGCAAACTTGCCATGGCCGACAGCAAAAAAATCCGGCACCGGGGACTCGATGGAGGGCGACTCTTCGTCGTCCCAGTAGAAGCGGATCACCAATCCCCGATTCAATCCCTCGACCATCCAAATGTGCTGAATGATTCCTGGTCCCTCCACATCCATGATGGTTTTGGTTTCACCCGCGTTGATGCGAATGAAAGGATTGACTTTCCAGCCCTGGCCCAGTTTGTCTGCCGCGCGGGCGTTTTGAAAAGAGTTGGTTTGCGTTGGGTCGGGAATGCCCATCGCTCCCTTTCCCTTTTCGCCGGTGGGATTCTCGGGCGATATCGATCGCGTGCGTCCTTGCCCCAGTAGTGGCAGATTACTTAATCCAGTCTGAAGGCCGACGAAGTTATTGGCGTCTGCAGGCCCCGGACGAATGGGTTCTTCGGCGGCGACTTCGACGATGTTGGCAAGCACGAATGCTAACGCGAGACAACGCGCAACGCCGTACAACAAACCTATTGACTTTAGCATGAAGGTAATCCGGTTTTCCGTTTAGTCCACTATGAAGCTGCACTCGTCTCTTGTCTTTTTGTCCCGTTGCTTTTTAGAACCCTTTTGCTCCCACGGAATGGTCCGGTCGAAAAGTTGGCCATACTGTTGGTAATTGTTGTAGGGAACTGCCTCCTGCTTCCATTTAACCAGCTCGGCATCATACCGCTTTCGCATGGCGTTAAGCAGCGGAGCCGCCTCCGGGTGGTTGGCTATATTTGTCATCTCCAGTGGATCTTTGGTCAAATGAAACAACTCCTCGACTGGCTCCATGGTCGAATCGCCATACCACCAGTACGTATATTTCAATTCCTTCGTCAGGACGGTGAATGCAGTATTCGCGCCAGCACCGAAAACATTCATAAATGCCATCTGCTCGCGGACATCCGCTGACGGATTCTTGACCAGCGGTAGCAGGCTGACGCCATCCATGTTGGCAGGGATGGGCAAACCCGCCAGTTCCAGAATCGTCGGCGCAAAATCAATATTACCGGTCAGCGCCGGGCTGCGCAGCTGTTTGCCGGCCGAGGGGCTGCGAGGATCGTAAATAATGAGTGGCGCACGGGAAGACTCTTCATAAGACAACTCTTTGGATGCCAATCCATGGGCGCCGACGAAATAGCCGTTGTCGCTGGTGTAGATAATAACAGTGTTGTCCGCGATGCCCTGCGCTTTCAGCTCATCGCGGATCATACCGAGGGCTACATCAATGGCATAAACCTGCTGGTAATATTTCTTCATCTCGCCGTTGTAATCGGTATCGTAATGCCACTCGGTAAACTGCCTGTATTCCCGTCCGGTCCTGCTTTGGGGAGCCAGATGTTTCCCATTTTCTCGCCCAAAGTTCGCTGGTTTGGTAAATGTTTTTCCGGCGTAGATATCATCAAATCTCGAATCGGGAGTCGCCGGTTTGTGGGGTGCCTTGAAACTGATCGAAAGGCAGAAGGATTTCTTCTGCTTCGCCGCCTCGCGGATTACATCCTGACCGAATGCGCCGTAGGACAAGGTGGAGTGCGGATACTTCTCCGCGTACTTGGCCATCGATTTATTTTGGGCAGTTTTATACTCAGTCTGCCCCGGGGCGCCTCCCCAAAAATCGAAGAACGCTCCACATTCAAACCCGTATCCCTCAATCTCAAAGCCGAATTTACCGGCGAATGCTGTCCAATAGCCCGCTTCGCGCAGTAGCACCGGATAGGATTTCGCCCACACCTCGGGTTTCATGTTTCCATGGCCAAAATTCGTACCTGTCTTATATTCATACATTCCCGTCATCACGCTGGAGCGGCTGGCCATGCAGATGGACGTCGTGTTGTAGTGTCGATCAAAAATCACTCCGTCGCGTCCGAGCCTGTCCATGTTCGGCGTAGTCACCTCCGGGTTGCCGTAAATTCCGATCGAACTGAAGTTCTGATCGTCTGCCATGAGGTAGACGATGTTTGGGCGTTCAACTGCGTGCAGCGTCGGGGCCAGCAGGGCAATGGCCGATGCAAAACCGGCAAGAAGTTCAAAAGAGATTTTCATAATAAGGAGATTTTCGCGTTAAGATGTGGGGCACTGATCAATGGCATCGGGGTGTGGCGGTTTGATCGTTCGCGATTTGCACGGATGAAATGAATCAGGGGCTGACGACCGGTTGCGCGAGGCTGACATAGACGTAGTATGCTCCGCATAGTTCTTTACCGTCGGCATCATAAAACCAGGTTTGCACCATCGCCGGTCCGGCGGGCAGTGGCACGGTAAAGACTGCCCCGTCCGAATCGGGTTTTACGTCCTGCCACTCGTCGGCGTAGGTCTTTTCGACATTCCAGATGCGAATCCGCGCCGAGTTAACGGGCAGCGATTTTCCCAAGATCGGCGCATTTTTACTGGTACTCTTGATGGGCGATTTCAGTTTGGAAGTCACCGTGGTTTCACCGGCAATCTCGCGCGGCCAGCGGCGCAGGTCGAAAGTGTAGTCGCCCGCCTGGGCAAACGCTGCCGCGTTGAATCCATTCGCAGCCAGGCCCTCCGCAATCATCGTCTGATTCCATGGCGGCAGGTCCTCCATGTGCCAGTCGTGTGAGTAAAGACAGATCACCGGCTCCTCCGGGGAACCCGCAATGGGCCGGGTGTAGTCCGCCGCGTTTACACTAACGTCGCGCCACCAGTCTTCATAAGCGGCTTGGAGTGACTGTGCGATTTCGGCGATATGGCCGTTCGTCGGTTGGGCCAGCAAGTTGGTCTTTTGAAGCATATCCGCCTGGATGTCGAACAGTTCCCACGGCTTGTCTTCGGACGCGCAAATCGCCCGCCATTTGTGAGTGATCTGCCCCGCGGCATCCAGTTCATCCCGCATGACAGAGGCCTGTTTGTATTTCTCCAGGTTGTCCATCCGCTGGTTGTCCACCACCAAAACTCGTGAGCCGAAAGCCGGATCGTCATTCTTCGGATCGGAGTCCAGCAGCGTCTTGATGCTGCGCCCAGCCATCGCCAACTGCGACGGCCGGTAGGCGACATCGCGCAGATTCAGCACATCCATGAACGTTGGCAGCAAATCAATTTCGCTTACCATGCGCGGCATCTCGCGGGCCGTGGCAGTCGTGCCTGCATAACCTCCAGAGGGCCAGCGGACGAAACACGGCACACGGTGCCCACCTTCGTAATGTGAAGCCTTGCCCGCGCGCAGCATGGAATTACCTTCGCCATTATCCCCGAGGATGAATACCAGCAGAGTGTTGTCCGCCAGACCAGTGTCGTCGAGGAACGTCAGCAGTCGTCCGATATTCTTGTCCATATTCTCAATGGTCGCCGTGCGGTCCGAGACGCCGGCGCGCGCATCGGGCGGCACGTCCTGGGGGCCATGCGCGACATTGTACGGGGCATAAACGAAAAATGGCTCCTGCTTGGCCTGGCAGGTTTTCATGTAGTCCATCGCCTGGGCGGTGAAAAAGCTGGTCGCGAACGCACCGGAGGTGCCGGGCAGCCCGCCGTTTTCTTCCGTCAACTCAACCGGCTGGTCATTGACAAAAATTGTGCTCGGCGTCGTGTTGCGGTCGCCCCAGAAATTGGGCTGCTGATCAATGCCGCCGCCGCAAATCATGACCACATGCTCGAACCCGCGGTCTTTCGGGCGGAGCGGATAGCTGTCGCCCAAGTGCCACTTGCCGAAGATCGCGGTGCGATAGCCGTTGGCTTTGAACACATCGGCCATCGTCACCTCGTCGGCGCGCAAGAATTCGCGGCCCATGACCGTATGCCATGCGCCGGCGGCATCCGTGTAGCGGCCCGTCATCAATTGAGACCGGCTCGGCGAACACGTCGGCGCGACATGGAAGTCGGTCAGCCGCACGCTCTTGCCGCCCAGCCGGTCGGTGTTAGGCGTCCGCGGCGCATCCGGCTGGTGGTTGTAATAGCTGTAATCGTCGAAGCTCATATCGTCCGGCATGATGATCAGGACATTGGGTGGAGCGGCCTGGGCCACCGGAACCAATACAACTGCCAGCGTCAGCACAAAAGCAAGACTGGAGGTATTTCTTAGGCGATTTGTTTTCATATTTATAAAAATCCAATGCTGACGAGTTCACGATATGCCAATTTGTTCCCTGCAGGACACTTTCCTCACGTTTGCTTCTCGCTAGTGTCCACCTTCCGGTTGGAACTTGACAGCGCCATCCACGGCTTTCAGCTCGACGCGAAGTCCATTTTGCCGTTGTTTGGGACTAAAGCCAAAGGTCAACGTGCGACGTCCTTTTTCTAAACTGATCGGGGCGGCAAGGTCATTGACCTGCTTGCCATCCACCCGAAGCGTCAGACCGTCGACAGAGTTGATATCCAGTCGAACCGTGCCGGCCACGAGTACATTGACGAAGCCGCGGACGAAACCATGTTCGCCGGCTGGGAAATCGTCAAGCGGTAACTCTCCGCTGACTTTGCTATAGGCGGGCAGTCATTCTGCGTCCTCAGCTGGCACATTGCCGCTTTCAGAAGCCGCGATCACTCGCCATTTGCGAATGACGGGACTCTCGTCGTTCTTGTACTGGCCCGGCTTGCCTAACGCGGAGATGAACTTGACGAGATCAAGGAACTCGCCGCGACTGTTCAGTTGGTCGGCCAGTCCAGCGGGCATCAGTGACTTCGCAGGAATCTCGCCTTCAATATCTTTAACATCAAGCCGTATTTCTTTTCCTAGTTGAGACGAGTCAAGGAAAACAACTTCCCTTTCGTTCCGGAACGTGACGATCCCCGTATGTATTTTGCCACTGGCGAGTAGAAACGTCCGCGCCTCGTAGTGCTCTGCAATCGCCGCATTCGGCTGAAGGATCGACTGAACAAAGTACTGCGTTTTTGCCGCGGCTCCAACCGCCACCAGATTCGGACCAAACGCAGGACCGGCCGAACCAATAGCATGGCAACCCATGCATGCCGTGCTCTTGCGGCGATAGATTAGCTCGCCTCGGGCTGGGTCTCCAAGTTTCTCAACATCCGCGGCCAACGCATTGGGGTCCTCTGCGAGCAAATCGGCGCTAAGAGAACCGGATGTGGTCGACGGACGAAACATGTCTGCGAGATCATCGGGAAGCATCCCGGTGTCGCGATGGAACCTGCTGACGCTCGCCATAACCGCAGGGTGAATCTTGTCTCTCTGAAGCTCGTCGCTGAGCAGTCGTCCGCCGCTGCGATGCTGCTGCAAGAGAAATTTGACAAGGGGAACTGGATCGGCTCCTTGCGGATCCTCACTTAGCAATTCGGCTGCGGCTTTGACGCCTTGTTTCAGATTGGCTTGAGCCAGTCCGGCTGCGGCGGCATAGCGAGTTTCCAGGTTACCTTTCGCGGTAAGTTGTGCAAGTGATTCTTCGTAGCGCGCGCTGCTGGTTGTGGCGAGTGCGACGGCCAGAGCTTGCTTGACCGCAGCACTGAGGGAATCGCCCTGAAGCGCGGCAAGTTCATCGGGACCAGCCACGCCCCAGACGCCAAGATTGTTCGCCGCGAGCACCGCGATCGATTCGTTCCTTTGGTTGATCAGCTGCTTCAGACCGCTCAAACTACGTCTAAGTGACCTCGGCGAATCAGGTTTTGCCATTCGCTGAAGCGTCTCAAGCATTGCAATTGTGGCCGCCGGTGACTTGAGCCCTTCGCCCATGCTTAAAGCGGCCACGATCATCCGCACTTCAGTGTCGGTGCCAACCTTAAGCAATTGAGCCTGAACGGAGGCGATATCTTTGTCCGTTGGCGATGTCTCCTTTAGGAATTCCGCCAGGCGACTTTCTAGGCCGGTTCCAGCCCACTGTTCGGCAAACTCACGATGAGACGGTTTTGCGAACTGCAACGTCCCGGCCTCCATCGCCGGACGCCAGTACGGTTCCAGCGCCTTCATCGTCTGAGGCAGTGCCAGATCAAGCGTGTCGTCACCCGGAAGGTCCAGAGAATGCAGAGCCGCCGCGAACGATTCCGCACTCGGGATGAAACCCGCGGAAAGTACAGCTTCCATCCGCGTGCGCGGGAATGCGTCGGCTGACGCCCGGGCGATCATCCCGACCGGATCGGACAGCTGGTCGTGCCAGTAGCGGATTATCCGCGCACCGGCACTGCGGGCATGGCCATCTTTTGCAGCTAGGACTCGCTCCAGGATGTTCTCGCTGACGCGCTCGACGTTCTGGCAAGCCCACATGGCTTCGACGAGATGATGATCGTAGTCCGGGACACCGGCATCCAGCGACTCGACCCAGCTTTCGAGTGCGGCCAAAACTTTGTCCGGATCCCGTTCACTCAACTCTTTCCGAGCTTGATGACGAGTCCAGTCTTCGGGGCTCAGGAGATGTTCAATCAGCGCTTCGATCGAAATACCAACGAGCATTGGCTTCTTGACAAGCGGTCGTTCCTTGTGAGTGATCCGCCAGATGCGGCCATGTTCGTGATCGCGGCGAGGATCGCGAAAATCATGCTGAGCGTGGTTGATAATCGAATTGTACCAGTCCGCCACATACACTGCTCCGTCCGGGCCAATCTTCACATCGACCGGACGAAAGTTTGGGTGTCTGGAGCTGATCAGTGGCTCCAGCACATTCGCACTGAAACCGGCACCGTCCTCGATGAATTCATATCGAACGACCGTGCGGCTCTTGAAGCGACCAGTCAGCAGTTGACCCCGAATGTCATCTCCCACGTGAGTCCCAGTCGCCAGATCGCCGCCGCATTGTTTCTCTGTGCTTATGAGAGGTTTGACCTGAACCGCCTCTCCGCTGTTCCCCGTCGCGGGCGAGAGATACATAATGCGGGGATTGTTCACCATGAAGGACTGTCCCCAGCGATCGAAGACATGCCCCCAAGGATTGCCGCCAGTCCCTCGGCAGAACATTCGCAGTTCCAGCGTACGAGGATTGAACTGATAAACGCCGCCGTTGAAATTTCGCACGACTCCGTACTGCGTCTCGACCTGGGCGTGCAGAAAAATGCCTTCCTGGAAGTAAAGCCAACCGCCAGGACCACGACGCCAGGCACTGATGGAATGGTGACTGTCCTCGATACCGAAACCGGTCAGTACCAGTTCTTTGACGTCCGCTATGTCGTCCCCGTCAGTGTCCTTCATAAAAAAGATGTCGGGCGATTGTGCGACATAACAGCCACCATTGGCCAGTTCGATGCCGGTCGGCAGGTAAAGGCCTTCCGCGAAAACAGTCGATTTGTCTGCTACTCCGTCCTCGTCGGTATCCTCCAAGATTACAATCTTGTCATTTGCAACCTCCCCGGGTTTGAGTTGCGGGTAAGCCCAAGAGCACGCGACCCACAGGCGTCCTCGCGAATCCCAGTGCATATGAACCGGGTTGGCGAACATGGGGTCAGCAGCAAAAAGATTAACCTGGTAACCAGGCAGCAAGTCGAAGTTCTCCAACTGCGAAACCGGATCATGGTTATTCATCAGCTCCAGGTCGGCGCCAATAAGATTAGCCTCTTTGATACCTTCAGCATTTTGAGCCGGTGTTAGTCCCGCCAGTGAAAGCCATAGCAGAATCGCGGCGCCCCAAAGCGACAAAGGAACTGGTTGCATTCTATGTATCATCTTGGTTTTCAATTTTTACTGTCCGATGGCACCAGTGAAATTCGCGAAACTCGCCATTGCCTCACCTTGAGCTCGATCGGCTTACTCAGTGTGCTGTCGAGTTCGTCCGCAAGTCTGCTGAACTCGAGCACTTCCTGTGGCAATTGTTTACCACTGGGAGACTCCCGACGCTCTCCAACAATGTGAACTTGATTCAATGCCTTCCAGCTATAAGTGAATTACAGGTTCTTGTTGTTGACAACCTCGCGGTAAGCCTCGGCAGCGATATGCGCTGGTGAAGCATCAATGGCCAGTCCCTTGGCCCAGGCTTGCGCTGTAGCCGCAACGACAGGTTTCTCGTCAATCGTCAGTTGATACGTCCCGGTTGGGAGATTCTGAATAACGAGCGTATCTCGAATAAATTCGAGTTGTGGAGGTAGCGGCTGGTCAGTCGGTGGAGGCAATGTCGGAGCGGCTTTCTCCACGACTCGAAAGCTGAGCCCCGCTTCGTTAGTTTCCAACTCTAATATTTCAACGCCCCTGGCGTCGCTTGACTTCATGGCTGCATCAATTCGAAGCAACCACGAATGTTGACCAGAGAATCGATCGTTGGCGGTCAGTTGATCGCAAAATGTGTGGCTAATTGCCCAGTAACCAAAAGCGTTGAGGTGGATCCCGTTATGAGTCAAATTGGGACCAGTTGGCTCATCCATCAGATATTGAGACGCGTCGAAAAGGTTAACAAAGGGTACCTGGGCCTCGGTTGCGACGGTGGACATTGCGCTCGTGTAGGCTGCCAAGTCGCGATTCCGTTGATCTCGTCCCGGAGTCAGTTTTCCAAGATCCTCGTACGCAATAGGTGAGACTATAATCAGGCGTACTTCTGATTGGCCGTTGTACTTCTTGCCAGCGTGCGCGGCGATCAGCTCCCTGAGCCGCAGGGTAAACTCTTCAAGCCCAGCCTCTCCGGCAAAGGACTCCCCCATCCCGAAGCAGGCGATGATCACATCGGTCTTGTGTGCCGTTAGCGTCGACTCTTCTGAGGGGAATCCCGTTGGACGATCGCGCGCAGACAACATGTCGCCCCCCCAACCTAAATTGCGAAGCGAAATGGGCTTGTCGCCAGCGTGCTGTAACAACAATGTCTCCAGGTAACCGTGAATCCGAAGCTGATCGGCAAAGGTATTGCCGATGATAGCGATGCGATCACCAGGCCGGATCGGTGACTCGGCGATAGCAGCTGGAGCAGTGAGGCAACCCGCAATCAGTAGGGTACTGAGGAATAATCTCAACATTCGTAAAGCGTTCCTTATTTAT
>JBGSJT010000423.1:0-6314 GCA_041741715.1 Pirellulaceae bacterium | reverse complement strand
CCCGCGACTCCCCCTCAGGGGAGTACTTGAATAATCCGGTTTTGACTCGACGGAACTTACGGTTTCTCACACTAGCGCCTGAGGTTCACCAGCAGGCGGGCTTGGCTCCAATTTAATTGGAAGGTGCCAAGTTTCAGCAACTAAGTTCCCGACAAGTTGGTAAATTCGGGAGAACCCTCCCTGCCATACCGCTCGTTCGCATTATTCATCCAACCCTCCGACATGCCCAATGTTTCGCTCCCAGCCTACGAAACAGCCACTGCGAGGGGCCGAACTCATCCGATTGTCGTCGGTTTTTCGGTGCGTTCCCTGGCCGAAGCGGTGGTCGCCCTAGGCTACAGCCCCGTGGCCGTCGATCATTTTACCGACCACGATTGCCGCGAGCTGTCATTGGAAGCGTATCAAATTGTCAGCTGGGGGGATGGCACACCCCAAATTGACGAATTGGTGCGGCAATTCGGGGCTCGAAGCGACAATGCTGCACGCACACCAGTTTTGCTTGGCGGCGGGACCGAGAATTGGCCCGAATTGATCGAGGAATTGCATCGGAATTTTAAAGTACTGGGACCGACGCTTGCGCAAGTAAAACAGCTTCGCAGCCACGACTTCTGGAGAGTTGCCGTAGACGGGACAGGAATTTTGTTCCCCGAGACGCGTATGGAACCACCAGTAATTGCTAACAATGGTAATTGCCTTGTTGACCCCTCCAAATCTTGGCTGACCAAACCAATTCACGGCGCAGGTGGACTGGCCATCGGGCGGTTAGACAATCAAATATCAGCTCGACGCGCCAGCGAGTGGGGCGGTTCATCGCCCCCACAGGTCTACCAACGCGAGATCGTCGGTCGCTCGCTGGGGGGACACTGCATACTAACACCCGACGATGTTCTACTGCTGGGACTTACCGAGTCATGGTCGGCTGCGCACTGGCCTGGGCCGCGAGAATTCATCTATCGTGGATCGTGGGGTCCGATTTCCATTTCGGCCCAACAGCGCGAGCAGATCGTATCACTGTGTCGCAAGGTCCAATCCGCAACAGGTTGTCTGGGATGGTTGCAGTTCGATTTCATCGAAGACTCCTCAGGACAATTATGGTTACTAGAAATCAATCCCCGTTGGACCGCCGGGATGGAGATTCTATTTTTAGCTGGAATTAATCCTGTTCAGTTTCATTGTGCGGCTTGGCAGATGCAGAACGAGCCAGCAGTTGGGATCAAGACACCCGGCACAACAACTCAAGCGACGGTGGATCAAAGCCTATCGACAGCGTCGCTTAATGCCAAAGCGATCGTCTATGCCGATCGACCATTGCAACTGACTCGCGACAACCTGCTTCGGCTACAGGCTCTACCCAGAGACAACTTTGCTGACCTACCATCGATTGAGATGGCAGGTCAAGTCATTGCCACTGGGCATCCATTGCTAACCGTTCGCGCCTGTTTCGAAAGTGCCCCGACGTTCCGCCGTCGGCTCACCACACAGGCTCGCGCATCTTTATTGCAACAACTGCATCAACACCGCCAAACCGCGATCCGCAGCGTTGATCTTTAAGTGGGTCGCTCCAGCTGGGTGCGACATCCTCAAGTGGTTCGCTCACCGATTCGGGTTTATCCCGGCGGAAGCGACCCACTCACATCCGCTCGACAACGCCGATACCGAGTAAATTCAAGCCTTGTTCTAAGACGCGACTCACCGCGTGGCATAAGACCAATCGACTGCGCTGCAACTCAGTCGACTCAGCATTGAGCACTGGGCATTGATCAAAGAACGTAGCGAACTGTTTGGCGACCGCGTAGAGATAAGTAGCCAGCACACTCGGGTAAAACTCTTCGACGCTTTGGTGCAGGGCATCTTCGAATTGCAAGAGATTCAATGCCAGATCTCGCTCGGCGGACTCGTTCAATAACAATGGCCAGGCGGCGATCGTTTGTTGATCGAGCCGCACATCGGCTTTGCGCAAGATGCTCCGCGCGCGCGCGACCATGTATTGAATGTAGGTCGACGTATTCCCTTCGAGCTGCACCATCTTCTCGGTATTGAACTCATAGTCGCTGGTGCGATTGTGTGAAAGGTCGGCGTACTTGATCGCCCCCAGCCCGACCACTCGGGCGATTTCGCGTTGTTCGTCGGGCGTCATTTCCAAGCCAGCTTTTTGCAACCGCTGTGGGTCGCAAACCGCCTGATAGGCGCGCTCGACAGCTTCGTCAAGCAAATACTCGAGTCCAATGACGGTGCCACTGCGCGTCTTAAAGGGCTTGCCGTCGGGACCTAGCACGGTGCCAAAACTAACATGCCGCAATTCGAGTTGATCGTAGCCAATGGCCCGCGCGGCGGCGAACAGCTTGGCGAAGTGATCGCTCTGCCGATGATCGACGACATACAGTATCACATCGGGCTGGTAATGTTCGACTCGATATTCGATGGTGGCGATATCGGTGGTCGCATATAGAAAGGCACCGTCGCGCTTGCGAATGATCATCGGGGCATCGAAACCTTCCAGGAATATGCAGATCGCCCCTTCGCTTTCCACGGCCATCCCCGACTGAGTCAATTTTTCGACGACGCCAGCCAACAAGGGATGATAAAAACTCTCGCCATGCGTCGTGTCGAATTCGACTCCCAAGCGTTGATAAACGGCTTCTATTTCAGTGATCGACAGCGGGAGAAACTGTTGCCACAAGGCGAGGTTCTCTGCGTCGCCGGAGTGCAACTTGGCCGTTTCCAATTGCGCCCGCTGCTCCAGCTCAGCATGTTCCACCGCCCAACCGAGCAAGTGCGGGTCATGGCCGATGGCGTCGACTTTTGATTGGAGTGAATTTAGATTTTCTTCAGCGGCGCGGAGCTCTTTCTCAGCGGGCTTAATCTCTTTGTGCAGTTTGGGATTTTCTTTGGCTGCGAGCTGAGTGTGCGCCAATTTTTCGCTGGCCAGAGTCACGCCAGCTTGAGCTTGTGGCAACTTGGGGGCAGCCGCTTGATAGCCAACAATCTGTTGCACCAGCCGATAAAGGCGACTCAGTTCGGCCACCGGTTGTCGCGCGTATGCTTCCGCATCACTGAAGTGCTTGTAACCGTAAATGATCATCCCGAATTGCGTCCCCCAATCCCCCAAGTGATTATCGGAGATGACGCGATGCCCTAAGAAACGGAGGATGCGATTGAGCGCATCACCAATCACCGTCGAACGAATGTGCCCCACGTGCATCGGCTTGGCAACATTCGGGGCCGAGTAATCGATAACGAATGTCCGTGGTGTGACTAACGCTACGCTCAGTCGCGGATCGGCCAGGGCGGCGGTCAACTGTTGCGCGAGCACTTCCGACTTGAGCTTCAAATTGATAAAGCCTGGACCCGCAATTTCTGGCGGTGCGCAGAGATCGTCGATCTGTAGGCGCTCGACAATTTGGGCGGCGATATCCTGCGGTTTCATCCCCAGCGTTTTTTGCAGCGGCATGGCAATGTTGGCTTGATAGTCGCCGTGCCGTGGATCGCGAGCCAGTGTGACGCGCTGCGCGTGCTCGGCGGGCTGCTCGACCCATCCCATCAGGGCCTGTTCAAACCGCCCACGAATCAAAGAGAGAATTTGCATGAGGATTTAGAGTTAATCGCTGAGACGTGTTAATCGCTTCTAAAACGTAGCTGCGGTCGCCAGACCGCAGGGAGCCTACGTTCTGGCGAACGTAGCTGCGAAAGTAATTGCCCCCACGCTGGCTATTCACTCAGCCGGGCCATTTGAGCGGACGCCTCGGCCACGATGGCCGAGATATCGACTTCCTTACCGTCGGCCCACAGCGATTCTAAATCGTAGAAACCACGCGTTTCCTCGTCGAACAAATGGACGACAATGCTCCCGTAGTCGAGCACGATCCAGCGACTTTCTTCGTAGCCAGCGACACTCATCTTGCGTTCGTGCAGATCGTACTTCAAGACCCGATCAATCTCGCTGCTCATCGCGGACAATTGCCGTCGGCTAGAACCGGTGGCGATGACGAAAAAGTCGAACAGAGCCGTCTGCTCTGTTAAATCTAGCAGGATAATGTCCTGCCCGCGATTTTCGGCCGCCGCCTTGACCGCTGCCAAGGCCATTCGCCGCGATTGCTCGAGCTGCTCAGGCGAAACCCTCGAACCGAGCGCGTCGGATTGTGGCAAAGGGGCCACGGGGGGTAAGATTTTCTTGTCGCGCCGGTTGGACTCTGGAGTCATGGGCCTACGTGGTTGTGGAAGAAAGCTGCATTTTAAAGTTGGTCATGATCAATACTGGTTATCAATACCGCTATAGCGATTATAGCCAATTCCTAATTTTAGACAGCCGTAGCCCAGAAAAGTTCTTGCGGACTCTGGACGTTCGTGGAAAATCGTGTTACGCCTACTCCACTCAGCTCCGACAATATCAGCTCGACGCGCCAGCGAGTGAGTCGGGAAAATGTGTCCCACACCAAAAGTGCGAAGAACCCGAAGGGCCATGCCGGGCTTTTGGTGTCGGACACCTTTTCCCGAGTCCGAGCTGATATAACCGCTGCTTTTTGAGTGGGTTGAACTGGTCAACGATGCACAAAAAATTACTAGGAGAATTTCATGGCCGATTGGATTGAAGAAGGAAAGAAGGCTCCGGCCTTTACGCTCACGACTGACGCGGGGACCAAAGTCAAACTAAGCGATTTTGCGGGTCAGCCCCTGGTGCTTTACTTTTATCCCAAGGATGACACCCCTGGCTGCACCAAGGAAGCGTGCGCTTTTCGCGACGCGCACCGCGAACTTTTGGAAGCTGGCGCGGTCGTTTTGGGTGTCAGTGCCGATGATGTCACTTCCCACGCCAAGTTCCGTGACAAATATGATTTGAATTTTCCACTACTGGCTGATACCGATCACAAGACTGCTGAGAAATATGGTGCCTGGCGCGAGAAAAATATGTACGGCAAGAAAGCGATGGGGATCCAACGCTGCACCTACCTCATCGACGCCACCGGCAAAGTCGCTAAGGTATGGAAACGCGTGCAAGTGGATGGTCACGATCAACAAGTCCTCACCGCACTCAAAGAACTCAAGTAAGCAGCGACCGACTATCGCCGACGTCTCTTAAACGTAGCTGCTGTCGCCAGACGGCAGGGAGTCGACGTTCTGGCGACCGTAGCTACGATAGCAATTTACCGTACGATGCGAGATTGAAAGCAGAGAAAAATTTCTAGTATCGAAATAGCAATTGTCGACTACCAAATGGGGAACTTGCGGAGCGTGCAAAAAGCGCTCGAGCACGTGGGTTGCGCCGCGACAATTACCAGCCAACCAGAACAGATTGCGGCGGCCAAGAGAGTCATTTTGCCCGGTGTTGGGGCCTTCGGCGACGCGCTGCGCGAACTCAAGTCGCGAGATTTGGTGCAACCCATTGCCGATTCAATTCGACAGGGCAAACCGTTCTTGGGAATCTGCCTAGGACTGCAATTGCTGTTTGAAGTCGGTTACGAAGGTGGTGAGCAACCTGGCTTGGGGTTGCTGGGTGGTAGCGTCGAGCGATTTCCGACCACGCTGCCGAGCGAGCTGGGACTGAAGGTTCCACACATGGGTTGGAACCAAGTTACCGTCGATAAGCCGGGCTCACCGCTATTGAAAGATATCCCCGGCGATGCGCATTTCTATTTTGTCCACAGCTACTACGTGGTCCCCAATGATTCGCACATCGCCTGGCTGAGCTGCGAGTACGGCCAACGATTCTGCGCCGCAGTATGGCAAGGCAACTTGTTCGCCACCCAATTTCATCCCGAGAAGAGCCAGCGCGATGGACTGCAACTGTTGAAGAATTTTTCGGAATTATAATAGTCGGTTCTTGACCGTCACAGGATGCGGAAATCTGTGATTTCCACCTGCATTACCGGTAACGCCGGTCGCATGGCTCCGGCGATCCGCACGAGTTCCGCCGCCGCTTCGAGCGAAAACACAACGTCATAGGTCACTCGGCAATCTCCTGCCGAAGCTTCGTTCTGACCTGTGCCCAAGTCAACGTTTCTCCTCCCCGACTGGCTCTTTGCTTAGCCCTCGCAATTTCTGATGCCAAGGGCGGACGACGTACGATTCCAACCGTCTGACCATCCGCGTCTACGAGTTCTATTGGCCCCTCAACATTGCGGAGCTGGTTTGCAATCGACTGGTCAATTTCCAACTTTGTCATGACTTGCTCTCCTGTTTCCCACTATTATACCGCATTATTCGACACTTCTCGCTGATCGCCGGTTTAGTTTCGGTGCAACTCACCCTCCCACCGTAAGTTACGTCGTATTCGACGTAACTTACGGTGGGAGGGTCGAGATCGGAAGAGCACACGT
>JBGSJT010000422.1:0-6217 GCA_041741715.1 Pirellulaceae bacterium | reverse complement strand
TTAAGCCAACTTCTAGACCACATAGGCTGGAAAAATACCGAGGGCCGTGGAGACCAACTCCGCGGCCCTTGTCCGTTACCAGCCTGTCGCTCAAGTACATCCATTGACTGCGGCAGCCGCACCGGAGCAGATCGAGCATTCAGTATTCATCACTCTAAAAATGTATATCGATGCTTTCGTTGCGGAGCCGCGGGCAACGCGCTGAACTTCTGGCAAGCCTACAGGAACACGACACTGCACGCAGCAGCCATCGAGCTTCAACAGTTCTTCCCAAATAGCAACCACACTGCTATCTCAAACCAGCCAGCAAACCCGCAACACACTTCCAGCCACCCTGCTAAATTGGCTGATTCTTAGTTGCGTTTGACATTGCCGCCGACCCAGCCGCGCAGATGATCTTCAATGGCCTCGATCACCATACGCAATCGACCACGCCCGAGCCGACGATAAGCAGGTAGAACTCGCAGTTCTTCTCGAAGCTCGCTGTCATCAGGCCAGTACCTGCTTCCAGTTGATTGGCCTGCAAAGAAGCCTTCGATTGCGTCGCCAACAAAACTGCGATCACGCGATCGGAGATAGCGCAAGAGCTCCGCGAAAATCTGGTTGTAACTCTTTGTTGTTGCTCGAACGAGCATTCGTCGCACCATCCAGCTTTCGATAACGCAAAGGGATTTCTCGAATTGCTCCTTGGGTATCGCTCCCAGTTCGGGATCAAGCAAAAACAACAGCAATGGCTTGACGACTTCGCTTTCCAGCACACCAGTTCGGTACGCAAACAAGCCTGCCCGATCAATCGAACTTCCAGGAGCACTACCGCTTTGGATGAAGTCTCTATACACCTTGGATGCGCGGTTCAGTTGCTTTAGAAGATCCTCCATGGGAAGGCTCGCATCTGTTGCAAACCGCTTGAACCTGGTGAAGACTTCCCGAGCAACTACTTCCTCGCCGGTTTGTGCAATTAACCAGTGGTTGAGGAAAATCGACGATCGCGGGTAACGCATGCGGCCAACGCTGATCTCCGTCTCCCAGAAAGCAGACTCGAAATCCTTCCAGTACTTCTCGTAAGCGGCTTCGACATCCGCACCGGTCTCAAGCAGTCGCTGAAAGATGAAGTTCTTAATTAGGTCGGCAGCAGTAAGCTGTGCACCGCGGGCATTGAGCGTCTCAAAAATTTCTTGAGCGTTTTCGTCGGCTCCCAAATCGATGACAACGACTTGAAGCAGTTCTCGTACAACCGTTTCAATTGCATTTGCTCTCGCTTGTACTTTCTCTGCTCCACAAAGGTTTAGCCATTCCCGGGCTTGATCCGAAAAGTAACGATGGGCTTGAACCATGCGTTCTTCGGTATAACCGACGGCTTCATAGTCGACCGGCTCAGCCGCAGACATGACTGCATTGAATGCTGGTCTATCACGATTGGTCGGCCACACCTTGAAGCGGTCTTCGGGTTGTGAGCAAAACGGGGCGGCGTTTACAATCAGCGTCTCTAACCTCCTTGATGGAGCGGTAGCACCGACTGCCACCAGTTCGGCATGCAACGCGTCAAACATCAACTGCAGCGTGGATAGCCGTTGCTGACCGTCGATGATGGTGCGCTCCTGCATGGTTCCAGCGGAGTTTGAAACCTGTTGCAAGACAACAGCTCCCAGAAAATGCGGATGATGTTTAGCATTGGGTGCCGCCAACAGTCTCTCGGTCATCCGGACAATATCATTCCACAATGGCTCCCATTGGTTCTCCTCATTCCAAACGTATGGACGTTGAAATAGCGGAACGGTGAGCCGCTGCGGCTGCATGAAGATAAGCTGTGGTGTTCGGACTTATGTTTCCATGATTAACTCCCTTCTCGGAAGATAGATGATCGCTTTACAATCTCTCGCGTTTCGTTTTCTGAAAACTTCAGTTCCAGCATCAACAGTATCATCAGCAATAGTCTCAACTTATTCATCGCCGGATAGATTTCGTGGTCCATGATTGCGTTATCAGATGAGGTCTCGTCGAGATGTACAAGGTAATTACGAGTATCCACGACCTTGCACACAAAACTTCTGACGTCACTAGTAATGAGTTCTAACGTCTCTTGCTCAAGCTCCTTTAAGATCGTACTGATCCTCTTCCGGAGGGAAAATTCATTGCCAAAATAAATCCTAGCTTTTAGACTGTTCTTCAAGTCACCATCGGTCGTTTGCGGGATGGATTTCATCAATGTGTCCGCAATCTCCTTGTACTCAACCTCGTCGACGTACTTACTGTCACGAGAAACTCGACTAAACACCTCAAGCGCCTGTGCAAGCTGCAGGAAGTCTTGATCGGCGTAAATCACGTCATGCTGCGTGGCAGCGAAGAATTGGTTGTAGACGTGTTTGAGGCGTTCGGCATTTGCGTACCAAATGTTGAGCACGTCCGCAAATCGCGAAGCGATATCAGGAAAGCGAATAAGCATCCCTCGGTCAAGTCGTTCTGAATTGTCCTTTCGCTGTGTTGCTGGCCAGATTAGGCAACCGTTGGGAGGATCAAATTCGGACACACCCTTACTGAACAATCGAAGCGTCAAGGTTTGAACGCTGGCATCGGCAAAGAACGAAAGCATTCTTAGAAACTGGTGCTGGATTTCAATGAACCAAAGAAGTTCACGTGGCTCCGTTGGGCTGATTCTAATGTAAGCCCGATGCTCCAGCGAAACCTTGTAGCCAACACCATTTTGGTTACAGGATGCTGTTAAGCCAATATTTGCGTTGATCACCGGCACATCAAAATCACGCGATTCTTCGTGGTGGTGCTCGATTCGAAACGTTCGAAGGGGATCTTTAGCGTCTGGTGGAAATTCATCAGTTATTGGTTCGTCACCAATCCAATGCTCAAGACCGGTAAAACGAACTTCTGCGTGGGTAAACTCGTGGTTAGGACCACCGTCCGCGTGAAGTCCTAACAAAGTGAATTGGCACCACCACGATGAAGTAATCGAGTCCCTCATTATATCCCGGCGCCCACCAAGTCTGCAGTTGAGAAGCGTGATATCTTCATCGCCGCAAGATCCATGAATAATTTCTGCCTCGCGGTCGACGAAATTCGATTCTGTCCCTGGAAAAGCGCCAAACAGATTTAGCTTTGTTCGGTCTCCATCGAATGCTAAATCTCCACGAACACGATCTTCTGGTCGACTTGGGAGCCACCATACACCATGCTTAGTAAAGCTTTCGAGTAGTGAATATTCACGTTTCATCTTCAGCTGCTCTCGAGAGGAATTAATCCAACAAGCACTTAAAGAACGCGTCTTGCGCATCCTTATAGAACTCAATACTGATCTTGGTCCAGAGTTCGTCGGGTAGGTCGTTGAGAAGACGACGAGCGGCGACGGGCATCAGTAGTGTGGTGGCTTGCTTTTCGATGGCGACTTCGGCGATGGCGACGGGATTGGGGATCATCTCGACCGATCCACCGAGGTTCAGAGAACCGACGATGATCATGCCACCCTTGGTACTACGTTCGAGAAGCGAGCTCGACAAAGCGACGAGTACAGGCAAGCCAAGGCCGGCACCGCTGTGATCATTGTCCATCGCTCGCATCTGAATGGAGAACTCGTGCGATCGGGGGTCGCGATCTCCAACTAGCTGCTTGCTTTGCGTGTAGAGATTCTGTTCACCAATCTTCACACTTTCGCGGAAGGATGGGGGCGTCGGCGTGTTCAAGATTCGAACGCCGCTACCGGGACCGGAGGTGACTTCCAATCGATAGAGCCCGGGGCCCGCTTCACCGGAGCCGGGGCTGATGGCCCAGACTTGGCCTGGAGGAAGCGGATCGCCGTCGATCGCGGCATCACTGTGCAATTCCGGCGTTGAAACAAACTGCTCCACACCGTCGACACCCATCGTGAAACTGAAGTGCGTATTGCGGAACTCGCTTTTGAGACACTTTTTCTGCTGCTCTTTCACTCGCCGGCGAGATTCGAGTGCAATCCGAACGATTCGCTCCAGCTCATCATCGGAAATCTCCATCGCTGGATCTGGGTAGAGCAGTTTGAGCAAGCCGCTGATCGTCTTGTTACAAGCTTCGATATCGCGGCCGCTCAGTGCTCCGCCAAAGAAGACGCGATTCTGAAGTGTAGAGACTCGGCTGGACATTCGAAGGTTAGTCCAGCATTCACTTAAGAAGTCACTGACCAATCCAAAGTGGTTCGTGAGATGTTGGTTTGGATTGAGCTTCGGAAAATCCCAACCGGGAACATACGCGTGAATACGATCATGAAACGCGGTGTCATCACGCATCTCGGGAGGCAGCGGACTCAGCAAGTGGCCGATTCTTTGCTGTTGCTCGACGTCGACATCGAAGTTGCCAACCATCACAATGCCTCCCTCGGCGCGGATGCTCTCTTTGCCGCGACTGAACTCACCTGATGCCATATATCCCTTCATGATGTTGACACCATCCTTCTGATCGAAGGAGACGCCTGACACTTCGTCAAAGCACACGACATCGTATTGGCAAACAAGGCCGCGCTGACCGCTGGCGTTGTTCACAAACATCTTCGCTACTGTCGCCTTGCCACCAGAAATCAAGTGCGAGTAAGGCGAGATCTGTTGGAACAAGTGGCTCTTGCCCGTTCCGCGCGGGCCGAGCTCGACCATGTTGTAATTGCGTTCGACAAACGGAACGATTCGCAGCAGAACAACGTACTTCGCACGCTCGGAAAGCTCAGTCGGTTCCAATCCAATCGATCGCACGAGAAAATCGATCCAATCGGAAGTCGAGTACTCCGCTCGTCCGCGTCGCAACACTTCGAGAATGTCCGACTTCGACATTTGAATCGGACGCAGGCTGGAGACTCGAAACGGCTTGCCATTCTTCTCTTGTGCAATCACGGAATCGTATTCGAGCGTGATCTCCGCATAGAAGCCATCGGTCAGCATGCGTTCGTGATCATCGACCAAGTTGTCTTCGATCAACGCATCTTTGATCGCTAGGCTCGGGATCTCTGCAAGGTAACAATCGGCACGCGTGTCCAGTTTTGCTCGAACGATATCGATCAGCTTGACCGATCCCTTATCGCGAGCTTGCTTGATGAACACCTCTTCCTGCCCAGTCTTCACCGTTCGATTCTGAAGTTGCTTTTCGACGATCTCCAGACCTTCAGCGATCTCCGCTTCGTCGACCGTCGCGCAGTATCGCCCGAGCAGAAACTCAACCACGTAGGTTGGGACTGGGTATTGTCTCGCATATTTGCGAACCAAGTCCTTTCGGACCAAGTACCCGTCGAAGACCGACGCAGATCGTCGGTCTAGATCATCCATTTCAAGGCTCGATGTAATCATCATTTTATTCCTAATCACCACCAACCGTGGTGCTTTGCTTTGCAAGTACTTGGCCGGCTTCGCTGCATACGACCGCAGCTACCACGGAGCCTTCAAGATCCTCATCCTCAACAAACAGCGTGACCGTTCCATTTCCGTCAAGGGCCTTGCCGCCACTAGTGATTGAAGTAGTCGGATCATTTGGCTTGCTTCGTAAATCAATCTGCAATCCCGACACGACTGGGTCGACGGTAATGCGACACTTCAACCCCTTCCAATCAACCTTCACGATGTTGACGGATTGCATACTGACTTGAACATCTGGGGAAACAACGATGTCGGCCGCCAGACACTCCTGCAGGCTCACACCACCATGCTGGTAACAATGACCTGCCGAAAAACAAGAGATCCCCGAGGCGCTTGCGTACTCGGCTTGCGGATTCCAATACCAAGCGTGACGCTCAACGTTTGGCTTCGATTCGCCTTTGATCGTTGCACAGCGTGACCACTTCGCCTCAGTCAAGAACGATGGCAGCTCTTCTTTCGGCAATCCACCTGGCATTAGCAGCCAACCGTGATCGGTGATCACTCGCACCTTTTGCCAACCAGCATCCAACAGTTCGACGATACGATCTGCTAATGTCTCCACCTGGCCAGCAACCAATGAGGCGAGCTTGATCTGCAAATCATGGCCACGCTTATCGATCTCACCCGTTTCTGCCCAGCCACGTGCTTTCGGCTTCGCTGGGTCGCCAACCTCACTAGCTGAGATGATCTGGTAACCCTCCGTCTTGAGCAGGGACTGCAAACGTGCATGTGTCAGCAGCTTGCTTTCCTCCGCATCGACGATCTCCGGCGTGAATGAATCCGGAAGTCCGCGCCCCTCCAGCTTCTCAGCGATGGGAGACACGGCAGGCTTCGCAGTGGCG
>JBGSJT010000421.1:0-10407 GCA_041741715.1 Pirellulaceae bacterium | reverse complement strand
CCCGCAAGTCTGTGGAGGCTGAAAAGGAGGACGAACAGTCATTGCCGAATTTCACACCGCGTGAGAGTGGGCCACATGAACCCTTTCTCAAAGCTGGCGAAACGACCCCACCGAAACACTTCAGTGAGAACACACTGCTGGGGGCAATGGACACAGCCGGGAAGCTCGTCGAGGAAGGCGAGCTGCGGGAAGCGCTTAAGGAGAAAGGACTTGGTACACCGGCAACTCGCGCCGCGATCATCGAAACTTTGTTGAAGCGAAAATACATCGATCGTGAGATGAAGAACCTCGTCGCAACCGAATTGGGCCGATACTTGGTGGCGATTGTGCGAGACCACAATCTGAAATCACCTGAACTGACCGGCGAATGGGAGGCAAAGCTCAAAAGAATTGAAGCGGGCCAGGAGGCGCCCGGACTCTTTATGCAAGAGATTGCGGAGTACACGCGTGAACTGATTCATTCCAGCGACAACAAGGCGATCGACGAAACAAAGCTGGGTGCATGCCCGCGCTGCGGACAGCCGATCATCCTTGGCAATCAAGCTTATGGTTGTTCGGGTTGGCGCAAAGGGTGCCGATTCGTACTGCAGCCGACCTACCGCGATCATCAACTCGACATTCGGCAAATTCGCGAGTTGTTGCAATATGGCGTACTCAGTGAGCCCATTACGCTAGGCGGTGAGCCAATATGCCTATTGAGTCTGCTGAGCTCGGGCGAATTGGTTGAGATCCGGGTACCTCAGGTCAACGAACAGCACGATGCACAGGCTGCGGGTCGATCTAAGGGAACTCGCAACAGGCCGGGAGAAACACAGAGTGCAGACAGTTCAAGTCGGCCGGTGGCGCAAAAGCGGTCGACGGATCTTGGCTCCTGTCCACTTTGTAGGGCGCCCGTCATAGAGCAACCCAAATCGTACAGTTGCAGTCGCTGGCGAGAAGGCTGCGGTTTGACGATCTGGAAAACCGTTTCGGGCAAACGGATTTCAGCCCGCACGGCTAAGACACTCCTCCGCGATGGAAAGACGGGAGTGTTAAAAGGTTTCAAATCCAAATCAGGTCAGCCATTCAGTGGCCGCCTGAAGCTGATCGATGGCAGAGTGAGTTTAGATTTCGACAATTGACCGCGTAACAAGTCAACGTGCGCTCGGTTCGGTAGCTGGTAGTTGACTTGACCGGAAGCGATGCGTGTACAAACAACCTGGCAAGGTGGATGGAACTGCACGCAACTGGCCAAGCAGTTTCAACCACGTTCATTATTATTACAGTGGGGGGAACGGCTCACACTGCCATGAATGCCAAAAGCCCACTATTCCCCGCCGATCGCGCGGGCCGCATACGTCCGCCATGGTAGGACGCTCGAGCTCAAGCGATCGGAAAGACTTAAAAACCGACTATCAGAACTGGATGAACTCCATCGCTTCCTCGATTGGAGCAAATCGAGCAAGAATGCAGTCAGTCTCAAAATCAATCATTACTTCAAAGAACATTGCTAGTGGCTTCAGCCGAGATTTTGAGAGGCAATCGGTGGTCTTAAAAACCGGCCAAAAACCTACTCGTTTACAGATTCGTTGACTTGATGTCCAAGCGTGAATCCTTCGACACTGGCGGGCTGAACTGAAGCTGTTGGAGCGCCCGTTAACTCCACAACTTAATCACTCATCTTTTCGGGATCGAAACTGGCACTTCCGCCTGAGTTTTCAAAGATCCAAGAGTGGGCCTGGTCGACGACTTTGGCGACCAGCGGCAGATCATCTCGACCAAACGATGTCGAGTCCTTCCACTGTTCGCCATCGCGATACAGCCGAGAAATCGTGACATTGTGACGCGCACCATTCTGGGTTTCGTTTTCCCAGATCGCCGCTTTGATGCGTCCCATACGAACTTCGTGCACGGGGCGAACAACTTGTTTGGTTGCCATGTAGACACCTCCTACTAAGAACAAAAGAGACTGACTGCTCACGTGAGACAGCCAACGAAAAAAAACAGCATGGAGCTACAGTTCACGGGCGCGCGAGTCGCAGTCCGGGCAGACACCAATAAATCGCTCGGCTTTGCCAGTTGGGTAGTACTCAATGTGAGACCAGCCTGTTTGAGTGGCATCATCGAACGACTTGGGGCCTTCGTCCAGGCACTTGGCACAAGCCAAGCTGAAAGGGACATCGGCAGGAATGCCGTTTTCGCTTTCTAGCACGTTACGGCTACGACACCATGCGAAGCCACAAGCAGCTAGGGCGACGGCCGAGTCCCAATCTGCACCGAGTTCCCTGGGATAGTTGGTCTCGGGTGGAAAACCACCTTTGGCCAGCCAGTCCAGTAGAGATTCACTCAGCTCGGCAACTTCGTTCCAATTCCGCTTGCTCCAAGCTTGAAGCAGCATGTCCCAGGTTGCTTGTGGGTCCATAGTCACACCGCCAGCGCAAGAAGACTGCCAATTTTCATATCGAGCTCCGCACGGTCGCCAGCCAGCTGCACCGACTGAGAAAGTCGGGTAAGTGCATCGACGACCGAAAAGATCGTAAAGCCACCCTGCTCGCGTGCGCTCTCCATGGCCTCTTTTACGAGACCTCGCGGAATACCATGTTGCGTCAGAAGCTTGATCACTTCGTCTGCATCACTTCCTAGTCGCTCAGTCATCGCTTTCCGCATGCACTCGACAAAGCCGTCGCGGCGTGCGTCGCGTTTGGCGACTAAGTTTTCAATGATGCGTCGAATGTCGTTTAATCCTTCGCGGACGTTGGCAGTGTGCTTTCGAGTGAACTCAGCCACTTCCACCGCATCCCACACAATGTGGTTTTGGCAAACGCGCTGAAACCAAAAGGTCTGGATGCCGAGTGTTCGACGTCCAACTTCGGAGTTCCACAGGAAGAAACCAGGGGCAAACGCTTCGCCTTCGATTTCGGCCCAGCCGGTTGGATCGATCAGGAACGCAAACATGTCCTGCTCACCGCAGTAGAGCCCAGTGCTCTGTCCATCCATGGCCGTTTGTGGCGGGGTAAAGTCCGAGGTGAACTCCTTTACCAAATCGAGCAGTTCGATGTTCCACAGCCGCGTGTAGGCCACGCCGTGAACAGAACGAATGTGATTGTCCGTCTTGAGCAGTTGAAGTGGCTTATCCGAATGTGGCAAAGTCTCTTCGAACGCCTTACTGGCGGTCTTGGGGGACAAGCGATTGATCGTATCTCGACTCACACCTGCCATGCGGCAGAGTTGCGAAAACGACCAGTCGGTCAGCCGATAGTCGGATGAACCGTCCACGCACAGCGTCATGTCATGCGTCAGTACGATCTCTTGCGGCCTACTCCACAAATCATCGGAAGCTTTGCGGCCGTCCGCACATTTGCTGTAGAGCGCGTCGAACGACGGATAGCATTCATCGGGAGATCTTCGAAACAGCTCGTTATGAGCTCGGGTCAATGTCGCCATGGCAGTTTCTCCTGCGAGTAAGGCAACTCAGAAACAATTACCCTTCCACGATGGATGGGCTCAGGGCCGGCTCGCACGTACGGCAAGTCGGTCCGCAACCCACCCAGCACAGGTCAACTGCCCTGGCAAAACCAATCAACCACCGGCCTCTTAGGTCAGCTTCGCACGCTGGACTAAAAGGCCTGAAATCATCTACCGCAACCGTCAATGAGAAATATCTTTGGTCGGTCACTAGCACAGGCCGCAACGGAAGTCACGTTGGTAATGTGCCCCAATCTGAAATGTGACACTACAGTGACATTTCGCCCTAGCCTGATCGTCTTATTTGAAGCCTAAGACGCCCAGGTCGGCATTGGCTACCGGCTGGCGAACTGGGGGATTGGCGGTTGGTTCGGGCTGCTCGTTAGAAGATTCGGTTGTCGGCTTCCAAACGAGTGTAGGTCCCAGTGGCTGCCGTCGCGCCGAGTCGCGGTAGAAGGTGACCTTGTGGGCTTCAGCCAGCAGCCCATCATCGTCTTTTAGGCTCACTATTTCGAATTCAATGGTGGCATAGACTGTTCGATCAACGGAGCCATTGCTCTTTTTGCGAGCCTGAACGAACGCCTTAGCTGCGGCCGGCTCCATGGGAACGCTGTCTACAAACTCGTGGTTCTTGAAGAAGAGCTTGAGCGTGTACGGTATTGAGTCCGAGTACTTCGACGACGTTTTGTACCAATACGAATCGGGGCCGCTCGTCCGCGCGGGAAACTCTTGATTGGTGAAGTCGTAGTCGCCAATGTCGATGTTTGCTCTCAATACGAAGGTCTTCGACAAGTCGAATTGGTCGATTTGACTCTGGAAGAGTTTTTTGGTTTCGGCCTTTTTCTCGTGCAGCAGGAACTCGTCGTTTCGAGCGAGTTTCCAAGTATCGGTGCGATAGTGTTCCATATACCACTCGACGTTAGCGTCAACGTCATAGTTCCTATCGAGTTTGATGCGGGCCATCGCCAAATTGTCCCAAGTGAAATCGTGAGCGATGACCTTTGGATTTTGGGACAGGATCCCGGCAATCATGCACGATACTCCAAGAACAAACTTCGTGAAACGTTGCATAGCTTTACCTCATGTAGACAGAGACTGTCGCGGCCCGGCTTGGACCACGGCAAGGGTTGAGCGGTAGGCACGCTGCCTGTTGCTCAGTGTTGTGCAGGCTCAAACCCACGGGCGTTACGCACCCAAGCCAAGTCGTCGGAGAAAACTCGGCGGTGAAGGCTATGCTAACCCCGCGTTTAAGGCCGAATTTTGAGTACAATTGATCATTCTTGAGGGATCTTCAACGATGGTTTCGAGGCTTTTTTCGCAATGACTAGTTCTGAAACACGCGAGTTTTCCGAGTATCAATCGGCCGGAGATGATACCCCGCTCAGCTTGGTATCGGCCCTGCGCCGGGGAAGTGACCGTGCCTGGAGTCAGTTGGCCCAGATTTGGGGCAGAACCATTTACCAATTCTGCAAAACAAGGAATCTGAAGCACGAGGATTGTGAAGAGATCGTGCAAGCGGTTTTGGTCAAGATGTATCGCTACATTTCCCAGTTCGAGCGCGATGGCAAGCAAATGCGGCTTCGGCACTGGGCGTTCACGATCGTTCGCCGCGAAATTGCGACTCATTGCGACCGCTATCTGGGCAAACCGGGTTCTCCTGGTGGCGAGGAGTATCAGCGGATCATGCGCGAGATCCAGTCAGACGACGATGCTGACGAATCGGGAACCATCTTTCGCAATCAGCTTGTGAGCAACATCTTGGAGTCCATTCGGTCCGACTTTGACCCGAAAGTCTGGCAGGCGTTCGAGTTGTTCAGCGTGCAGGAAATCGACGGTCCGACGGTGGCCAAACGACTGGACATGAATCCCAACGCGGTGCGCCAGGCCGCCCACCGCGTCCGCCGACGCCTCAAGAACGAATTAGAGGGGGTGTTGAACGCTCGATCTCCGGAAGAGGCCTCTGGATTCCGTGAGTCGGCTGCGATCGAAGAAACTCTGGAAAATTAGTTCTGTCGCCGTAACGCCCGCGCGTTTGTACTCTTATTGCCCTCCAATCTCGCCTCAATGACTCCCCCTCGCGCGTGAAACTATGGACCCAAACAAGCGTCTGCCGACTGAGCTGGATAGTCTTCATAACCAGCACGAGATCGATACAGCGAAGGCCGAAGCGGACAATACGCTGATGGACATCGACCAAGTGGTCCGTGAGGCAGTTCGGGATTCGGAGCCCTGCCAACTGGACGCTAGGGCCGGTGCACTGATCACGCGATTGGCCGACCTGGAGACGATACGACGTCTGGCCGCAGTGAAAGAGCCTCTACCGGAGGTGGGTGCCTATGAACTGCTGGACGAACTCGGCCGCGGCGGTATGGGAACGGTGTACCGTGCGAAGCATCGACAGCTAGGGAAAATCCAAGCCCTAAAAATAATTCATGGACCATCGAAGTTAACGCCCGAAATCCGCGCCCGCTTCCGACGCGAGGTGCAGGCGATCGGAGCGCTCAAGCATCCCAACATCATTGCCGCCCATGATGCCGACTTCGAGGGTGACGTTCCGTACTTGGTAATGGATTACGTTGAGGGTGCATCGTTGGCGGAAATTCAGAAGCGGTTGAAGTCCGAGGGCAAGACTTTCTCTGTCGGGGCAGCCTGTGAGTTGGTGCGGCAAGCGGCCGTGGGTCTGCAGTATGCCCACGATCAAAAGATTACCCACCGTGACATCAAACCAGGCAACTTGATGCTGGATGGTGATGGGATTGTACGAGTTCTAGATTTGGGCCTGGCGCGCTTGGGAACGCAGGACGATGCGTCAGAGCATGAAGCAACGGAACTGACTCGGGGTGGTCAGATTCTGGGAACGCCGGACTACATGTCCCCGGAGCAACTGCAGAGTAGTCGGGAAGTTGACGCCCGTACCGACGTTTATGCTTTGGGCGTGACCTTGTTTTCGTTACTCGTAGGCAGACCCGCTTATCGGGGCCAACCAGGCGAGAGTTTTATTGCCAAGGCAGCCCGCATTTTGCATGAACCCGTTCCCGACTTGCGTAAGCTGTTACCGGAACTGCCCAAACCGCTTGCGGATATCATTCAGAAATGTTTGGCCAAGTCACCGGATGAGCGCTTTCAATCGGCTGGTGCGCTGGCTGAAGCACTGTCTAAGTGGGCGAGCCCGGATGCCGTCAAAGCGTTAATGCCTGGCTACATTCCACCGCCAGAGCAGCCGTCCGATACTCCTGTTGGCCGCAGTGACACGACGCCCTCCCGGTCCAAGCTACCGCCACGTATCTTGATTGGCATTGCCGCCGCGATCATTTTTCCGCTCTTGATTTTGGCTGGAGTGCTGTTGACTCTGAAGCTACCCGGCGGTGGTGAGCTGATTGTGCAGTGCGATGATCCACAAGCGAAAATCCAAGTGGTGGCCGTCAAAGATGGCGAACGTGAAGCTCTCGGCCTGACTCAGGAGGCGAACAACAAATTCCGACTCAGCGAGGGACGCTGGACGATTCTCATTGAAGGGATCGACGCCGCGGAGTTTGCACTTTCCGAAAATGAAGTTGTGATCAACGGCGGGATGCAGGCAGCCATTCGCGTGACGCGGCGCGATTCCGCGATGGTAAAAAGTTTTGATGCCGAATCGGCTCCGTTGGCAGCACCCACAACCAACGAATCTGCACAACCTCAATCGACCCAGGTGCCACAAGTCGCTACGAGCAGCGAGCGCGAATCGCCCGAGCCAATGGTCGATTGGTCCCAACTACGCACAGCCACTGACTTTGCAGGTCTCGTCGCAGCTCCGGAGAAAAAATCCGAACTCTGGCAGTGGCAGATCCGCCCTTGGCTACCGCAGTTAACGCAACACTCGCATGGCTTAACTGAGAACCGCATTGCCATCGATCCGACTGACAAATACTTCGCAGTCATCTCGCAGTATGACTGCAAGATTATAGAGCTGAGTAGCGGAACGGTAACCCATACGATTCCATCGCCGGGTACTCGCTGGTGTGGCGTGACCTTGGCGGCTGGCTGCAAGCGTGTTGCACTGCTCTCAGAATACGGAGGCTTCATTGAAATTCGCGATTTGCGCAACCGCGTCATCGCTCAGTGGGACGCCAGCCAACTCATCGATGGCACGGCGAACCATGGATCTCTAATCTGGATCAATGATGGCCTGCAGCTGGTCGTATGGGATGATTGTAGAGCCAGCGTGGTTGACATTCACGGCAAGGTCCAAACGTCCATCGAGTTTGAACCGGGCACAGGTCCCGCCCAGGGACCACCGAATTTGCCCATGCCAGTACAGCGCGCGGTAGAGAGTGAGCCCAATGGAGCGAGAGTCGCCTTTGGCTGCGTGGACGGAAATATTCGACTGTGGGACACGCAGACGAATACTCTACAGGCGCTTCGATCCGAACGGGGCAACGAATCGATCAGCGCTGTACATTGGTCACCCGACGGCCGTTACTTGGCCGCACTGCGATCGCAACAGTGGATCAATGGAATGGCACTTGAGGTCTGGAACCGTGACGGCTCGTTACACATTACGATTCCCGCCGAACAAATCAACGTCGATTACCAGTATGCCAGCGAGTTCGCTTGGTCTCCGGACGGCCGCTCGCTAGTGCTTGGCAGTGGCAGAGTAGTTGATACCCAGGGCAAACTGCAACGTGAATTCGATTTGCGAGTCGAGCCCTCTGGGGAAAAGCGTAGGATCACTTCGGTTTGGGTTCCAGCTTGGAGCATTGACCAGGGAGGTAGTCAGCGCATTGATTTCGTGGCCACGGGGGACACCTATGGACTTCAGTGTGGACGCGTGCAGTCCATCACACCCACTGGCAGAGCTCTGCCAAGCTCTCCATTTGGAAATATCCTTCAGCCCCAGGCTCTCAGTTGGATCGAAGAAACCGGCGAACTGGCGGCGGTCTTCGGTTATCTCGACCGAAGCGAAATGCGGACCTGGACGATCGACGGCCAGCCTCAGTCGGCCGTTGCCATACCCAAATTTGTGACGGGCCTGATCAATGCTCGCAGCGGGAAACTGCTCTGCAATTCTGGACCTGCATTCACGCTGTTCGACCGCCGTGGCAAAGTACTCGGCACCCATGAGTTTGGCGAAGGATTTGAGCTTGGCCAGTGGCAGTGGAATTATGCCGGGGATCGCACGGCCTACTTTGGAAAAGCCGGAGAGGCCGGCGTCGTGCGACTGCTTAACAACGCTGGTGACAATACGATTGAATTGAAGTTGCCCGACGTTGTTTCGAGTAGTGGGTTTTACTCAAGCTCAGGCAATTTATTTTGGAGCCCGGATGACAAGTACTTGGCAATGTCGCTGTTGATGCTCAACGAAACGCACCGAGTACTTGTTTGGGAGTCCACTGCCAACGGTAAACTACCGTTTGTTACTCTGGAACTTGCGGACGCTCAAACGCCGCGTCTTGCATGGAGCCCTGATAGTCAGTGGCTGGCAATTGCCCCAGGCAGCGTTGACAGTGAGAATGGAACGAAAGTTCGATTCCTGCGCGCTGCATCTCAGCAAGTGAACGAGATCACGACCAACCACAATTATTTTCCGACGTGGTTTGCGCCTGAGTGGTTTAATGTGCACTCGGTTCGCGTTGGCGGCCTTGCCATGGATATGCCCACCGAGCCCGCTGGTGAGATCCAGGTTCGCGACCTTGGTTTTACACTTCAACACGCACAAGCTGCAATCAATATGAAGACCGCTGGTGATGTCCTATTGGTCACTTCTAGCGAACAGGGGCAAGCGTTCGAAATTTGGCAGGGTGGTTCGTTAAAGTCCTCGACTCCAGTCGGGTCGATTTCAGCTTCCGACATTCGCAAGAATACGGATGGCACGAAGGCCGTATTCCGCAGCGGCAATCCGCACGACTCATTCGTACAAGTCGACTTGCTCACCGGAACGGTTGACTACATTGGCCTAGCACTCGACGACGGATCCAGCGTTGAACTCTCAGCAAGTGGCAATCTTCGAAATGCGAGTCCAGCAAGTGATGCGTATCTTGCCTATGCGCTCCGCTATCCCGGCGTAGCCGAGGTCACGGTCAGCCGCAATGAGTTTGAAAAGCGACAAAAAGCCGATGCGCCTTTTGCTGCTCTACAATGGGTGCTCGACATCGGTGGTCTGATTCAAGTTGAAGGCACAGAAAAGTGGTTATCCCAGCGCGACGTGACGGACGCCGCTTCCGCATTGAATCCAACTCAGATTGTCGGCATCGATTTAAGCGGCTGTTTGTTGACTGATGAACTGCTGGCACAGCTGGTCCACTTCGAGAATCTTCAGTCGTTGGACTTAAGTAACACTCCTCTCAGGTCGCTTGAGTTTATGCCAGAGCTATCGCAATTGACTTCACTCTTCCTACGACAATCCCAGCTTACTTCGCTCAGCACACTTCATAACGTCGAGTCACTCCATCACCTCGACCTCTCCCACTCGCCGTTTGACTCCAGCATCGCCGCGACACTGGCATCTGCGAAACAGCTACAGAGTCTCGATCTCTCAGGAACACTCGTCGATCGATTTTTGTTGGCTGATCTAGACCAGCTTCCTCGATTGAAAAAACTCAATCTACGCCAAACAAAGGTCCTGGCGGAAGAGATTGAGAGCTTTTCCAAGTCGCATCCAACGATCTCGATGGATGCGCAGACTTCTCTGGTCGACTCGTCACATCCGGAGTGAGTACTTTTTCAATTGGCAGAAATCGGGCGACACACGAACGCACAGTTGCTGCGTGTTATCCTTAACACCACGGGGAGGGCTAACTCATCTGGTCAAAGGATGCGGAAAATGCTAAATTTGGGACCGTGTGGTCCAAAACGGCGGGTTAAGTGACCAGTCCCGGTTCTCCAGGTGACAATCGCACATGCAAGAGCAGTTACCAAACCTAGACCCCAGTAAATGGGTATCCGACCACGGAGAAACACTTTACGCTTACGCCATGTCGCGAC
>JBGSJT010000420.1:0-3929 GCA_041741715.1 Pirellulaceae bacterium | reverse complement strand
GTTCCCCCCCGATTCCTCCAGTGTCCTCAGCCCGACCAAATTCGGATGGCTGATATCGGCCAACGAACGAAACTCACGTTTGAAGCGATGCAGGCTCGCGCCGTCCACGTTGGGAAGGACTTTCAGGGCTACCACCTCACCTCGCTCATGGTGCCGAGCGCGGTAGACCACACCCATGCCACCCTTGCCTAATTCGCTGATCAACGTGTAGTTGCCCAGTCGCTGCCCCGGCCGACTGAATTCGGCCGTTGCCGGCTCCGCGTCGGTGTCACGAGTTGCCGCGCTATCAATCAGCGAATCGGAGAGCAAGCGACGGGCGACCCGACTGCGATCCAGTTTAGAATCGTGCGACGACTGCTTTTCGGATGAATCGGTAGCGACCTTACTGAGAGAGCTGAACTTTGCGAGGAGAAATCGCCGCTGCTCTTTGGGCATACGTTCGATTTGCTTGAGCAGCTCGTTGATGTCCGGCGAATCTCCTTGAGATAGCAGCGAATCGAGCCGGAGGGACACAGCCTCAAATTCGATCGAGGTTTGCCCTGCGGAAGGTTCTTGATTCGGATCGGGCAGTGCTTTGTCGGGCGAGTTCAAGGTTACTTATCCGAAATTTCAATTGAGTTGTAGACGCCGACCTACCCTACCCTATTATTCTGGCGAGAATCACCAGCCAAAGCAATTGTGTTTCAGTGCTGAACGAGGGGCCCCTGTTAAGCGACCTCCGAGAAAGTCTGGGGGTTCGGGTCGCTGTGGATCAACTACCCACGGAACCTTCGGTCTGAAGTGCGGTGGCTTTTTGGAGACCTGCGTCAATCATCGCCGAAAATCGCTTCATTTCGTCTTCGGCTTTTTGCAACGCTGTCGCGGCATCGGGACGCTGAAGGATCACCAGCAATTTGGCTCGAGAAAGTTTCGATTTCGCAACTTCGAAAACAGCGGATTGCTTTTCTGCTACCCGAATACTTCTTTCAAAACACTTCAATGCTTTAGCGTGCTTCCCGGTCAAACGGAATACTTCGCCACACTCGCGTAGCGCGAAGGCGAGTTCGACAGGAAAGAAGCGACCGATCGTAACTGCTCGGCCGGCGAGCTTGCGAGCACTGCGAATTGCGCTCGCGAACTGGGGAGAGTCACGATCCAGCGACTCGGCGAAACACCGGCGAGCCGCCAGAGCGACCGGCGCTCCTGCTGCTGAGTGATAATTCGGTAGACGATTCTTGAGTGGCAGCTCGCAGGCAAGATTCGCATCTCGGATCGCTTCTGCAAATCGCCCGTTGGCAAGGTGCCAAATGCCAGAGCCTTTGTAGAGATTACAGCTAGATAGGATATCTTCGGGTGCTTTTAACAATCGCCGTTCGTAGCCTTGGAAATCAATGCGTCCTTCGGAGGCCTTCGAGAGTAAATAGAGAGAGCAATGGGTGCGCGTGTCTCGATATATTAGGCTGCGTTCAAAGGCTCGATGGGCAGCTTCTATCGCTTCGTCCAAGCGGCCTAGCTGGAAGAGTGAGCAAGCCATGTGGAACAAGCCTAAGTCAACTTCCCATTCATCTCCCATTTTTATGAGAGTACAACTGCCGACCTCAAGCGACTCAATTGAGCGAAGGTAATCGGCTCGAGCAAACGCATTGATTCCAGCCCAAATCTTCGCATGGCCGACTCCCCATTCATCGTTCAATCCGGTGGAGATTTCCAGAGCTTTTTGGGTGTAGTTATTTCCAATTCCATGGATCCCCAAGGCCGCCGAAGCTCCACCAAACATCGCGTAAAAGTATGCTAACTCTGCCGAAGGCTGGTAGCCTTGCGCAAGATTGATTCCCTTCAGTCCACTCCATAACATCTCCGTACCGTCGACGAACGCGCCCGCTTTTACCATTTGCGACAAAAGCCGGAAAGCGGCTTTAACATCAGGCGAACCAACTGCTGATTTCCCGCGGTTTGGCAGAAGCGAACGCAACGAGACTGCTGCGAATTGCCAGCCGATATCAAAAATTCTGCCAAAGATACTGATCGGAACGCGAACGCCAGCCAATGCGAGTCCATGCTTTAAGTGCTTAAGTCCAACCTGCGGTTGCCCGAGTTTGAAGGCGATTTCACCCCTAAACCCCGCAATACGAGCCAATTCCATTTTGTCTGAAGTGCAACCGTTTGCTTCGTCAAGAAGCGTTTGTGCATCCGCATAACGGCCAATTAACAGCAGCGATTCGACGTAGCCCTCCATGAGTTCAAAGCCGCCAGGTTGGTCAAGCGATTGCGCAGAATTACGGTATGCAATCTCAAACTGTTGGGCTGCAACCGCAGGAGCCAGTTGCTGCCGCGCTTGCTTGGCAGCCAACATGGCGTAGCGGAAGGCTCGGGGCCGATCCAGACAGGCATCGGCATGATAGGTCAAATCGTAGGCGCGAAGCTCCATGGCCGATGGAGCCCGTTCAATCACTTCTAACAAATGGCGGTGCTTGTTGCGGCGAGTTTGCTGGTCAAGTCGCGACAAGATCGTTTCGCGAATCTTATCGTGATAGGTATCAATGCGCGGGCTAGCTTCTTCTCCCAGCGAACGCACTAGCCGTAGGTTGCGCATGTGTGTCAAGGTCGCAAACGACGTCGCGCTGCCACCGGCCGCTTCCACAACCTCCTTGACATCTAGTGCTTGTCCGGACACGGCAATGGTTTGCAGCAGCTCAGATGCCTCAGCGGGCAGCTCCGACAATTTCTTGGCAATAACTTCAGCTAGCGGCATGCGTCGGAGTTTGCGACTATCCGTGTCCAGGCACTCCAGCAGCTCGCTCAAAAAGAAGGCGTTTCCGCCGGTTTCCTCAAACAGCTCCTTGGCAAGCCTCAGGCATTGTTGGGAATCAGCGGATCGCAGGCGTTGCTTAACCAATTCCGTGCAATGTTCCACTCCTAAGGGGCCAATGGTGACATCGGCCGTCTCGATTCTCCGATCGGACTGCCGCTGAAACCGCTTCCAGGCAACAAGAAACAGACTTTCGTCCGCCTCGTCCGCTCGAAAACTGCCAATAAACAGGAGCTTCGGAGCATCATCTCCCGACAGCACATCAAACAAGACTTCAGCGCTATCCGCATCGCCCCATTGCAAATCGTCGCAGAACAGGACGAGATGTGTTCGATTGCAAATACGTGCCAACAGCTTCCGCAGTGCTGCGAAAGCTCGCTTTCTGACTTGTTGTTGATCCAGGCCGGAAACCATCTGGTCGGGGATTTGGGCAACGACCTCGACTCGCCCGAACACAGGGAACACCTGCGTCAAGAAGGCCATGTCATCCGGCAACATCAAGGCTAACTTCATGTGATCCAGCGTTCGCAAATAACTCGCCAAGGCATCGATCAGACTGTCCAACGCTTTAAACGGCACCGACTCGCGGTCGTAACAACGACCAGCCAGAAGAGTAATGTCTTGATTCACTCGAAGATTGTCCAAGAAGCGTTCGACCAGTAGCGACTTACCCTCACCGGACTTACCCGACACGAAGACAGTAATTGGCTTGGACGATGCTTGCACCCATTCGTAATGACTTCGAAGTGAAGCCAAGTGCCACTCGCGCCCAAGTAGGACTTCGTCCTGAGTCGTCGTATCCGCGATGTCTCGGGTGGTTGCGATTCCCAGTAACTCTCGTAGCAGATCGTAACCTGGTCGATGCGCCGGATCTCGCGCTAAAAGCTTGCCACATACATCGCGAAGGTCTGATGGAATCTGCAGCGTCTCAGGCAATGGTGGTGCGTCTTGCGAGCGTTTGTCGGAGAGGATCTGCAGCGTGTCACCACTGAAAGGTAATTTCCCGCTAAGGGCTTCGTAAAGCATGACCCCCACCGCGTACCAATCGCAAGCAAAAGTGTCCTGCCCGCCACCCACGGATTCCGGCGCCATATAGGCTGGCGTTCCGGAGATATCTTGGGCGGTGACCGTTTGGTCGTGA
>JBGSJT010000419.1:0-8370 GCA_041741715.1 Pirellulaceae bacterium | reverse complement strand
TTCGGGATTAACCCCGATGCGATCTCGCTGGACGACGCCTCGATCCAGATCTCTGTTTCCACAATTCGGGATCGGATCGTGTTGTCGCTGGATCGGCTGTTGGCTCCCGATCGGATATGGGACTGGGAAAGGTTGATGTCGCAACACCCCACAAAGTTCACTCCCCAACTGCGGGAAGATCTCGAAGCGTATGCGCCCAAAGCGGCTGGTGTATTGGCTCTGCTCAAACGCGTGGATGCTGATCCCTTTCGTGATACGGTACGGGACGCCATTGTCGCCGTCGACCAGGCGAGATTCTTGCAGTTAGTCAGTCAAGACGAAGCGCTGCAACAACCAGCGACCTTTGCCGAATATCTAGGCGAACAAAAAGAGATCGGACGGGAACGGAGGCGCGAATTATTACGGGCAGCGGTCATTCGTCGGCCCGGAAAATTGGAGTTGCTGATAGCGTTAGGCTGGATCACCAATGGTGATAACGGTGAGGCGGCGAAGGCTGACCGATTGCGCTGGTTCCAAGCGTCCGTTGCGGCCGCTCCGTACAACGCCTGGGCTCAGTACAGTCTGGGGTTAGCGCATCATCAAGTGGGAAACGACGACGAGGCCATTGCTTGTTACACGAAGTCCCACGAACTTGATCCGAATTTCATGCCGCCGATTCGAAACCTAGCTTACTATTCAGCAGAAAATGGACAATTTGACGAGGCGATCTCCGGACTCAAGAAGGCGCTCGAACTCGAACCGAATGAAACAAATCTCCAAAATTCTTTAACAAAGGTGGAACGTACCGCAGCCGCACAAGTCAATTTCGCCAACTTCCAAAGCGGCAGTTTCACACCCGCGAGCAACGAAGAACGGCTGGGAATGGCTGATTGGTGTCGCGTCAAAAAACTTTGGCATGCGGCGGCAGGCTTGTCGGCTGATGCCTTCGCCAATGACCCCAAGTTGGCCGACGAGCTGAACAGTCACCGTTACAACGCCGCTTGCTTTGCCACACTGGCCGCCGCAGGCCAAGGGGAAGATGCGTCTGAGTTGGAGGACAAGGAGCGCACGCGACTGCGGCGACTGGCCTATGATTGGCTCCGCGCGGAATTAGCCGCTCACAACAGCCAATTAGAAAACGGTACACCTGCAGACCAAACTCGCGCACGACAAATGATGGAGCATTGGCAACGCGATACAGACCTAGCGAGTATCCGCGACGCGGAGGCACTGGCCAAATTGCCGGAGAGTCAGCAGAAAGCCTTCAACCAACTCTGGTCCGATGTGGCCGAGTTGTTAAAGAAGGCAGGATCGCAGCCCAAGTAGCCGCGTTTTATCTTTTTGCTGCACATCTTTTTGTCGGCGCGTGGTAGTCTTTTCTCTCCAGTTGGCTAGTTTTAGCCATCCGCTCCCAATCATCAGCTAGTATTCTCCGACAAAAAGATGTGCGGCAAAAAGATGAAACACCTGAAACCCGAAACCAATCTGACCCTCGCGGAGCGTTTCCCCCTAACCACACACGACGCAATCTAAGATTGCCTTTATCTCGTCAGCAGTATGCAAATTGAAAGTGGCACAACGATATCATTTCGTCTTTAATCTGCCAACGCGAACAGAGAGTGAATCGTGTAGGATGGAACGGTCCGCTCTGCCAACGGCCAAAAATCGATTCCTCAATGGTAAGATCAATCCCATGAAACCTATCTTCCAAGCACTACTGCTCGCAACTGCCAGCGCACTCCCGCTTTGGGCAGAGACGGAAAAACACGATTTCGAGGAGGCAGCGACCGCGGAAGTTTATAAACAAGCTTCGGGAGACGATCTGTGGATCTATCGCTTCGATCCGGATGGACACAAGCCGACCGAGGAGTCGCGGCCAGCGGTGGTGTTCTTCTTTGGAGGTGGCTGGAATGGCGGATCGGTTACGCAATTTGAGCAACATGCCAAATACTTGGCGGCGCGGGGGATGGTCACCTTTGTGGCGGACTACCGCGTCAAGAGTCGTCAACAAACCGATCCAGACGCTTGTGTGGCCGATGGAAAGTCAGCCATCCGCTGGGTCAGGAAAAACGCAGTGCGATTGGGGATCGATCCTCAACGCATCGCCGCTGGAGGTGGTTCCGCGGGTGGACATGTTGCGGCCACAACCGGCATATGTGATGAGCTGGATGAGCCCGAAGAAAAAGATTCGCAGATCAGCTCCAAGGCGAACGCATTGCTATTGTTCAATCCAGTTTACGACAATGGTCCAGAGGGCTACGGACACGAACGCGTCAGGCAATGGTTTCCCGCAATCTCACCGGCTCACAATATCACCAAAGACGATCCACCGACGATCGTTTTCTTTGGCTCGGAAGATCCCTTGGTCCCCGTGGCGACCGCTAAGAAATTTGACGCTGACCTAAAAACTGTCGGAGTGGAATCCGAAGTTTGGATTTACGAAGGTCAACCGCACGGGTTCTTCAATGAGAGCAAGAGTCCCGAATCCTTCTTGGATACTGTACTGAAAATGGATGCCTTTCTCGTAAAGCTTGGCTGGCTTAAGGATGGTGCCGATGAAGCCAAACTAAAATCGCTGATGAAGAGTGGTTCTACTCTGTTCCAATTACCACGTTCCGGCCCGGAAGCGGCCAGGACTGAGCGCGACCGACAAAAAGATGATGCGGCAAAAAAATGATACGGGGTGGTGTCCTACGTGCGATTCGGTCGGATAAACCTCATTTCTCGCGAGTTGCGCTGAGAATACCAGCTCGACTCGCCAGCGAGTGGGTTGCTGTAGTTGCAGGCTTACATCAACCGCAGAACCTGAAATCCGGAGATCCAAAAACGAGGGACCCACTCGCTGGCGCGTCGAGCTGATATTGAAGGAAATTCTATTGAGCCGTGATAAGTATCCGTTCATAAATAGCTTGCGCCTCCGCATACTCGGCCAGCGCCTCTGGGCTAAGGACTCCTTTGTTTCTGACCAATTCGGCCTGCAGTCGATCAAGAAAATACTCGACTTCGCGACGATGCGGTTTCAGTGGCTGCCCCTCGATATCAATGGTCACGGGGTTGGTATGCGCGAATATCACCTTGCCTGCTGGCGCATCTGGAGGAGCTTGCTCAAAGCATCGCAAGGCTAGCCAACAACTGCTCGATCCCACTGGGACAGACATGTCAACTGTCGTCACATAGCTCCCCGCTGACGTGAGTTGGGACTGGGGGGGGATTGATTGTACAATCTCACCGTTGAATACCACCTCCACGCGATCCAATATGTTTGCGGAGCGTATCTCACCGGTAATGTTGACGGAGTTTTCGGCTGGCGCTGCGTGCCAAGTATGTCCTGGCAATTCGTTGTTAAAGCGCACGTCCATCAGCGGGCCATGCGTTACGAAACTATGCCCGCGATTCAGGTTCTCTATCCAATTCGCGTAGCTAAACTGTTCGCCGCAGTGCACGTAGACGCGACCATGTCCGAGTGGCACTGGGTGGACCCCAGAAGCAGTCCCAGCGGTCACTCGCATGCGAAAGCCACAATTGAACCAAGCGTAATAAGTTTGAAAACCAAACTCGGTCCAGCCACGTTCGGTAAAACCAACTTGGTCAGTTTCAATCCCTGGCCACGAAGGCGGACCTGTTTCGAGTGTCCACTTTGGAAATCCAAATTGCGTTCGCCAATGGTGATTGTTGCTCAATTCAAACAGGTCGACTTGCATGACTGGCACGATCATGGCGGACCAATTCCACGAGTGCTTATCCAAGTCTAGGAGCGCCCCTTGAGCGCGCGCCGCCGAAGCAATCGCTCGTACCGGTGGCGCGGTCAGTTCCAGTGGCCGTTGATGGTTGAGCACGAAGACTGCACCTTGCGTATGCCGTTGTCCATCGATTGTAAAAATCTCATACTCGGTATTGATCGGGTAATAGACATGTAAGGGGTCGATCTCAATGGGCATGGGGGCGATCAGTTGACCATTGCCCGTCGGAGTTTCACGACTGTCGCGTACCCAGTAACTTAACGGCAGCGCCACGTTCAGGTCCTCGGCCAGCATGGCGTTGGGCAAGTCGCTGGCGGAGCGGTGCACATGGGTGTCACCGGAGTACCAACCACGCTGATTCATGTTATCGAAGCGCTTGAGCTGTAGCGTAACATGCGTACGCTCCCCCCCGACCTCCACTGTCGTCTCATCCGGTAAGTACTCCTTGCCCAGTTGCGCCCGCAAGCGATAACGACCTGGCGGCAAATCGAGCTGGAACCCATCAGCCGAGAGTGTCGTATGCCTTTCGATGCTGGTCGTTTTTCCAAGTTGACGATCGTAGCTGACCGCAGAACCAGCCACAGCGGTGGAACGTGCAAAATGGTATGTGCGATTGTCCTCGTCCCACACATATAAACGGCAAGGCAAAGCGACGCCTGAATCTGCATCGACGACCTTACCTACCAAGTTGCCCGTCACGTGATGCAACGGATGAGTCCGCCAGCCGGTGGCTTCAATCCGCTCTAACTCGCTCGCGACGTCGGTCCCTTCATAGAACGAGAACCAACCACGCAGCCATACTGTCTCACCTGGAGGGCAATCCGCAAACTTGGGGTCGGAGTGTAGACAAGGGCAGCGCTCATTCCCCCAATTGCGATGCAGCGGATCCCAGCCCGTGATCATCCAACGCGCTGCGTCGGTGGAATGAACCGCAGCGTAACCGTCCGAAAATCGTTTGTTGTCGTTACTCTGCTGGTCAAAGTCCCGCATCCCTTTGAGCATAACGCAGTTCTGCACTCGTAGATCCGTCAGTCGCTCGTTGGTGCGATTGGTGAGCCACATTTTCATGCGCAGATTATCCGCCAACGGGATCACCTTCACTCCAAATTCGATTCCATTCGGAAGCGACCGTACCATTTCGTAATTTCCGTCCACGATCTTCCACTCTTGCTTTGGCAAGCTAACCTGTTGTTTGGTCCAGACCGTGTCGATATGGGTGTGCGCCAGATAGGTCAAACCAAGATTGGACCAAATCGCTTCAGGGACATCGAGCACCGCGTAGCTCGTTTCATCCCATGGGGCAAAGGCACTCAGTTTTGTCTCGCGCTGTGGATCTACCGCGCCCTCCAAGAAACCGATCCGTGGATGTCTACCACCGGGATAGGGCAGGATAAATAAACGATCGGTTGGACGCGTTGGTCGAGTATTGTCTGAGATTTCGAATCTGGCAAGCTGCTCAGTAAGCTGTTCCTCCCTCAACCCCGTTACTTGCGCCATTTCCGAAACACTGTATCGATGGTGCCATGACATATTCTCAAGCCAGCTGCGCAACTCCGAATCGGAGCCCGCCGTTCTGGTTTGATCGACTTGCGCATGCAGGAAGGCAGGCAAGGTCACTATTGCCATCACACACTGCAACCAGACATTCGTTTTAGTTTTCATGGGTGACACTTTCAAAAATTGTTGGATTGGTCCATTGCACTATCAGCTCGACGCGCCAGCGAGTGGGTTCCTTAATTGCGGGCGCGCGGTCATCGAAACCACGGAAGATCGCGACCCACACGCTGCGCTTCGAGCTGATATTGAAGTCAATAGTCGCGCGGTTATGCAAGGTTAGCATCGTTCGGGAAACAACTGTCGCAAGTTGTTGGTTATCATAACCCGCCGCGTCAGCAAGGACGAGAAATTTAGGACTACCCCTCCTTGCTGACGCAGCGGGTTACGATTGTTGCGACAGTAATTTTTCGCACGATGCTTAGTTAACGCCCAGCCTTGGCTTTCTTCCTGTTCGATGCATGAGCCATATTGGGGCGCTGCATGGGATCATCGGCCGATCGAAAAACCCATGGCTCCCAAGTCTCTCTCGCTTTTTGCCACTCCTGAAGTGTGCGTGTCGGATACCAGGCGGGCCATCCAACCTTATTGAAATCGTACTCCTGGCCATGGGCTTCAACCCATTCATCAACAGTAGCGACAGGGCATTGCGTGGGAAATACTCCGACGGCACGGAACTCATCGGTCACTCCTTTGTCTTCAATCACGCGACTGCGCCAGTCTTCCACTCCCCTTGGGACAACGCAGGGTCAAACAGGCTCATACCATGCAGCGGTACAGGAGGCGTCACCCCTGCGGCCTGGAGCACGGTGGCACAGATGTCAATCGACATCACCATATCGGAGCTGACTTGCCCCGCCGCCACTTTCCCAGGCCAACGCGCCACTCCACCCCGCCGTGTACCTCGAGTGCCCGCTACGGGAGACAGATTAGAATCGATCGAGCTGGCAAGCTGCGAATCCATCAAACGCGGAAAATCATCGGTCGTAGTATCGAGCGACGCTCAACTAGCGCTGCGGGCTCCTGCTGAGGAGTCTCAGCCGTTGCCGCTACAACCGACGGGGTGGCGCTCTGCGTTGAAATCTGAACTCCGTGAGTAGCCGGAACTGAGGGCGGATCACTAGGCCACGATCGCGACCAAAGGCAAACAGTGATCAACGCCGTTGAAATTGCCAATCGCGGTAGAGTCAGTTGCATAGATGAAGTTAAGTCAAGGGAGCCGCGCAGAATATTAACGATTCAAACCTATGAAGTTGTCTGAGACTGTGGGGACACAGTTAATCCACTGTAATTCATTAAACTTCCGGGAGTGTCAGATCCCCCGTATAGGGCTCGACCTAAATCGACGTCTTCACGTGCAATATAGGCAATATTCTTAACCGGCTAACTCCTAGACTAGACCGGCAAATCCTTAAAGAATTAGCAATTTTGTCGGTTTTTCCCATAAATATTGGTTTTGCCCATAGATTACCAGAGGGACAGCCTAGAGACGATTTCACTTATCGCATCGGCTTCCCGGGCAAGAGATGATTACAATTGGTATCGCAATTGTCATTGCTTGTTTGGCCCGTAGTCAAGCTGACCGGCTATTGTTGGCATCGGCTTGCGTGTTGCGTAGTCCATGACGAAGCTGCACGACTGGTTGCAGTCTCGCCGATAGTTGGGGATTGACTCTGTGAAAAACTGTTTTAGAAGGCCAACCCTCGAGAAACTCGACCCACGTCTGTGCCTTGCGTTTGGCGATGTGGATACGAGCTTTGAGAATACCGGTCGGTTCGAAGACTCATTCGAGATCGCCAATCGTCCCGATTTCGTAGCGGGGGCTATCGAAAATCCAGATGGATCCCAGTTAGTTTTTGAGTCGATTCAATCGGGGAGCGGCTATGCGCTGGGGTTTTCGAAGATAGATGGAGCAGGTCAGCCGGTCGGTGATTTTGGAGTAGGCGGTAAAGTAGAGTGGTTCGATCGCGACCATGCAGAAGCGCTTGTAAATGCGTTCCGGATATCAAACGGCAATCTCATCGTTAGAACCACTCACGAAAACAATTCCAGCTTCGTGGCTTTTGACAGCGACGGTCATCTGGACCTAAGCTTTGGCGATCAGGGTATTTTGAGACTGGGTGGAGGACTTCGCTGGGATGCAATCGCGCATCCTGACGGGGGCTTTCTTCTGCTTGAACGTGAGAATCAGGAATCTATTCTGACGCGGTATACCAACGCTGGTGCGTTCGATTTGACCTTCGGAAACCAGGGGAAGGTGCGCTTGCCAGTTGTGATTCAGCCTCAACTAACAATCGATCCAGCCGGGAAGATCCTGCTCTACGGTTCTCGGGTGCAATCGAGCACTTCGTATAGTGTGATCGTACGACTGCTTGCAGACGGATCGCCCGACGAAACTTTTGGGGAGGAGGGAGTCCGATCGATAGCCGCCCCCTATCTTCAACGCATGTATTTTTCACCAGCAGGGAATGCGTACTTCACGGTGTCAATGGTCGACGGAGCCACTCACCGCACCTACGTCATTGAAAAGTACACCAGCGACATGCTGCTGGATTCCAATTTTGGCGTTGCTGGTTCCACTGAGTACCAAGTTCCGAAAGGCCGCTACTCGCTAGACTTGTTTGTTCGTCCCACATTGGAAGGAGGACTATTGGTTGAACAAACGTGGATCGAGCTGCGTGGTTCAAGAATGGTCATCGCGCGCATCACGTCTGATGGCAAACTGGATGAATCGTTTGGTGAAATGGGAGTCGTGCAGTACCCCGTAGACGAAAACGTGTTTAGCCGTGGATTGTATCGCGACTCGGCGGGCAATATCTATTGGATCGGCAGCTACCAGCCAGAGACCAATGCGAATTGGAAAAGCGACGGTTTGATGGTTCGCTTTACGGCCACAGGGGACGTGGATGCTACCTGGGCCGCAGCGGGACGATGGGCAATGGATCACACCGTCGGTGCGCAGATGATCGAATCCATTGAGCTTGCTGCCACATATCGTGGCTCCCCCCTGATCGCGACTGGCTGGCGTGACTACGGGAAAGGAATATCAGGGACGGGAAGAGTTCATTTGACGGACGACACTGGAACACGTTTGGCA
>JBGSJT010000418.1:0-3489 GCA_041741715.1 Pirellulaceae bacterium | reverse complement strand
GGCGAGCGACTAATGGTGACAGAGATGGCCGATTTCAATATCTGCCTTTGTTGGTGATTTCAGAGCGAGTTCTTTCCAACCGTAAAGTTTTACCCCTTCGTTAACACAGACCCACTGTCAACTTTTTCTGGGGAATTCCAGAACCACGTTACGAAAAACTGACGACCGGCGATTTCTCGCCTACCAACAGTGAATTAGCACGAATAACATATCAACTCAAGTTAGTCGATTTGGATCACAGAGTCCGCGAATCGCAGATCCGACAGGCGAACATGCGCCTCACCAAACCTGGGATGAGACCATCTGCAACAATCGGCGCCCAAATTGTTAGCCTGCTCATCTGGACGAGACCAAGCTGAATTGGCATCCGCCATAGTTAGCGCTCGAGTGAATCACGCCGTCTGACTCTACTGCCTAGAAGCGTTTGCGGAACTTTGGTTGTCCCGAAAAACTCGTTAGTTGCTCGGATTATGAAGGTACGCTTTGCTCCAAGTTCTGGCAACGATCGACACTAGTGACGGGGATATTCCCTGCTCCGGCGTGACAAACGAATGGCACATAGTTGACGCATCAGTCGTCACTGCTACCAGAGGCCAGACCACCATTTCCCGTGTTTGGGGCTTTCACTTCAGCTTGAGTTCCCGATGTCCCTTGCCTGTCGCCAAGTTCCATTCTTGCATCTGAAAAGAGATAACTTTACCATGCGATAGAATTTAAAACTGCAAAAAGGAAATGAGTAGCAAGTCCGGAAGAGACCCGCGGCGGATTCGTAGCATTGCGACAGTGTTTCAGATTTGTTGAAAACTAGTTGTTTCGAAGATGAAGTGCAGTTGCCAACGCATTCGCTGAGCTAATTTCACAGATGGGACACTGAGTTCGCCTATAGTTGAGGCACACAGGCTTCTTGCTTAATGGAAACTGGTTGCAGTCTGCTGCTGCGGGCTCAAGTCCTGAAAGAGTTAATTATGCTTTACAAAATGACAATTCGCCTGATTCTCATAGCTTGTTGCGGTTGTGGAAGTGTTGCGAAGGGTCAACTAATCGATGGGCGTGAACAGGTCTGGCATTTCGCGCAAACCGTTTCGGCCGTACGGGGCTGGACGTCGCTGGATTTCGATGACAGCTCATGGCGAATGGGGAAGTCACCGTTGGGGTTTGGCGAACCGGATATCACAACGGAAGTGTTTTCTCCGCCTCCCACCAGTCAGGTGCCGATCACAACTTACTTTCGTACTAGCTTCGACGTTCAAGATGCCAAGTTGTTGACTCGATTCATCGTCAAATTGCGTGTGGACGATGGATGCGTTGCATTCCTAAACGATCGTGAGCTATTTAGAATCAACTTGCCTTCGGGGCCTTTTGATGCAAACACGGCCACTTTGAAACGAATGGATGGGTTCGAGGAAAGGCTCTACCAACAAGTCGAGTTTCCGAGCGACGTTCTTGTGGATGGGAACAACGTTCTTTGCGTCGAAGTGCATCAAGCAGGAAATGTCAGTAGTGACCTGTTTTTGGACTTGGACTTATTCGGTCTGAAAGAGGGTACACCGGGGCAGGCATTTGTCGAAGAGTCAGCACGGGAAGCAACGGCGATTTACAGTAACCGCCACCAACTAGATGAAAACACGCCAATTCCAAACGGGTTCTTGGACGGTGGGCGTGGCATGCAGGTGGATGAGTTCGGATATGCCGTCTCATCGCGAGAGATACTGAAGGTCGATCGCAAGATTGACGCACGGCTACGCAAACATCTCAGCTATGCTGCATCCGAAGAACTACAGAAGCTGGACACGATCGATCGTGCAACACGTATCGCACGCTACATTGATTCCTACTTTACACCTCCGGAGGGGCGTGGGGTATGCGAACAACGCAGCAGCGATCTCGCTAGAGGATTTGTATCACGCGAAGTGCTTCTCGGCGACGTCAACGGATACTGTGGCGCTGGCGTATGCCGCCACCGAGCGTTGCTATTCAAATTGATGGCAGACGAGGCGGGACTGAAGGCGAGACTAGTCCGCGGCAACTACGGAACTGTGAAGAATTCCGGGGGACACTCTTGGAACGAAATACGCTTAGACGATGGGCGTACCGCAGTCGTGGACGTCATGAACCCACAACCTGATTTTTACTTCCCCCTCATCGGAGAACGCAGCCTCCGTCGGTACCTAACGATCTCTTACATGCCGAAGTATCCGGTCGAAGCTGGCGTAACCGCCGAAGCTAACTGAGCCACAGATCAATCAGCAAAAGAGCGATCGGGCGGGCTCAAGTTGGAATCGGTTAGTTCAATACCGCATCTGTAGCTCCCCCAATTCTCACGCAGGACTGTTTTACTGTCCGTTTTACCTGGGCGTTAGCGACAGCCATGTGGACGGCCGTCTTTCTTATAGTAGCACTGTCCGGCTGGAAACAAGTTTACCGAATCGCGATCCCCTAGCGTTATCGCATTGAGAGGCGATTTTCATGAAATGATAGTTTGGCCCACGGCTGCAATCCGCGGAAATGAGACGCCAGCTGTCTCCCCGTACACAACCCTCTTCGTTACAAACGCAAAAACTTCTCTCGTCGTTAAGTTCAGAGATGGCAACGCTTTGCGGGTTCAGAGTCCGTTTCGGTCTGCCGCCGATCGTGTGTGACGGGTTCGGACTTTGGCACGGCCAAAACTTCTCTCGTTCGTAGGTCACGTTCGATCTTGATGGAGTCCGTGTGTGACTCGGATCGAACTTGCTGGCCGCTGCTTAACAGCTCGCGACATCCGGCGGGCCACTCTGCGACGGCGACAAGACGTGGCGATTGTCCGCATCGCGGAAGCCGACCCGGCGAGATACTGCAGCAAAAACGCTCGACGATGAGCAATACGGATGGTGGGAATCGAATCGCTTCGTAGGCTCGATATTTGAGCGGGGTAAAAAAACCTCGCCACCCCGATTTTTAACGTTTTCGCAAGCGTTTTTTAGCCACGATGATCAACATTATACACCCACTCCTGACGCTGTTGGCGTCGCTGACTCGACAACAGCTTGCTCAGCAAATCCGCTTCCTGAAGGCAGAGAACGAGATTCTTCGGTCCAAATTGCCCAAGCGAGTCATTCTCGAGGATCGCGAGAAGCGAACGCTTGTGAAGCACGGCATGAAGCTGGGTGGGAAGATTAAGGACGTGATGTCGATCGTTTCGTATTCGACGTTTCGCAAATGGGTGCGGAGCATGGAGGACGATGCGCCCAAGCCCACCAAGCGGACTGCGAAGCGTGGCAGCGGGCGACCGAAGCTCGACGAAGACGTTCGCGACACGATCATCCGCATTCGCAAAGAGACTGGCTTCGGCTACACGAAGATTCTACAGGAGCTGCGACGCATGGGCGTTCACGTTTCTCGCCAGACGGTGAAGAACGTGATCGTGGCGGCAGGCTTCGCGCCGACGCCGGGCGACCACCCGGACACTTGGCACAAGTTCCTGAAGCGTCATGCGGAGACGCTTTGGCAGTG
>JBGSJT010000417.1:0-13871 GCA_041741715.1 Pirellulaceae bacterium | reverse complement strand
TGGGTGGTGAGATCGTGGAATGCAAGTGCGGAGACAAGACAGACCACTGCCCGGGGGATTTTGGCGCAGACGGTAACAAGGTCAGGGTGCCCAAGCGGTTGAGCGTCCGAGAGGCGATACAGGCCGCGTGCAAGTACCTCGATCTGGCCAGAGTCGCGCATGGCATACAGGGTACGGCGATGGACGCCAGCGCGTAGCGCGTCGGACATCCTCAGCACCCCGCCGTGCTGCTCAAAAGCCTGCCTTGCCTGTCTCTCTGCTTCGTTCATTGCCATCCCGTTACAAAAGCCCGCCACAAAAGTATTTATGGAGGTATTATGTACCAATTGAGCGAAACAATCAATCACAAACTGCATTGAGCCACCCGGCTTGCATTACTCCTTGAGTCTCGCAAGCACCTGTGTCACCCGTGCCCGGCTGACACCCAGATGGCCGGCCAGTGCCGCTCGGCTTTCGAACTTCCCGGAGTCGAGCAACGCCTGATAATGCCGGGCCAGTTTCATGCCGTCAGGGCGTTCTTTAGGGACCGACTTTGGCTTCGGTTTTTCGTCGAAATGGGCGGTCCAAGGGTGAAGAACGACGACAGGCGTTTGACGTAACCTCTTGATACATAAGGCCCCGCGTTCAATGAAGGATGAATCGAGTTGAGACCGCCTCGGGGAGCTCATTTCCATCGCGGAATTGCGACGACAACCCAGTTAACACAAAACGCCGAAAGCAATTTGCCTCGGCGTTTTGCGTTTCTATAGCGGTTTTCGCTGGGTTTTTGACCAGTTCAGGATTCAGAGAGCGCGGACGTGCGATTTGGCGATGGCACCGGACCGCTGGCTCCACCCCGAATTCACCCAAGACTCTCGCGCTCTCTGGTCGCGGGGTCGGAACGGGTTAACAGCGGGGTTTGTTCCGGTGTCCGGAATCTGGTTTCGAAAGATTGCCTAGACTGCCACGCGAGCTGGATACCCAGAGCTCACTGACCACGTGGGAGTTCGCTCGCCGATTCGCCCCTATCGCTACAGCGGCACTACGGCAACGCAGTTGCGTTTTCGATACCTAAACCACTTTCTCATAATCCCTAGTACGGGAAATAGGGGTATACCACGGAGGCGAGAAAGTGCTTCAGCGCTTTGCGCCATCGCCTATTGGCAACTCGAACCACCACATATGTGCCCGTGGAGCATGCGTTAATCCCCCAATTGCGTAGACACCATTAGACATTTGGACGCCGACATATTTTGAAGTAACGGTCTTTCCATCTGAGTCGAGTATCTCCAAGCTTCCATCTTTTGCAATGCGCCAGTAGTCTCCCAAATCTCACAGCCCCAGGTGTACTGAGGAGTAAAGAGGCAATTCGTAACCCACTGGTTCATTTTTCCTTCGACTCAAGGTGTTCATAGTAGAATTTCTCTCGCGCCTCCGGACTCTCTAGGATTCCCGTCGAGGTCATCCCGGTACGTCTCCGCATCGTGCCATCGCAACCAACAGCGTGCGAAGGTCACCGCAGAACACCCGCGTCTTTGCAAGCTTTCAAGAACGGTCGCTTGAGAAAATTGGCGCTATCATACGGTGCGCGGATTGCAGCGCGTTCTATTTCGGTCAGCATCTCATCGACGGATCGCCCATAGTTGGCCGATTCCTCGATTACATGTTGAAGCCAGGCTTTGCCGTCGTTTTCGGCGCAGCATTTTGCTTTGTATCGTTCCTCAATTCCAAATACGTCGGTCCAGGATTCGACTTCCTGATTGCAGCCATGCGAATTGGTGCAAAGCAGTTCTCGGTATCCTTCACTATAACGGCCGTGTCTGATGGAATGCATGGACCGGATCTGGCACAATGATCTCTTTGCCATCCAATTAGCCTTTTGAAGGAGCCCACCTGATGAAACGAATGTTACTGTCACTTGGCCTGCTGTTGTTTGTGCAGCAAGTGCAAGCCGAAGATACGAAGCAGTTAGAGAACGTGCCGTACGGCGAACATCCGCGACAAGTTCTCGATTTCTATCAAGCGCAGTCTGCAACACCGACCCCAGTCGTTTTCTACATTCACGGCGGCGGTTGGCGAGGCGGCGACAAAAAGACCGATCCCAAGGCTTTTCTCGACAATGGCATCTCGGTTGTTGCCATCAATTACCGCTATGTGACGAACGCCGTGGAGGAGAAAGTGGAACCGCCGGTGCGCGCTCCGTTGGAGGACGCGGCGAGGGCACTCCAGTTTGTTCGCTCTAAAGCATCAGAATGGAACATTGACAAGGAGAAGATCGGCGCGACCGGTGGATCGGCAGGGGCGTGTTCCTCGCTCTGGCTAGCATTTAAGGATGACATGGCCAAACCAGACAGCGAAGATCCGATCGCGCGGGAGTCGACACGTCTCTTCTGTGCTGCAGTAAACGGAGCCCAGGTTTCACTCGATCCGAAAGAGCTGCGAGAGTGGATGCCCAACTACGGCTATGGTGCGCACGCATTCGGCCTCAGCGGATTCCAGGCGTTGATCGAAAATCGGGAATCGGTCTTACCTTGGATCAAAGAGTATTCGCCGATCGAGCACGTCTCCAAAGACGACCCGCCGATCGGTTTATTTTATGGTGGCGAAGTTCCGGTGGTGGGAGGTTCTCCCAAAGATCCAACTCACTCGGGTATCATGGGCGTGAAGCTGGCAGAACGACTGAAGGAGGTTGGTGTCGACGTCGTCCTGGTCACTCCTGGGGTGACAGACTCCGAGTATAAGGACTCGACCGAGTATTTGATCGATCACCTGCGCAAGTAGGTGCTTCGAACGAGATTCACGAACCGCAAAAGCCTCGTCCGAAGACGGGGCTTTTCCATTGGATCGTGCAACTTGCCTCGCTGCGGACGGAGGCTCCGGTGAAACAACGAATCCGGATTCCAGCAATGTGCTTCACGATGGCCGTGCATTGGACCATGGTAGTGAAAGTCGCGGCACTGATCGCAACAAACACCGTAGCCTTCGCGCCCTGAATTCACTGAAATTCCGCCGCTCTTTTTTAGCGACACTTAATTCCCCTCGACTCGAAAAAGGATCAGCAATGAATACTCCACACTGTGCGGATTGTAAGATTGAGATGATTAAAGGCTTTGAGCCAGACCACTATGCTCAAATAATCCAAAGTGTATGGCATCCTGGCAACGCAAGCGAAAAGACGCTGGTCGGCAACCTCAAACTGGAATCGTCAGCCCAGATTCCGATTACCGTTTTTCGTTGTGCAGAATGCGGACAACTCAAGCACTATGCGCTCAAGGACTGATGCATACCTGCGTCGGGTCTCTGAACGCCCCGTAACGATCAGCCAGATCTGTAAATCAGATGCTGAGACGCCTCCCGCAAGCAGTCCGAAAAGTTGTCTTGCCCACCGGCCAGCCGAATGGCATTGGCTCGTCTCAGGTGCGAAACAAGCGGCTCACTAGGGCTGTTTGCGTCCCAGCCCAATTAGTCGGTTGAGCGACTCGCGCGAAAGTAGACCACGCGCGATACCCAACGGAGCGCCCCTCTTGAAGTGCTCGCGCACTGTCCGCGTATGTTGCTCAAGTGGTGCGCCGGTCGATTGACCATACAGGAACGAAGGTGACATGCGCTTGGTGGGCGGAGCAGGGCCAAACACGAGCGTGGTTGGAAATAACGCATGGGGTCCCAACAACTCTCGCTCCGCATCTTCGAACGTGAAATATTCCAAAATGAAGGTCTTAACCTCCGGCAGGCTAGGCTCCGCTGTTGCTTCGCTGGTGAGTACTTCATCCATATGGCGGCATGGTTCGCATTGGCTTGGTACCGTTACCAACACTACAAACGACTCGTCGGCGTGCGAATCAATATATTCTTTAACCAAGCTAACGTCTTTGGTGCGTATGATGCGCTCACCTTCGCGTTGATAACGTGGCAAACGATCGAGCGTACGTACCATCCCGCGACTATAGACGGTGATTCGAGCTTGACAACTGCGATGTGGATAAAAGCTCAGACTGCCATTTTGGGCCGAGGTCAAATAGCCCACATCGGCGATTTCCAGCGTTTGCTGCGGCGAGGCTTGCATCGCAGTCGTATCCACCGTCGTTTCATAGGCCAACTGCCCATATTTGTGAACGACCAAGCGATCACCGGCGCGGAGGCCATTCAAGCTCTGCTCGGCTGGACTTGAGGCAGGCGCTGGAGCCGCGGTGGTATGTTTTCCCAGCACAATACAGACTTCGCTACCAGCCTGGTCTATACAGGCCACCCAGCTATCCCCAAGGCGTTTGATCGACGACAGGGGTAGCTGCTTGACCAGTGCCTGCTCCGCGATATGACTAGGAATGCTAGCTTTTTGCTGCTCGACGGTTTGCTTGGCTGATGTTTGTTCTGCAGACATGGCCATGATGGGCTGGAAGGCGAAATAAAACAGCCAAGCCCGGGCTGTCCAGCTCAAGGAGTGCATATTCATGTTGGCTTGATGACTCTGCGGTTTCCAAAAAAGTTTGCGATCCATCCACTCTTAAACCATCACACAGCCTGTGTGGGTAACGACAAACAATTCGTTCGGCTAGCTACCATACCCGAAATCTGGGGCACCAACCAGACTTGCGGGTTGTCACTTTACGCAAAAGTCACTAAGTGGGCGAATGGCACACCTTGGTCTATTTAAACCACTCTAGTGGTTCGTGGGCGATTGCTGGCGGAGTCCCGAACGGGGACACCGAACGGGGACACCAAGTGGGTAGGATTGGCGAGAGGCCCCGTTAGCGGAAAGGGCTGATGACTTACTGTTGGGGCGACTGTATTTCTCAGGAATGATCTGTGTCCCCAAGCGATCGTTGGGCTCAGCGAATCGCGGTAGCTGATCTACTCAAATTCGTACTCGACGGCTGAGCTGAAAGCAATCTGGCCCAAGATGTCAGCCGCCAAGTGCTTTCAAGTTCGTAAACCGTTCGTTCCGATTTCACCCACCGAAACGGACGCTGAATCGCTAAACACTTGTAGCCATTGCACTTACGCGTTTCACCAAACAGAGAATGGTTATGAAGGGGGTCGCTCCGGAGTGGGCAACCGCTTCCGAACGGTTTACGTTCAGTACAAATCAATATTTCGGGTTGAAGACTTGACGGCGGTTTCTTCCGCACACCATAATCTCACTAGTCTTTCCGTTGTAGATCTGATCTCGATAAAAGAACGATTTCTGCTTCCATGATGAAAGGACGTTCGCAATCCCGACGCTTGAAAGCATCAGAGACTGCCGTGTTTCATTGCGGCATTTTCTCATAGAGATGCGGTCTCCCCGAGTGCGAACGCAGTTTACTCGCACGAATATCGCTTCTGTCACTTCCCTGCTTGCAAATTTTAAAAAAATGAAACTACGAATGTTGGTTATGTCGGCAATGATCCTAGCGATTTTTTTTGCCAGTTCTGAGCTTTCCGCAGGCGTTATGCTTCCTTCGGATTTGAGTCCTGGCGCTTCTTATCGAATCGCATTCGTAACATCTGGAGTAAGGGGTGCGGAGTCCCCTCACATCGAAGCTTATAATAATTTTGTGTCTGACCAGGCAGCGTCGAGTCCTGATCTGGCGGCTTTAAACACCGGCTGGCGTGCGATCGTGAATGCTGCTGAGTATGTGCTTGCGCGTGATAACACATTTACCCAAGACAGTGATTTAAGCGCGCCAATATATAACACGCACGGCGAGCTGATTGCGACCTCCAATACGGATTTTTGGGACAACTCCCTGCTCAGCCCGATAAGCTACGACGAGTTAGGACTTTTAATCGGTGACGTCTATGTGGCTACGGGCACGGACGGATATGGTCACTTCGAGCACGCGGGCGCTGTGGGGGATCAGGTGAATTTTCCGCCGTATTATGTGGTAGGGGACCCCCACAGGGTTGTCGAGGGATTGTATTTTAATTATACGATTGGTCTCGCCGGAGAATTGTTTTCATTTTATGCGATCTCGGGTGTATTGACGGTGCCGAATGCGGCGGCTGCGCCTGAGCTTACGTCTTTCGCGACATTTGGCGGTCTGGCTATGGTATGCGGACTGGGTTACCGTCGAAACCGTAGGTAAGACCACTCATTACCCCTCCGGCGAACTCGTATTCTTCTGATGCGTATTTCGTGCTCATGTTAACGCCCTGAGCAAGAACTGCGCTCCGACAGTTATCTTCCGCACGATGCTAAGTTGAAAGTCGGAACCAGCTCACCAGTGACAACGCTAACATGCTTTTCGGGAATAGCTTTCAAACAATTCGCCTAGTCGCTGTTTTCGGCGAATGTCGCACATTCGAATGATTTCGACAGTCGCGTCAGAATTGAACCGCTTTGTCGGTGATGGCATTTGAATCAAGTCGTTGTGTAGACCCTGATGTGGCCGGTCCACGAATAGCCATTCCGAGCCTGCGATAACGCTCTCCACCTCCCTCCCGTTTGGCTCAAAATTCAGTAAACCGTTCGTTCCGCTTTCGACACCGAAACGGACTCGGAAAATTGCAAGTCGTTGTGCAGAAGTGATTTACGCCTTTCACAAAACAGAGAATGGTTATGAAGAGGGTTGGTTTCGGGGAGGTCTGACGCAACGCTGCGATTGACGCGGCGGAGACCGAGTACATCTTTCTGCTTGACGACGACCACGTTGTCACAGCCGGCTTTCACATCGACCGTGTTTGCCAGTACTTCGCCACGCATGAACTCGACATCCTCGCTGTTCGCCAGGGCGGTGGTGGTCGTCCGATGATGCTATCGCCGCTGATGAACGGCAAACGCATCTGGATGCATCGCGGCGAAAAGAAACGAGTTGGCACTCTCGCCTGGTGTGACATGGTCAGCAACGCGTTCCTCGCTCGCAAGGAAACGATCGCGACGCTGCGTTGGGATGAGGCTCTAAAAACCTACGAGCATTGGGAGTTCTTCTACCGGGCGAGTCACCTTGCAAAGCTACAAATCGCAGTCGCCACGGATTTTTCAGTCGTCCACGCACACGTCGCCGGCACCGGTTACCGCGACCTGCGTGAAAGATGGAAGTTCCGTGCGATGGGACTCCGCAAACACGGCTTCCATTCGATGCGTTATCCAGGAGGTCAAATTGTCCATGCGTAATCAAGCCACTTTCTGCATCAAGACGATTCATCGTCCGCATTGCTGCGCGGCACTCGTCCGCAGCATCTACGACCACTATGGCGATGACCGTCGGCTGATCCATGTCCTCGACGACGGCAAGCCCGCGATGCGATTTTCGGCTGTGTGCCCCGATGAAGCCGCGATGGTCGACAACGTCATCATTACTCCATTCGACATTGGACTATCCGCAGGCCGAAACCGACTGCTCGACGCCGGCGAAACGCCGATCGTCACCTTCACTGACGATGATCATCTCGTCACGAATCAAACGCGACTGCCTGAATTGATTGGCACGCTGAACAAACATCGTGACATTGATTTGTTGGCGGCACTGAGCAATGACGAAGAGCGTCCGAAAATACTGCGAGTCGAAGACAGTGTGTTACGAATCGCCCATGGCAGTTATAGGCAACATCGCTCAATTCGTTGGTGTCACAACGTCGGCAATTGCTTCGTCGCCTACCGAGACATCCTGCAAGCTATCCCCGATCCTGAAGACATCGAATCAAACGGCTCAGAAACTTCCTCGGGTGACATCTGGGTTTGATATGGGCGACGGCCAGAAGGTAATCCTTCACGTAGCGATTCTCTACCTATCGCCATGCTCCACCATTTTTGCTGCCATAGGCAAGGGGGGGTCCGTAGAGTTCTATTTATACTTTGCTGGGTTCAAGTGATCGATGAACACAATTTCAAAGTCCAACCTCCGAGACATCAACGGTGCGTATCGCGAGGTCTTTCAAGAACCGATTCGCGGTGAACTTGCGTGGTACTTCGCCGGAGCGGGCTGGTGACTGACTGCGATGCCGATCGAATCGACCCATGCATCCATCTTTGATCCTAGCGACTTGATAACATCAGGATGACCATCGGCAACATTGTTCGATTCAGCTGCATCCTGAGTCATGTCGTACAGTTCAAAGCGATTGAAAAAGCGATGCAGCTTCCACTTGTCCGAGCGAATCACATCAGCAACATGGCTCGTGTCGGCGAACAGACACACCAGCCCATGAACTGCGTCAGTTCCACACCGCGAGAGAAAAGCCGTTCGATGTTCGGCGTTGGAACGCCGCCATCGTGAACGCTCAAATCACCCCAACCGACATCGTCCGCCATGATGTAAACGACGTTGGGTTTCGTTGACTTGTCCTCAGCTTGCGCGGCCGTGACTGAAAGACAAATCACGATCAACGCGACAAGACGGACCAGATTGGAATTCGAATACATACGATTTTTCTTGTTTTGACTTTTGAGTTGGCGAAGATGTGTCTTGCTCTGCCTATCTCGGATCATTTTGCTGGGAAAAGACTTCGAGGCCTGCAGAGCTCGACGGGCATTCTTTGGGTCGCGAGAATACGCTATTTCTTCTTCTTTTGAGTGTTCTGTTTCTCCCGATAAGCTTTGTCCGCAATGTCCTTCGTCTCCCGTTTTACGCCGAAATGCGCGGCTTGGATTTGCATTCCATTGTTGAGAGTGCTGTTCCAGTCCAGGTAATGTGTTCGCGACATTAATTGCGGCTGGTAACCTCGTCCACTACAAATGCTATTCGACTCAGAGTATTGTCCGACATTGCAACTGCGGATACGAATTGGCGAATCGAATCACCAAATTCTGTTGACCCCGTATGCGTCCATCGCTTGATCGCCGCTGACGAAAGCCAAACGATCGACGAGACATTGTGCGACGAGCAGTCGATCGAATGGATCGCGATGGTGAAGCGGCAGGTCGGACACGAACATGACGTGCTTCAAGTCAATCGGCAGAAGTGAAAAGCGATTCGTTTTCAGTTCCCGAGGTACAAACACGTCCACAGGATCACTCAGCTTCAGCTTTCCAAGTCCGACTTTGATTGAAATTTCCCAACAGCTTGCAATGCTCACGAATTTGCGATTCGCCGGTGACTCAATCTGAGCCCGTGCATTCGCACTCAGCTTCGGATTGGCATCAACAAACCAAAGAAACGTGTGAGTATCGAGAAGAGTATTCACTCCATATACTCAGCAAAATCATCGAGCGGGGCGTCGAAGTCTTCCGACATGAAGAGGACTTTTCCTTTCGCTGAACCGGCCTCGCAGGCTTGGTTGGTATCGCCTTCTTTTCGGATCGTTGCAACTCGAAGGCCATCCTGAACGACCGCCACCTCCTCGCCGGGCGTCAACGTCGCAAGGAGCTCTGACAAATTTTGTGTTGCCTCTGAAATTGAAATTTCACTCATCGCCACTGCTCCCCCGCAGATTACTAAGATTTTCGTCGGATTCCAGTATACCCACTCGGTAGCCTCGTGCCAGCGAGTCACTTAAAGCTTCCGAAGGCCGCCAAACGACGCAAACTGAAACGACATCGGCTCCGCGTTGGCGAATTCGGGCCGATCAGTGCGAAACAACCTGGCAAGTTTGCCCGAATCAAACTGCTCACAATCGCCCAAGCCAGCCGAGCCACACGCCTGATCGAAGAAGAAAACGAACGGCGCGGGGCGAGCAAACCACGACGCTATCCTGCACGCCCCTTCATGAAGCCTGATCGACATGTGTGTTTCTCCGTTGAAAGGGTAAGGCCGTTTAGCAATCGCGACATGCTTCCCAGGCCCGTTTGCTGCCGTAGCCGATCTGGCCGCCTTCGACGATGTACAGGACCGCGTCTTCAGCCTCGTCGCTTTCATCCGATTCGCCTTCATCGTCTTCATCGTCGGCCTCATCGCTGGCGTCCTTCATTTCTTGGCCCGAAACCAAGCCGCAAATGCGATTCTCAAATGGCCATTGCTGCTGGGTCATCAGTCGGACCTCTGCCTCACCGCCAAGCTAGTCGCGGTAGTCGGTCAAGATCTCGATCAGGGTGTCCAGGGTCATGCTCGCGTCTCCGTGGTTGGGGAATGGGAATTCATTCGTACAACACACATGGAGCCATGCGGTTGGAACCGCAGCAAGCCGATTTATGCAGGTTTTGCCAGGATTACAGCAGGTTTATGAGAAGGGCCGAAGGTGGCTAACGTTGGCCCGTTTGGCGATGTGCGGGCGCTGGCGTTGCTGGTGGCGGATGGGCGGAGGAATGCGACGTGGGGTGAGTGTCGCGACGGAAAGATGGGAAACCGCCAGTCCGCGCGTGCGGCGTCCGTGGGACAACCTGGAAGGCGCTTTAGAGAACCGCCCCCAACCTGCTCTTCTTCATCGCGTTGCTTCGAATGCGCTGGAGGTATCTTCTCAGGCGAATTCATTCATTAAGGAATGATTTTGGTCGGACTCGACCTCCTTGATCATCGGTCGTAAAATTGTCCAGCCGTGGCACAACTCCTGAATCACGCGGCTTGGATCGGTTTTTGCTACTTTGTCCAGGTCTGCGGCTTTCGGGAAAGACCATTCGCTCACTTCAACACGCGCATCCGCCGCCGGTCACATCCAATCCTAATTAAAGAAAACTAGCCGTGGAGCACGTATTGCGAGAGGTCTGGAATACTGTTGTGATGGAGTTTTCAGATCTCGCCAGCGTACGAGATACAACCTCTATGGTCGTACGTCTGCTAGTTGCCGCAATTCTGGGCGGGCTTCTAGGTTATGAACGTGAGCAACATGGAAAGTCGGCAGGAGTGCGGACGCACATGCTGGTAGCTCTCGGATCTGCGATGTTCATTTTGATACCCCAACAGACTGGTGGAGCAGATGCAGATCTTACACGTATCCAACAAGGACTGGTAGCAGGTGTCGGATTCCTTGGGGCAGGATCTATCATCAAGGGACGCGCTGGGGGCGACGTGAAAGGATTGACAACGGCGGCAAGCATTTGGCTTACAGCAGCAATTGGGATGGCCGCAGGAATCGGCCGGGAAGCATCAGCCGTGCTGTGTACGCTGCTGGCATTGATGATAATGGCTTTGATTCCGAGATTCCTTCGGCCATCTGAAGATGAAAAATCTGAGTCGTAAATCTGGTCAGTCGTCATGTTGCACCCTGATTGCACGTTGTACTCGTGATCGAATAGAGCGGGGAAGGGATGGGTGGCTGCGATCCCGCTATTACCAAGCTAATACGGATGGACCATCAAAAAAACCGGCGAAGCGACGAAGACTGCAGGTCAGGCACTAATGAAAGGCAAATAGGAAGGGCGATTCAGCGGAACCACTGCAATGGCATTCCCGATGTCCTGCGACTGGTCCGTGGTAGTGCCAATCTGAGCAATAGACGCACCAAACACGGAAGCGCCGAATGTAGCCGTCAATTAGAATCGGCTCGGCTTCAAGAATTGGCGCTTGGTTCTTGTCCACGGGTAACTATCCAATAGACTGCCACGGCGACAACGATTGCACCCACTGCGGTTAGCGACGGCCTGCCCAAATCCATCAAGCCAAGCACTATAATAATTCCCGCGAAGGCAATCGACCAAAGCGCGGGATTAACCGGATGTTGGATCGGCTTGTCGAGCTCTGAATCAGGTGGGTGATATGGGTTAGTTTCCATTCCACTATTCTAACCAACTGAGGTCTGCTGTGGACTTACTTCAAAAACGACTAGAGCTGATCGATAGCTATTTGCCATTGGCAACCGTGTCGATGGCGCATCTTACCGAGAACGAACGCTCAGCCGCTGCTGAGCTGGCGGACTTCATGGAAATGCCGCTAGAATAGAAGATTAGATGTTGTGCCGCCGCACTTAGGCAATCAGCGAGGCTGTTGTGGCCACCAGCCGGATTGCATCAGCGCGACTCAAGAGCGAGCCAAGCGGAAGGCCAACGTAACCGCAGAGTTCGTAAGCCAATTTGCGTTCGTAATAGCTAAGAGCCGCCGTCGACACAGTAGCGCATTCAATGTGGCTATACACGTCCACTCATCTGCAGCCCCCCTGCTATCATGCAGGCTCCAGCACCTGGTCCGCATCCCACACGAATAACTGGGCAGCTCCACCTTGCCGATACTCCGATGGCATGTCGTGCACCCACCCGACGAAGGCGGCAGACGCTTTGCTCTGCATGCAAGTGAATGATTGCCTAGCCTTAAACTTATGCAGTCGCGTTTGAGTGCTGTGTATGGCGACCGCCTCGTGTTGCGTCGAAGGGAATGTGTACCAATTTCCGCGTACGCGCCCGACCGGGACCGAGGGGGCCTTATACGCAATCAGCGGATCGCCCCTATTGACGGATCGTTGCGGATTCACATCCGCATGGAAGTCAATCCCTTGCATCCAATTAAGTAGTCTGATCTTGGTTCCGTTAACTCTCAGGTTCCACGGTCCGGCATCGTCTTGCTCGCGAAGGACGGTCCGCGGCACTGTACGTTGCAAGTAGTCTAGCGCCCGCCGCATATTCTCTTTAAATGCCTGTGTCGGGACTACGAACCCCGAATACTCGATTAGCTCATCAATCGTGAAATCCGGATGCGTTCTGACGTGGATTGCTTTCATCACCTTCACTCTTATTAGTTGAGGAGGAGCGTTATCCCCCGTCGCTCGTTGCAGTTAATATTCCCGCGAGCGCGAAATAAGCCATTATACACTTTACAAAAGTGTTCCAAGTGGCAACCAACGTCCATGCACAGTTCAATCGCCCGCTTCATTTCGACCTCGCTAAGGTCGGCCATCTACACCGTCGCGGAGTCAGTTGGCGATCGATCTCTTGCCTCATCGTCAATGCAGATTTCGATGTCCGCTTCAAGTTCTATTTTTGAGACGCCGGGAAGCAATGATTGCGGTAGCATAAAAGAATGTCAAAAATGAGGATACCCAGAAGAACAGAGTAAATGCCACGGTGCGAAACACAGAGTTCTCAAGAATTCCCCCCATCGTAAACGTGAATACTCCAAACACGACGGCCACTTCCCACAAAGTAAGGGACGCGCTCAGTAATAACCCACAGCGAATGGCAATTATGTTTTTTCGAATCGTTCGATAACCAATTAAAATCATTGAAATACCAACAGCGATGAAAAGAATACACCACCGTGCAAACGTGGCTCTATCAAAGCTTCCCTCCCATCCATCGGCGTCCAATTTTAACGAGACCCCGATGAGGCCGTAGATCTCCATTATGGCAATAATGGGACCTGTAACCAAGTATGAGGCACCGGCAATTGTTATTCGTTCAGGTCGTTGACACCACGTCGAAATTGCGAGAAAGACTCCTCGCTCGTTCTCAAGCCATTGGCGAAGACTGGGAACAAGGTAGTCATGCGTCAGTTGATAAAATTTCTGGTCGTAACTTAGTTTGGCAACCACTTCGCTGTTTGTATTCGCGGCCTCTGGATCGGTAGGTGAAATTAAGCGAACCTCGTTCTCCAGGATTTGCATGACAATCGTAACATCCCTTGGACGTGAGTACCTAGTCGCTTCAGCCAATTCGGTGTAAGACCTCATATGGCCTTTAATGTCCGTACCTGTTTCCGGTAACGCCGGATCAGCGATTGATCCTGATACCTCAGGCCAAAGCACTAGTGACGATTGGAGTGGACAATAGAAGCCTTAAAGTCCGATCGATCGATCTGAGCAGAAGATCCTTTCCCGATACTGCTCTCGCAGACGACAAGTCTGAAATGCAGCATGACGCGTCAAAGACGGATGAACTTTCGCATTTTAAGCCTGAGATAGTTGGCGACGGAGCTACTCAAATTCGTATGGAAGGTACCATCGGTGAAGCAATCCAGGCGGCAGGTGGAAAATATTTGGTCGTCCAACTAGTCCAGTTAGGCCAAGTAATCGTGATTGATGCCCAGACAAGGCTACCCATAAAAGTTCTGGAGATCCCAGCAGATGCTCTGATTGCGGCATCGGCTAACGAGTTAATTGTAGTATCGCCGTTT
>JBGSJT010000416.1:0-3514 GCA_041741715.1 Pirellulaceae bacterium | reverse complement strand
GAGACCAAGAACCCGGTCGGCGGTGTCATCCGTCGCGAGAAAGATGGCAAGACGCCTGATGGGGTCTTGGAAGAAACGATCCACTATGCCTCGTTGATGAAGATCATGCCAAAGATGGGGCAGGCTGAGTTCGACGGCTTAGCAATGGCTGGTATGAAGCTGTATGCCGCTAACGGCTACACAACAGCGCAGGAGGGCCGAGCCATTGCGCCCGTCGATCAATGCTGGATGCGATTGGCTGAAAAGAAAGGGATGTTGATCGACGTCATCAGCTATCCAGATATCTCCTCAAATGAGAATCCTTTTGGCTTGGACAGCAAGTGGTACAGCAAGAAGATGGTCAATGGCTATCGCATTGGAGGCGTGAAGATCAGCCTCGACGGGTCTCCTCAGGGAAAGACGGCCTTTTTGAGCCATCCTTACCTGATCCCGCCGCATGGTTCGCCCTCAAGCTTTCGTGGCTACGCGGCCATGCTTGATCAAGACGTGGATCGAAAGATTGCCCTTTGCTACGAGAAAGGTTGGCAGTTCCTTGCCCACTGTAATGGCGATGCTGCGAGCGACCTCATGCTCGGGGCAGTAAAAGACGCGCGAGAAAAATTCGGACCCGGTACTGATCGCCGCGATGTGATGATTCACTGCCAGACAGTACGCGAGGATCAACTGGATTCCATGAAAGAACTCGGAATCATTCCATCCATGTTTGGAATGCACTGTTTTTATTGGGGGGACTGGCATCGGGATTCGGTTTTGGGTGCAGCCAGGGCTGAAAGAATAAGTCCCGCTCGGTCCGCGATGCGGCGCGGCATGATCTTCTCACAACACCATGATGCCCCTGTGGCCATGCCCAGCGCGATTCGGATTCTATCTTCCGTTGTAACGCGTCGCACCAGAAGCGGAGACATCCTTGGCGCGGAGCAGTGCATTCCAGTCGATGCGGCGATCAAGTCCATCACCCTATGGGCAGCCTACCAACACTACGAAGAAGCCAATCGCGGCTCCATCGAAGTAGGCAAATTGGCTGACTTTGTCGTGCTCGATAAGAACCCGCATAAGGTGCCCATCGAGCAGCTTGCGGATCTCAAAGTGTTGCAGACGATCAAAGCCGGCCAGTCAATCTACACGGCCCCGTAGGTCCTAGAACTTCCAAAGAAACTCGGAATAGAAGATGCAGCCCTCAGCATCAAGCAAGGGGCTGCGATAGTTCGTTGTACGATAATCGACTTGATTGCTGATTTGCACATTCTTCGACCAATTCCAAACGACATTGGTGAAGAATGTTTGATTCTGAGTGAGGGCAAATGTTTCTCCGGCTCTTTCGAGTGGCGAGTCAATGCCGTAGCCGGAATGGACATGCAACGCGGGGGTCAGATAGGCAAACACCTCACACCAACCGCCGCTACTGCGGATCGCTTCTCGTGTTGCGGAGTCAAACGTCTGACCAATGCCCCCGTTGTATTCTCCAAGGCCTGCACCGGTAAACAGTTCGCCTTGAATGCCGATTGATTCCGTTAGATTCACAGCTGCATCGACCCCAAAGCCCCAACAATCAACCACATTTCTAACTGGAGATTGCGGATCTTGCGGCGCTAAGATGCTTCGTGTCGTTCGGATCTGACCGACGAAAGCAGACGAACCTAGTTCGAATGGCCGTGCCTTTCGGCCGCCTGTAAGCGTCTCTGCTTGCCCAAGCCCCATGCTGACGCGTCCTTCGACATTCGGCCAGCCATTGTCCTCTTGGATGCGCAAGTCACGACTGCCAAATACGGACTGAATTGGATCGCTCAAGGCAAGTTGAAACGTGTACTCGCTCGCGTCGGACGGTTTGATGAATCGTTCGATTCTTGCTTGACTTCGGAACGAGCCCGTGTTTCCAGTTGTGAACATAGCTGCAAGCGAGATCACCGTTGGTTTTCGCGGGTTGAAGACATCGTTCTGTAAACCAGCAGCGAACCGCCAATCTTCATTCTTCAACTCGCCAAACGCGTTATAGGGTAGCAGACCGTAACTGTCGCCCGTAAGTGAGTCGTTTGCGATGAACGAGACAAATGTGGCCGACGGCGTAAAACCATTGGCCTCTGGCCCGATAAACGTCGCCCCAATGTTGGATTGCCTACCATGGATGTCAAACGTGTTAGTGTTAAGACCAAACGGCGACGACGGCAGCAAAAACAATGGCAAGCCAGGTGCGAATGGACGATCGGTACTGAAGACCGTGAGAGCGGAAAGTGACCCGAAGATCTTGAGCTGGCTCTTGCCATTGAACATGGATACGGTGATTCCGTCATCGATTGGTAGTGACGGAGCGACCTCCCATGCGGCCAACTGGCTCGAGGCAAGTGACGGCTCTTCAACGAACGCAGATTGATTGAGCAGAGGCTCACCCGCCAGCGGTAGCTGGGAATCTATCTGGGATTCCCCAACCGTTGTTTGTCCTAAAGCGATGGTTGCCGACCAGACAAAGCAAGCAAAGCCGGCAGCTAAGATACGATATTTGCATGCAATCAAGATATGCGGCCCCCACTGCCAAACGCGACTCGCTCTCGTGATCGTCGACTAGGGGGATGTCAAACCTTGAGGAAAATAACGAATGTGACGATTTTAGTGGATTTCGGAGTAACGCACGGACCAAGCCGATTCAGTTGCCGTGAGCGTGTCTACTACAAACTGTCTACTCCACGGTTTGCGGCCAAGCAGATAAAGAGCTTCGCCCCGCACCAGAGAAAGACGCTCACTTAGCTCCACCAGAGCCGCCAGGCCCGTCCGCTCTTGATCGCTTAGTAGCCCCTCGCTATTCCGATCCATCAATTGCTGCAGATGCTGATTTGCTTTATCCGGCAACACGAGAGTCGCGACGTCTTCGACCGCGTGGTAAAGCTGGCTGATCTCCACCAAGAAAGAGAGAACAAGCGAGATCGCCTCTCGCAGCATCAGCGGCCGTCCAGCCAGCACCGCACTGACCAGCAGAAACAGCATCAACGCCCACAGCGTGTCGCCGGCATACTCAGCCAAGTACGAAGGCTACTGCTCTCGGTATCTGCGCGATGCTAGGCCCACAAAGACGACCACTGTGGCAGTGAAGATGTATACGAATCGAGTGCGAATCAATCGGCAAGCTCTTTCTCGGTTGAGCTAGAAATCAATCGTCCCACCTGTCGCTAATCTACCGGTGGCTCATTTCGAGTTCTTGAGGATGTACCGGCAATTCATCGAATGACGCTTTGCACATTCATTTGGTATCCAATTTTGGGACTACGGGCCGCAATGACTCAGCAGTGCTACCGCCAAGAGTGCGGACGCGAATGCGATGAAATACAAATTCATTACCTCCAGGATGAATCCAAATGCTCAACCGTCGACCGTGAAGATAGTCTTCGTTCGTGGGAGAGGAAATCGAATCGCAATCACCTGTCCAAGATCCGACCGGAGTACCGTTGAATTCGACTTCTAACCCGCGGGTCGAGTCCACCTGCACCCGAACGATCGAACGCTCGGAAGTTACAATCTTGCGGCC
>JBGSJT010000415.1:0-3819 GCA_041741715.1 Pirellulaceae bacterium | reverse complement strand
CACCTTCCCTCGCGATCTTATCGACTAGATTAATGGGTGAATCATTAACGATTTCCTTCGCCACTTTTGTGGCCTCAGCGGCAAGATCGGATATCGTTTTCGCAATCGCAGGATTTTCATCTGGGCACGGCATAGGTAGCTGGCGAAGTTGAGTCGCGGAGAAAGAGTAAGGAACTTTCGCCTGTGATTCGATCCGAACTCCGTCGCCAGCAGTCATTTGTTTCTGCTGCGACACTTGCTTGAGCCAGAAACATGCCACGGAACTGTTGAGTATCCCAAGCAAGTAGTAGTGCCGTTGGATATCTTCTGATTTCGGACACACTAGATGTATGCTGTTCTTCCAAACTGCGGAGATGGTTGTGGCGGCAAAGTGGTTGTGCGATGCGACCTCTGGAAACACCAATAATTGATTTGCGCTAGCGGCATCTTTTGACAACAGCCCGTATTCGTGCCACATGAGACCTCTCTCAATTTGACTCTTTCGAAACCATGTACGGTGGCATAGTGATGTTCTTAATGGCCAGCACCACTCCAGAAAACTATCATCCCATACGGGCTTCCCGTCGACATACGGGTATAAGGCCGAGAAATCTATGTCGACGGACCAATCACGGACTTCGTCGCCCTCACAAAACGGCCGAATGAAACGTGCTGGTATTTTTCGCCGGAGTAATGACTCTTTGGGGGCGACGTAAGCATCGTCTTCAAGGGTCACCGCACCAATCATAGTGCCCGCAAGGTCGACAAGCTTAGTTTTGAATGCCTCGTCCAATCGCGCTCGTAGCTCGGAAGCACCGCCTCCCGAAACTGACCATGGATGCTTATTCAGAACGGAACGTTGCGTGTCAGCAGAACTTGTAAAGGAATCACTTTCGCCTGGTACATCAATGTTGCGAAGAATCGACTGCCAAACCTGCCCATAGCGTGGCACTTCCGGAGTAGAGGGCTCTCCTCTAAGTCCAAAGACTGTTCTAACCGTACCGCTTACCGGTTTTCTACCTCTACCGAAAATAATTACAGTTGGAGTTGCATGCCCCGGAATTAGAGCACCGCCGGTATCAATGACGTGGGAAACATCACATTTACTAAGGAACTTCTCGACAAGGGACTTTCCAAATCGCCGTTTCATAAATGAGTTTGCAGTGATCTGACCGTTGTAGCCGCCTTCTATGCATAATTCGAAGATTCGTTGCATGAAAGGTACACAAAGCGCATATTTGCCAGAGCAAGTGGAATACAGAGCTCGATATGCCTTATTTGCGGCACTATCTTGCACGATTATGTAAGGAGGGTTGGCAACAACGACATGGTAAACTCCTTGTCGAAGCGTTGCTTGTAGCGATTCGAGGTTTTCGCTTTTGAAATAATGTGACTCATCTGTCCAATCGTCATCGAATACTGCCTGACGCTGTTTTCCGTGGTAGAGAGAATCCCCTGAAAACACATTAATCTTAAAGTTTGGTGAGTTATCCATTTTCTTTGTATTGCATGATCTCAATGCAGCCAACAGTAATCGAAATCGTGCAATTGCAACCGCAAACGGGTTAATGTCGACACCATAGATGCTATCGAGCGCACGTTGAGCGAGTTCCCGAACGTTAGTACTAGGTTCTTTACGTTGCCAACGTCCGAGCAAGCGTGGAAACGCTCCAAGCAGAAAGTGCCCTGATCCGCAGGCAGGGTCTATCATCTTGAAGCAAGTGAGCGATCGTTGATCCGTCGCTGAAGCCTGTGGCATTAGCCCAAATTCGTCCAGAGCAGGTTCGAGAGTGCGATCAAGGATGAACTCTTCCACGAAGTCGGGCGTCTGTAGCAAAGCATACTTTTTGCGTGCAGCTGCCGATAAGTCTTGATATAGATCTCCAAGGAATCTGGTATCCCAATTGGGATCAGTGAAGTCATGTACAAGAACTCCAGTGCTGGCATTGATCTTCTGAAAAAAGTTCAACAGTTCGCCAGCCGCATCACCGGAGAGCCAATTGGGCAAATCGTTGATGGCGTTGTGCTCACCAAAGATATCCTTTGTTCCAGGCAGCTTGGCAAGTTCAGCAAAGATCGAAAGCAAGTATTCACGATCGGTGTGCTGGGGATGCGATCGGAAGTACAACTCTTGCTCATCGCGAGCACGAGCTAGACGATCGCCCGGGCCCGCGATCTTCGGTGGATCAATGATCGAGTTGTCTTCGAGGAATCGTACGAAAACACACGACAACACCCAGGCCGCTGCGGCTTGGGTGATCGTATCGGTCCGCCAGTCTTCGTAGTTCTGCGCTGTGCGTTCGGCCTTGGCAGCCTTCTCATACTCAGCATGCAGCGCAGCGGGTACCTCAGGAACTTCCGTCGATTCACTGCGTTCCAAAAGATCCGCTTCGATCCGTTGAAGGAACTTCTGAAGGTCGGCAAGTAAGGCTTGTCGATTGATCATACGGATATCTTCTCTCGGCTGATGGCTCGGTGTTCGTTTCTGATCCACTGGTCTGGTATGCGTGTCTTTTGACCAGGGCTGATGATTGGAATGGCTTTGCCATCCAGCATGGCTTGCGTGTCACCAGGGATGAGCATCCATACGCCGGCGACTCCATCCTTTCTGCCTACCTTCTCGCGCAGTCGTTCAAGCATCGGCATTTGGTCATACCGTGCGAGCAGGCCGGGATAGATCAGCAGGAGTGTCTTGCTTGAGCTGCTGAGTTGCTTCTCAACGATTGGCATGGCTCGATTGACCAAGACCATGAACTTCTTCCATGGTTCCGAACCTGGCTTGGCGTCGGCGTTGACGAGCGCATCCCACTTGGCATTGGCCTTGGAGGCAACGTCTCGGAGGGTATCGACAATCAGCCCCTCGATATCGACCACTTCGATGGAGAAGCGATTTTGCAACTCGCTGACCGCTCGTTGGTAACACTTCGGATTGACGATCAGGGCGAGGAATGAACCTTCCTTAATGCCGCGTTCGAGTCGCTCTTCGAATTGTCGAGCGTCCGCAATCTCGGGTGTGATCTCTTGGGTTGCTTGATTGTTTGCCGCTGAACCCGAGGAAGTCGCTACGCGCGAGATCGATTCACTGCCACTGGTGATCGAAACAACATCGCGAATGCGTGCGACGTAACAGCCGCCTCCCTTGCCAGCCGAGTCCCACTGGAAATCGAAGCCTGCAGCTTGCAACAAGTCATCCAGCGCTGTGCGATCGGGAACCGGAGCAGCCTCTGGATAGCGACCGCTCACACGATCGCGGATCTGGGCGACGGTCAGCGACGAGACGCCGTAGATTGCACCTTGCGATAGTTTCAACGCACGGGCCGCGTCCATTCCGCGTGGATAGAGTTCTTGGCGACTGGAGACAGCCGCGTTCTTTGAAGCAGCAGCCGCCAGTCGCAACAAACGTGCATCGGCGAGCAGCGATGTGCCGAGAGGTTGAGTAACTTCTCGAAGCCGCTGGAGTACTCGAGCAGGTGGAACCAACGGATCTTCCAGGGCTAACTGGTCGGCCAGCTCACCAAGCCGTCCAGCGAATCCAGCTAACTCATGGGTTAATGCGATGAAGACGCGACCTTGATCGCGACGTACAAGAAACCGTGGTTCCGCGAGCGTGCGTTCTGCTTCGGTGCAAGCGCGTGCTAAGGCCAGAGCGTATTGAGTGCGTCTCGGGTCGTCTTCCACTGAACCGCGGGCAACCAGCAGGGCTTCGGCCAGTTCTCTTACCGCGAGGACTCCACCGGCGGTCGTTAGAATCTCGACAAGGTCGGATCGCATCTTGGTGACGGCTGCGTCTTTGCACCAGCGCGATTGGAACTTGCCGACAAGCTGGCCAATTCGTCCACG
>JBGSJT010000414.1:0-12754 GCA_041741715.1 Pirellulaceae bacterium | reverse complement strand
CGCGGAACGCACAAATTAAACCAAGTCCGAACATCACACGCAACCATTGAACACCCGAGATATGCCTCAAAAAATCCAACGCACGCAGCACAAACCAACTTGCGGAAAAACGGAATTCAAAAATAATTTTGAATCTGCTATGGCCAAACATTATGACCGTCGCTGACCCCTTTGATTCAAATGCTGAGGAGCATGCCTACCAAGGAACAGCCAAGTCAGGGCGGGAAGAATGCTTCGCTTGGCCTGGGTAGGACTGATAGTCTATCGAGGCTCTGCTTTTGAGTATCGAGTGATCTTCGCTCACAGCGATTCTTTTTGCCCTGCTATGCCTTAGGAAACCTATCGCGCCATATGCATTTGAAGAATTCGACTCAAGTATACCGCTACCGGAAAGATTAGGATTAAGAGCACGACTAAAATTAAGAGCTCAAACGTTCAACGCTAAAAGCCGTGAACGGTTACTATTTGCTTAACTTTTGTCACAGGAACGGCATCAAAGAGGCCTGAACCCTTTGATTTGTGCGACCCCTTTGATTTGTGCCCGCACAATCTTACCGTCGTTCGCGACTGAGCTTACGTGAATTGATTCTTCATTCAACTAGCATCATAAGCATTTTATGCATCTTCGGTGGCGAGTTTTTCGCGAAAGCGTATGTGAATAGCCAGTCGCTAACCAGATTATCTCGACTGATAATGTCCAAATATGAGGTCAGCCCCTTACGTCGTTACAATTGTGGCGATGAATCGAGTAGCCGACGTGCCGACCAGGATATGCTACTCTATCAATGACTTTAATTGCGCGCCAGATTCCCGCATGCCACCTCGCCCAAAGTTTTCGCAACCGGAGAAACTCAATGATACGTTTCCTGATCACAGCTGCGGTCGCTGTACTATTCATGACCAGTTCATTGCGTGCGGCGGACAAACCTGTGAGGGTATTCATCCTGGCCCGACAATCGAACATGGTGGGAAGCGGGATAGTACCCGCTGATCCCAAGCGAAATGGTGGTAGGGGAAGTCTTGAAGATCTAGTCAAGGATCCGGCAACGGCAGAAAAATACCAGCCACTGATGGGTCAGGACGGGGCCTGGATCGTTCGCGACGACGTTTGGATTCACTACTTAGACCGCAAGGGTCGGCTAGGGGTGGGCTACGGGGGTGGCGAGGATCGAATCGGCCCAGAATTGGGCTTCGGCTGGGTGATGGGCGACGCGTACCAGGCACCCGTGCTGCTGATCAAACTGGCTTGGGGTGGAAAAAGCTTGGCCGCGGATTTCCGTCCACCGAGCTCGGGTGGCAACGTGGGGCCGTATTACACGGAGATTGTCCAACGCACGACGGAGATACTTAGCGACTTGCCGGCGCAGTTTCCGGAGTTCGCTGGCCGGAGATACGAACTCGCCGGTTTCGGCTGGCACCAAGGCTGGAATGATCGTGTGAATCAGACCTTCAACGACGAGTATGAAAAGAACATGGCAAACTTCATCCGCGACATCCGCAAAGACTTGGGGGTCAACAACCTTCCATTCGTTATTGCCGAAACCGGTATGAGCGGCGTGGATGAGAAACATCCACGGGCTCTTTCGCTCATGAAGGCTCAGGCGGCTGTCGCGGAGTACTCGGAATTCCAAGGGAATGTCGCGTTCGTCGGAACCAAGACGTTTTGGCGCGACAAGGAGCTGTCGCCTTCCGGACAGGCATACCACTGGAACACCAACGCTGAGACGTACTATCTGATTGGAGAAGCGATGGGCAGCGCCATGCTGAAGTTGGGTGAGCCTTCGCCCCATGTAGTCCGCTGACGCTGCTTAGCGGCGAGGTTAGCGCAAAATTTTCAGTCGTTTGCTACATCACACAAGCTAGCTGGTTTCGGTGTTTTTGACCAATGTGCCAAAGTGCGAGCCAAGTGGAATCACGGTTGCTGTGGATGGGGTATGCCAAAACGTCTGGACGTCTAAGAGACTCTGTTCGACAATCGAAGTTAACGTCGAAGCAGCCATCCCTTACAACGTGCTATAGGCTTGCCATCTGGTCGTTGGCGGAATATGAAAACGCAAGCTTCTGATTCTCACGACGAACTATTTATTACCGTCGGATGGTCCGAGCGCAAAAGGGATTTCAGGACAATATCCACGGATGATCCATTGATAACTGTAATAACCCAATTGCACCGGATTGGGGTTCTGACGGCAAAGTCACTCTATTCGCGCGGATTCACTGGCCAGTTAACATGGGCAGAATGACGCAAGCCGCTTCATCCGAATTGCGCATCAACAATCGATTGCCTGAGAGGGCCGCAGTGTTCCAAGTCACGTCGCCTATGACCTGCAGTCGTGCCAGCTCATCAAAGTTTTGCGGATCGATCTTAACCAATACAATCTCCCCCGCCTCGGACGTAATCAGCAGGTGCTCTCCTACCAATAAGACCTGTCCCTGGCGATAGCGACCGTTTTTCCACTGGCGCTGGCCATCACTGAGCGCGACGCATTCCAGAATACCGTCGCTCAAGCCGTAGGCGTATCCATCCTTCACTACACAGCTGGTGAACTTGGTTCTCAGCACTCGGTTATTGGCCCAAATTGTTTCCACCTGCCACTGGCCATCAACCTGACCAACTTGCAAAAACTTGGCACCCTCGCCATAGCCCTTGGAGATCAGAATATGGGATTCATCGACGACGATCGGTTGCGAGACCGATGCACTGCCACTGCTACTACCTGGCCAAGGAGTAGACCACAACGGCCTTCCATCGTCGATGGCGTACGCGCCCAACTGTGTTTCACTGATTAGTATTACTTGCTGCACGCCACCGAGTACGGCCAATTGCGGAGACGAATAGCTGATTTGGTCAGTACCACTCCGCCAGAGCTCTTCTCCGGTGCTTGCTTCAAAGGCGATCAAAGTTTGCTTCGAATCGCTGGTACCTCCCAGTGGGACGAGCAACTTATTTTCGATTCGCAACGGCGATGCACTCCGTCCCCAGGCCACTTGGCGTTCAAAATCGCTCTGGTTGGTTGCCGCTAAATCCAAAAGTTCGCGCGACCAAACTTCCTGCCCGGATGCCAGTTCTAAACAGACCACGCGGCTGACGGCTGAACAGGCAAAGACGCGTTGGTCGGCGATAGTGGGTGTGGCGCGAGGGCCGGTCCCCCCCATAACATTGGCATGCTTTCCAGCGATCACGTACTTCCACAGCAGAGCACCATCGAGCACATTGTACGCCGAGACCCATTCCTCATCACCGCGCTGTTCCATAGTGACCGCCACGTCCCCCTGGATCGCGAAACTGGACCAGCCATCGCCGATCTCCTGCTTCCACGCAATTTGCGGTCGACTGCTGTTCCAATTAGTCTCTAAGTTGACAGCCTTAAGGTTAGCGTCGCGGTTGATCCCGAGGAATTGAGGATAATCGCTGTCGCGCGGCACCAATAAATCTGCGGGAATGGTCGGTCCACTGTCCTTTGGGACACCCAGCGCTGGAAGTTTGTTTGTCGCGCTCCAACGGAATCGAAAGTGCGGTTGCAAATCTCCATCGACACGTTCGAACTGAAACAGCGCTAAGGACACAGCCAGGGCAACCAGTGGCACGAACGCCAGCACTTTCCACCACATGCGTGGCCAGTGGGAGAGCCAGAGCGCCACCGTGAGCCAAACCCAAGCCACGCCTCCAAGCAGGACCGTCAGTAGATTGGCCAAAGCAAAATCGAAAGTGTGAGCCAAAATTCGAATGGGGACGATCGCCATCAGTGAAGCAGCCGCCAGCACCCACGGTAACCAGCGCCATCCAAACTTTATTTGGCGATGATGTTGAGCGCGATGGCCCTGATCATGATGACTCTGCTGGCCCGCGACGTTGTTCTCACTGTTTGACATTTATGCACTTAGTCCAATTCTTCGGGTTGGCTTGTGGGACTGCGTCACCATGCGTTGGAGTTTAGGCCTTAGCCGCTTTGTATCGCGTTCGACATGCACAGGCGCCAACAGGCTGTACTCCGACGAGCGTGCGACAAATCCGAGCGCGCGCGCGCGGGGCGCACATGGGTCGGGAAATGACGCCACCCAGGGAGGCTTTTGAGACAAAGCCTAGTATCTTACGCCGTTCAACGAGTGTATAAAGGGTAGCGAATAATTGATAGCGTCCCTCTGGATTTCACTAGAGTACTTATGACTCCCGACCAAAGTATAGACGACATTTCTAAGCTGCGGGCCAACATCGAACAGGCCGTACTCGGAAAACCAGACGTAGTGAAATTGGTCGTCACCGCGCTACTGGCTGGCGAACACATTTTGCTCGAAGACGTGCCGGGTGTTGGCAAGACCCTGATCGCCAAAGCGCTAGCTAAGAGTCTGGATGGTCGCTTCACTCGTCTGCAGTTTACACCCGATCTACTCCCCAGCGATATCACTGGAAGCAGCATTTACAATTCGACCACCGGCCAGTTCACTTTTAATCCGGGACCGATCTTTGCCAATGTGGTGCTCGCCGATGAGGTGAATCGCGCCCCACCTCGCACGCAGAGCGCTCTGTTGGAAGCCATGGGTGAGGGTCAGGTTAGCGCGGATGGTGAGACGCACAAATTGCCGCGACCGCTGTTGGTCATTGCGACTCAAAATCCGTTTGAGTTCGAGGGGACTTATCTGCTGCCGGAAAGTCAACTCGATAGGTTCTTGCTAAGGATCTCGGTGGGCTACCCCCATCGCGACCGCGAACGTGAATTGCTCAATTCGCATCGTGTGGGTGAACCCGTCGATGGCTTACAACCTGTCCTCTCGACGCAGCGCGTGCTAGAACTTCAAGCTGCGGCCCGCGCGGTGGAATTCGAGCAGTCGTTGGTCGATTACTTGCTCAACATTGTGCATGCCACGCGTGAAAGCGACGTCTTGCAAGTTGGCGTGAGCACGCGTGGAGCCATTGCCTTCTATCGCGCCGCGCAAGCCTTGGCCCTCGTCGAAAACCGTAATCACGTTGTTCCAGATGACATCAAGCGGCTGGCAATTCCTGTTTTGTCTCACCGCGTCGTCTCGCGCGGTATGCTCCCTGGAGCTGACCGATCTGCGGCCGAGGAAGTCATCCGTCGATTGCTCTCGGGACTTTCGGTACCGACGTAACCAGTGCACAAAAGTGGGGCACTCTTGCCGAGCGTGAGATTCCCCAGTGGCGAAACGACGACAGGTGCTAAGGAATCCAATCAAAGATGGCGTTGGCAACCACATCAGACGAAGTGCAAAGCAAGAGCCTATTCGGTAGCTTGTGGCGGTCATGGCGCCGCAAACGCCAACGGGATCGCATCCGCGCATTATCCAATGTCAGGTTTCGGCTGACGCGCGAGGGCGTGCACTACATTGGAATCTTGCTCTTCATCTTTGTCGGGGCCATGCTCCGCGACATCAACTTGCTGATCCTACTCGCCGGAGCCATGATCGGTCTGCTTATCTTGCAGTGGCGATTCAATACACGCACCTTGATCGGACTCTCGACGACCCGATTCTTGCCACGCTCGACGTTTGTAGGTGTGGAGACAGAAGTTGCGGTGCGCGTCAACAACCCCAAGCGTTGGCTCGGGTCGTGGTTAATATTGGTTGAAGATCCACTACGAAAACTGCTCCCCACGCCTCAGCGTTTAACGGAGAAGGGACAGACGGTCGTTGATGAGGTACGACCCTCTAATTTCAGTTCGTCGCAGTACAAATTGACGTTTCATCAGCGCGGCAAATATAACGTCGGCCCCAGTACTATTTCCACCCGTTTCCCTTTGGGTTTAGGGCGTGGTTCACGAACACTCGACAACGCGAGCGAGATCACGGTCTATCCACTGCTGGGGACGCTTACGACTCGGGCGCATCACTTATTTCAACAGGAAATGCACGGCAACGCTCAAGTATCGCGTAAGGTGGGGATGCACGAAGCCGACTTTTATGGATTGCGACCTTGGTCGACCGGAGATTCCAAACGCTGGATCCATTGGCGGACCACGGCTAGGCTTGGGGTGCTGTCGGTTCGGCAGTTCGAACGTCAACAACGACGGCAGGCATGCTTGTTGCTCGATTTATACCAACCATCGCAACGTTCTGCCGAATCGGATCGGCAGATTGAGTTGGCAATTTCATTCGTCGCGACGCTAGCCAGTGTCCATACTCGATATGGTAGCGATCGATTGGCGGTGGCGGTGGCAGGAAGGGAAAACTTTGCTCTCCCCAGCGTTCAGAGTTCCGTGTTGGTCGAGAATCTACTCGAACGCTTGGCGATCATCGCTCCCGCCACACAACCCAATTTTGCCGAAGCCCTGCAGGGCATCATGATTCCACTACTAAACAACCCTCATTTGACTGTTATCAGCACCCGCGACGATCAGACCGAAAAACTGCGAGAGGGAGCGGCGGAAAAACTCTTTACGCGTCTTCAGGTCCAGTGGTTGAATGTGTCGCGCGGAGATTTGGAGCCTTACTTCACATGGATCTAGTCGCAGTCAAACGCTTGCGTTGCACATTGACACTTCATTTTGCGGTGATCGCCACTATGACCGCGATGCTGGTGGCGACCGGCAGTCAATCGTTCTTTCTACCCATCTTAATTTTCTTTGTGTCACTGGCTGGATACATTTTCGTTGATCGCCTGGAATGGTTCGAACTGGGGCGGATCGGCAGCTATATCGGGATGGTCGTCGCCACGGCCTTCTCGATCAGCAGCTACCTCTACCATGCTTTCTGGATGCCCTCCGAAAGTGGACAACTGCTGGCGATTGCGGGTCTGCTGGTCTACCCCGAAGCGGTGCTGTTCCTGCAAAACAAGAACCTGCGTGTGTTCGAGCAGTTGGCGGTCTTTTTGTTGTTGGAAATGATCGTGGCCGCGCTGGTGAACGACAATATCATGTTCGGTGTCTTGTTGGCCCCAATCATGTTGCTGTGGGTCTCGGCGCTCTTTCTTTTTTCGCGGTACGCCACTATCGTGCAAGTTGACCCGAACCTGGAAAGGCCCGTGCCGCTGCTGTTCGAATTGCTGCTGCAACGCTTTCGAAAATCGCTGCTGGGGGAAAAGAAGGTGCTGAGTGTCGTCACTTCTCAAGCCAGCTTGAGTGACGTCCAGTCCAGTCGCGGACTCAGACGTACTTTGCAATCTTTCCCGATTGGAGTCGGGGCAGTTGTTTTCGCTGCGTTCTTCTTTTACCTTCTGCCGCGAACCGCCACTACCAGTCTTGAACCGTCACTGGCATTTGAAACCAAGGTTGGCCTCCCCAAGTCATTGACAATTGGAACTGTGGGGAGACTGTTGTCCGATCCCACTCCAGTCATGCGCGTATCGTTGACTGATTCGGTCAACGGCCAACCCTATGCACTCCGCGAGCCACCCTACATCCGAGCACGCATCATGGATACCTACGGTGCCGCAAATCGTAGCAACTGGGTGGCCTATGGCGAGTGGATCTTTGGTGGGATTCATGAATATCGTCGCCTACGTGGCCTCGAATCGACAGGTCCGGCGGTCGAGCAGGGGAGCGACGTGGTCGATATCGAGTTCGATATCAAACGACGTTTCGCAAACGTTATGTTCAATCTCCCTCCCGCTTTTGCCAGTAAACCAGCACAAGACATCCGCCTGAATTACGACCAACTCAACATGGTACTGGAAGAGATCGATCCCGCTAAGTTGCCACGTGGCAAGTCGTTGGTTTACTCTATTGGCTCGACCGGTTTCGCGAATGGGCGACAACTCAAAGTCATCCCAGCCGCACTTGGGAATGGTTCCTTCGCAGACAACCGAAACCTGTATAATTTGACGCGTGACTTTCGAAAATTCGAAGGCTGCCAGCGCTATCGTGAGGAACTACTGGCGGATTCAGGGATCGATCTTAACAGCCCCTATGCCATTGCCGCGCTAATCGAATCGCATTTTGGCAATGGGAAATTTACGTATACCCTCGACCTCCGCCCACCCGTCGATCATGACCTTGATCCAATCGAAGATTTTCTGCTCAATCAACGACGTGGACATTGCCAGTATTTCGCTTCGTCCATGGTGATGATGCTCCGCCAATCCAACATTCCGTCGCGGATCGTGGTTGGTTATCGCCCCACAGAGTTCAATAAGATTGGCAAGTATTTTCCTGTCCGCCAGAACGACGCCCACGCCTGGGTCGAAGCACTTTTTAGCCGCGAAGACTTGCTCGGTACCGATGTGGAGCAATGGCTGACGACCAGCGAAGACTATTGGGTTCGCTTCGACCCTACCGCATCTGTCGAGGGTGAAGGGATTGAGATCGTCGAACAGCAGGGCCAAGCCATGGACTACGCCGAGAAACTGTGGAAGGATTACGTCGTTGAAGGTCAGAAGCTTTCGGGCGACAACACGCTCTATGCCCCCGTGGCGGCCAACAGTAAGAATGCCTATGACCAAATTGCCGAACGACTACGTAACCTCAAGCAAAACCTAGAACAGGGACATCTGTTTTCCAGCACAACTGGAATTGGATTCGCGTGGCCACTAACGATCTTGATTATCGGCGTGGGAATCTTCTCCATTTTGCTCTGGCGTCTCATCGTATTACTCCCACGTGTGGCCCCTCGGCTGGCAAAGAAACTGGGGATTATCCGGGAACGTCCCGCCGTTCAGCAAGCCTTTTTCGCGCGGTGCCTGAGTCTTCTTTCGGCACTCGGTTATACCCGGCAGTTATATGAAACGCCGAGTGAATTCACGCAGCGGGCCGCAGGCGAACTGCTCGCTCGCGACACTCAATCGACCGCTTCACTATGCCCATCCCTGGGCCTTATCACCGCTGCCTACTATCGACTGCGCTTTAGCCACGATACGGAACTGTCGACGGACGAACAGAACGCCATCCAACAAACGCTGGAACAATTGGCCGCTATAGACGCTCGCAAGAAGTAGCTCTGAATTTGGTCGGCTGGTGAATGTCAGCTCGACGCGCCGGCGAGTGGGTCATGGGCAACTTTGCCGAGCCATCGTCAAAACGGAAAACGGGCGTCCCACTCGCTGGCGCGTCGAGCTGATATTGCACACGAGCGGCCCCTATCTTTTGCTGAACGTGGCCATCACCGGCAGGTGATCACTGAGATCGAGTTCGGCGATGGGCATGGTTAACCGCTTGTGCCAGTGTTCTTGGCCATCCCGTTTCCCCCGGAGCACCGCTTCAGCCAGCACTTCAACCTTCTCGAAACACCAGTCGGACTCTGGACCATCTTCCATCAAACCGGGACTCACAAACAAGCGATCGAATTGTTTGTCGAGCACCAAATGGGTCGACTGCTGGATGTCGGGCAAGTGCGACAGCAAATCGACCATGGAGACAGCTCCCTCGCCACCGATGATAGCCGCGACCTCGCCCCGTAAAGATTCTGTAGATGATCTCTTGAGGACGGGATGTTCCGAATTGAAATCACCGAGCAGCACCACATCCTGTCCCAATTGCAACTGCGGCTCGAGCCAGTGCCGCGCCAGCAGCGCTTGTTTCGTTCGTAACTCCTCAGCTTCCGGAGTGGCTCGCAGATGAACGGTCATGATAGTCAGTGGGCTTTCGATATCGGCCCAACGAAACTCGGCCACTAGGTGCTTTGAGAGGTTATAGTATTCTCGACTACCAAACATGGCCTTCGACTGTTCATGACGACGAAAGGAGGCCAATCCGCTACGAAACAAGAAGCCCACATCCTGTTCGGTAAAGCTATCGCTCCCTTCGATGAAAGCAGTTCCGTACGAAAGCTGATGCTGCATCTTGAGCTGTCGCGCAATATCGCTCAGTGTCTCCCCTCCTTCGATTTCTTGGAGAGCCACGATGTCCGGCTTGGCCGCCGCGATTACTTCTGCCACTCCGGCCAGTTTGGCTTCCCAAAACTCTTGCGACGGCGCTGATTGCTCGCGAGCTAATTGGCTACGATTGTTGCCAAGATAATCGTCAAACATCCACTCGACATTCCAAGTCATGATCCGCAAGGAGTTCGGAGCCCGATCATAGGGCTGAGCCCAACCTGTGTTTAAGCATAGTAGTGAACTGGCCTGAAAAACAGTAATCGCCAGGCACGACCGGATAAACGTATTCATATGGAAACTCAGCCTACATTAATCGGAGTAGCATTTTCATGCTCGTGCTCGTGCTCGACGCCACGCCCGAAACGAGCACGAGCAGCATTTTATTGAACACGAGCTCGACAAATTGATTATTCCCAAACCGTTCTCTCTCAACCGATTTGCGTGACCTATGTTTACACAGTCTCCGTCCCGGGGGAAAGTAGCAATTGTAACGCTTATGCACTGACCGTCCCCCCTCCAGCTTGCACAGCCCGTGGGGTAAGTGCGCCTTCAGAGGAATTGTCAACGTGGATAGCAACTCGAGTAAGCCTGCCATTGGAATTTTAACCAGTGGCGGTGATTGTCCGGGGCTCAACGCCGTCATTCGCGGCACGGTGAACTGCGCCGAGCAATTGGGGTATCGCGTTTACGGCTTTCAACGTGGCTACGAAGGTATCCCCGCTCCGGTGCAAGGTCGTCCGCTCGATCGACAGAACACTTCCGGCATATTGGTCCAAGGTGGTACCATTCTGGGTTCCACCAACCAAGGCCGATTCTGCGCCATCAAAGATGAAAACACGCGTGTCGAACTTCCCGCCGATTTGCTCCAGCAGGTCCGCGCAACTTATGAACTGCTCGATCTACGGGGGATCGTCTGCGTCGGTGGAGACGGTTCGTTGGCAGTTGCTCAACAATTCCACGAACAGGGTTTGCCCGTCGTAGGAGTCCCCAAGACGATCGACAATGATTTGTCATCGACCGCATTTACTTTCGGCTTCGATTCGGCCGTAGCCTGCGCAACCGATGCACTGGATCGCTTGCACACTACCGCTGCCAGCCACGAGCGGATCATGGTCCTGGAAGTGATGGGACGTCACGCCAGCTGGATCGCACTGCACGCGGGGATCGCAGGTGGAGCTGACGTGATCTTGCTTCCAGAGATTCCATGGACATTCGAAAGCATTTGTCAAAAAGTTCACGCGCGACGCGCGGAAGGTAAGAATTTTACAATCCTGGTGGTGGCCGAAGGTGCCGCGCTTCCAGACGGACAAACCGTCGCTTGTGAGCGTCGCCGCGAAGATCGTCAAACTCGCTTAGGTGGCATTGGCAATATCATTGCCTTGGAATTATCGGAGCGACTCAAGTTGGAAACGCGTTGCACAGTCCTGGGACACTTGCAACGCGGCGGCAGCCCCAGTTCCTTCGATCGCATCTTGGCCTCGCATTTCGGCGTGCATGCCGTCAAGCTATTGCATCGTCGCCAGCACGGACGCATGGTCTGTTACCAGCCGCCACAGATTGGAGATGTGAGCATCGCTGAGGCGATTGGGCAGCTCAACAAAGTCACTCCCGATTGTTCAGCCGTAGAAACCGGTCGCGGCTTGGGGATTTGTTTTGGCGATCAGGTCTCGATTTGTGAAGCATTTGCGTCCCCAGCACCGCTGGCCCCACCATTGTCAGTGGCACCAATGCTCCCCAGCTACGCTAGCGATTTCGTACTTTAAGCATCGTACTCAATCTGTCGTAGCTAAGTTCGCCCAAACGTCGACTCCCTGCGAACTGGCGACCGCAGCTACGTTTAAGAAGCGACAGTTTCTCACTTCACAGCTGAATCACTCACGCCGCTTAGCGTCCATTCGCGGGCAAACTCTTGGAACGACGTGCAGAAACGGCGGCAAGCTTTCTAGGGCCATTTGCCTTGTATTGCCGATATCAGGGGAGTTTGCAACAATGTCCCCTAACGAGTCGATAACGATTGCCAACGCTCAGCAGCCCTCAAACATTGCGTGGGATCGAAGCTCGATATCGACTCTGGAACAATTCCGCCTACGGCATAGAACATTAAGGCTTACGGATGGCAGCGAGTGACAAGAAGGTTCGCAAGGATCAAAAGCGCCGAGAGCGCGCTAAGCGTGATGTAGCCAGACAAGAGCGACGACGGTTTCGCGCAGCGGCCAAAGAACAAAACGAAGAAGTTCATTTCGTTGATCCGGCGCATGCTGGCTTGTTCACCAGCAAAACCGACGCTGCCCTGATGAATACTTCTGCGCCAGCCTCCAAACCAAGCACGCCTGAAGCGAGTAACTCTCCGATCGAGAAGTGGTGGGATTATTACCTGGAAGTCGACGGACCTCAGCGATTGTCGATGGTGCGCGAGAAGCTTGGCGAAGATTTAAATGCGGAGTGGCGCGAGTCTATTTTTCCGCCTCGTCAGAAGAATCTGTGGGTGAATTGGGGTTCAGGTAGTGCTCCCATGTTGTGATAGAGAGCGTTTTCGTAGGCTTCTTGAGTGCGGAAGCCGTATGATTTTCTGGTAATCAGTTTTAGTTTGTTGTTAAATCCTTCCACAACTCCCGATGAAAGAGCGCCGTCGGCTCGAAACCAGTTCAACAGTAACTCCCGTTTTCCGCGTAGAGTTTTGGCCATTGCCTTCATCGGCTCGATTTTGCTTCGCATTGCACGCGTGCACCATTCGTCCAGGAATCGGCCGGCCCAAGCGGGATAGGTGTACGTCCAAAATCTTTGGAAGTCTTCTTTCATCAAGTGGCTACGAACGCTTTTCAAATTGTACTTGAGCAATTCGCCCAGCTTCAGTGTTTGCTTTTCGGTCAAGTTGTCAGGCCGCTTGAGGAGCAACCAGCGACTCCCTTTGAGCAGGGGCTCGTAGCCATCTTCCTTCAGTTGCTTGGCCTCGGCGGCGCGTACTTTGTCGATGGCCTTACTGAATTTCTG
>JBGSJT010000413.1:0-33889 GCA_041741715.1 Pirellulaceae bacterium | reverse complement strand
CCATCCATCACGGTGCTGTGTCCCCGGTGCTTCGACATGGACTGTTTGATCGCCGCAACGGCTTTAGTCCATGACCTTACGTTGGTGACGCACAACACGATGGATTTCGCCAACGCTGGGTTGCTTCGCTTGCAAGACTGGTTGGCAACCTAAAAACTCTATTCAAACAGTCGGTGCAGCCACTGATGCCCACATTAACACCTCAGTCCGCAGAACAAAAATTAGCCTCATGAGTGCTGAACAGCAGCCCGTACCTATTGCACATTCGCGACCGACGTTCACCCGCCTCGGCTACTGGAGGTGGGAAGTCCGACTGTCGGCGGAAGCGGGTCGCTGCCTACTCACTTCGGGGGTGCCCACGTTACTCGGAGCTAAAACCGAGTGCGGAGGGCCATGAAGCCAGCGATGACAAAAATGGCGGAGAGTATCCCCCATTGCATCACGTCCATTTCCATCATGACCCAATAGATGGCTCCCCAACCGTCGTTGAGTTTCGTGGTAATGTAGTTGCTTACGGCATGAAACATGGCTGAAAACCTTCGCTTGGAGGACAAGCACGCTCGAATTGGGGTTCAGGCCCCCGTTTGTCACCGAACGGACGGTGATTTTCTAACGTCTTGGGACGCGACCCATTAAATCTAGGTCAGCTTCCAGAGTTCTAGGGCCTCTTCAACTTAGGAACTCGTTTTTACTGGGTTGGATCGTAGCGATTGGCTGGGTTGTTGGGGCGATATTGGCAAACTACTTAAATCCTGTAGGGTAGACCCTCCCTAAAGGCCTTGCAGACCAAGATGCCCAGCGTATAATCCGGCGTATCCAACGGGCAATTGTCATTGATCCGTCTGGGGCCGTAGCTCAATTGGTTAGAGCACTGGACTGTCGATCCAGAGGTTGCGGGTTCGAGCCCCGTCGGCCTCGCTTTGGTTTTACCAAGCGAGTTCTTCCTCGCAATTCTTCCGAAAACTCTACTCGGAACAAACCTATCTTGGGCCTCTAAGTTGACATTTCGAATGTCTGGCTTTCTGGGTTTCATTCAGGACTGTCCGTGTGATTAAAAGGTAAGCCTGTTTACTAAGAACAGAGCTTCACTGAGTCACTCCCGTATAAACGCGTTCAGAACTTCGGGGAACACCACCGAAAGCCGTGGTAAGTTAGCTGATTTCGGCACAATGGGGCCACGGGAGCATTTTGCTTAGCGTGGCCTCATTCTTTTGGGCATTAGCCACCTTCCTCTCGGACGTGGTATCATCCGTGCTATCGGTATCGTTTTTGCTCCTCGCACCCCTTTTAGCACCGTGTGACGCAATCGCAATCTGCCGTTTGCATCAAAGGATAAGCATTTTGAGGTTAGGAGAAAATTGCCCATGTCGGCCCTGACGCACAGGCAAGAACTGAAAATCACCTTGATCAGTTTGCATGGACTGATTCGCGCAAATTCACCTGAACTTGGACGCGACGCAGATACGGGAGGGCAAGTCAAATATGTGCTCGAGTTGGCCAAGGAATTAGCGGCCCATCCACGAGTTGCAAGGGTGGAGTTATTGACGCGTCAGATCTTCGATCCCAAGGTGAGCGAGGACTACGCGGTGGCCGAAGAGCCAATCTCCGAAAACGCGGTAATTGTCCGCATTCCATTCGGCCCCAAACGCTACTTGAAGAAGGAGGGGCTGTGGCCGTATATCGAGCTGTTCGTTGATCAGACGTTGATCCACTTTCGACGCTCCAGAATTCCTGACATTATTCATGGACACTATGCCGACGCTGGGTTGGCGGGGGCTCAACTGGCGCGGCTGCTGCACGTACCCTACATTTTTACAGGGCACTCGTTGGGTCGCGTCAAACAGCAGAGGCTAACACTCGGAGCACGGCAACGCCCCGAAGCATTGGAGCAGACCTATAAATTTGACGCGCGCTACGAAGCTGAAGAGACAGCCCTGGAAACGGCTTCGATGGTGGTGACCAGCACTTCGCAAGAAGTTGAAAGGCAATACCAGTTGTATGATCATTACGAACCATCGCGGATGGATGTCATTCCACCGGGAGTTGATTTGAATGCGTTTTCACCACCCGCCGATGACTGGCAACCGCCAGCGGTGGCTGATGAGCTGGCGAGGTTTCTACGCGAACCGTCGCGGCCAATGATCCTGACCATGGCACGGCCCGACGAACGGAAGAACTTGGAGAAGTTAGTCGACGTTTATGGTGGCAGCCCGCGACTGCAAGACCTTGCCAACTTGGTGCTGGTCATGGGCTCCCGCAACGACTTGCGTGATCTGCCGCGTGGTCAGCAATCAGTTATTAACAATGTGTTGCACCTGATCGATAAGCACGATCTATACGGCAAAGTGGCCTATCCCAAGCACAATCCTCCATTCGTGGCCGACCTGTATCGGTTGGCCAAATTGCGTCGCGGAGTATTTATCAATCCCGCTTTGACCGAACCATTTGGCCTGACACTGTTGGAGGCGGGGGCGACGGGGCTCCCCATCGTGGCCACGCATGACGGCGGTCCACGCGACATCATCGCCAATTGCCAAAACGGTCTGCTGGTCGATCCACTGGATGGAGCAGCTATCGAACAAGCGCTGTGGCACACACTGACTGATTCGAAACAGTGGGACCAATGGTCGAGCAATGGCATCAGCGGCACGCGCGAGCACTATGCCTGGCGCAATCACGCCGAGCGGTATTTGAGCGATCTGGAAAAAATCTTGGAAGAATCGCCGGTCCCTGCGCTATCTCGCATTTCCAAAACGCGGCGTTTGCCTGAGTTTGATCGGATGATTGTCACCGACTTGGATAACACCCTGACCGGTGACGACGCAGCCTTAGCCGATTTCAATACACTACTGCGCAACCACGAACATATCGGATTCGGCGTAGCCACGGGACGCAGACTCGATGATGCCATGCAAATGATCGAGCACCTGGGACTGCCGCGCCCCGATGTGCTCGATACTGATGTCGGGACTCAGTTGCATTACGGGGAGAATCTAACCCCCGATTTGAGCTGGCGAAAGCAAATCGGTTATGCCTGGAAGCCGGAGGCGGTGCGACAAGTGCTCGACAACCAACCGGGGCTGTTCTTGCAACCTGAAGAGAAACTGTCGGAGTTCAAAATAAGTTACGAACTCGATCCGAGCTTGGCACCCAACTTAGCGTCGATCAAGAAGTTGTTGCGTGAAGCAGGAGTGCGGGCGCGAGTTACGCTCTCCTTGGGGATGTATCTAGATGTGATTCCAGTCCGCGGTGGTTCCGATCTATCGATGCGACACCTACTCTACAAATGGGGCTTTGCGCCAGAAAAAGTATTGGTGGCTGGCGATTCCGGAAACGACGAAGGGATGTTACTGGGACGCACTCTGGGAGTGGTGGTAGGGAATTATAGCCCTGAATTGGAGCGATTTCGGCAACGGCCACGCATCTATTTTGCGACAGCCCATCACGCACGCGGAATCATCGAAGGGATCGAGTACTATCAATTCTTGGGGGATATCATCATTCCCAATGATGAACCCGCGGAGGAAAACGAGTAGTACTTTCCGACAAAGAAAGGTGCGGCAAAAAGATGAAGCACTCGGGAACGGCTCACGCCGAACGGCGTTGCCTACTGTCACAGCTATCAGTGGTTGATTGCGCGAGTTGCTGACTTAGTGCGGCTACTTGGGCTTGCAAGTCTTTGAGTTCACGACGCATATCAGGCAAGCGGCCCACGTGGGACAATTCCGTTAGTCGCTGACGGCGGGGACCGGCGGGACTGCCGAAGACGACGGCCCCCTGTTCGACATCACCCATCACTCCCGATTGCGCACCCACAGTGACATGGTCCGCCAAATGGATATGATCGGCCAAGCCAACTTGCCCGGCGAGGACTACATAATCTCCAGTCGAAGTCGAACCGGCAATTCCGACCTGGGCACAAATCAAATTGTGCTTGCCTATCTGGCAATTGTGAGCGATCTGAACATGGTTATCAATTTTGGTTCCATCGCCAATCCGCGTCGTACCGTAGGCGCCGCGATCAATGGTGGTAACGGCACCGATCTCCACATCGTCGCCGATCTCCACCCAGCCCAATTGCGCGGCGCGCACCTGGCGACCAGCCAGTGTTCGGTAGCCAAAGCCATAGGCGCCCAGCACTGCACCAGCATGGATGAGCGCTCGTTGGCCCACGCGCGTATCGGGGTAAAGCGTGACTCTGGGATACAGTTCGCAATCGTCCCCGAGCACGCATCCATCCATGAGATGCACACCGGAATGCAAGATGCAACGCTCGCCGATAACGCAATTTTCTCCGACAAACACTCCCGCCGCCAACGCCGTATCGCTTCCAAGCTTCGCTGTCCGGGCCACACAAGCGGTGGGATGCCTCCCTGTGACCGCCGGTCCCAAAGGTTGAGGGCGCAACAGACCGATGACGTTTTGAAATGCGGCGTGTAGGTTTTCCACGACCAACATCGGAAGTCGACAGTCGGCCAGCGCTTCCTTCACCATCACCGCTGTGGCAGGTGATGCGTGCAATCGCGTCAGGTGTTTGGAGTGGTCGACGAGGGTAATACTCCCAGCAGTTGCATCCTGCAGTGGCAGTGCATGGCTAATCAATATTTCATCACAGCACTGCGGGACTTGATTTGTGGTGCTTGCACTATTAACGACCAATTGGCCACCCACACACGCGGCCAATTCGCTTAGTTTTATGCTCTGCATCGACGCTTCCAGGTGGGCTGGAGAAAAGGGACTTGGGTGACTTTGAGTCTATAGCAAGTTCGAGCGGGACGAGCAACATTGGAAAAATCTCATTTTCTGGTTTCCAGGCTCCGCCAGGGAGCGAGGGTTTTCAGAACGGATAGAACTTGACGTTTTGCTAAGCTGCTCACCGATCCAATAGGTGGAAGTGCACTGGACATACTCCTCCCGACTGTCGTATAGAACGAAGTTAACGCTTTACCGCTTCAATGAGACTGAAACTTAAGTTTTCCCACGGGGAGTGTACCGTGATTGAAATTGAATCGACCATCCAACACAGCCTGGGACAGGAACTAGCTGTTCAGCGGATGCACCAATTGGTGGTTTCGCTTACGCAACGCTTTCCGCAACAGGTTCATCAAGTCCAGTTGCACTTGAAAGACCACTGGGTCGACGTCAGCTTTGCTGCTTACGGCTATGTCGTGCATTGGAAGGCGGAAATTTACGACGACCAAATCACTTTGACTGGTCGAATTCCCGATACGGCTCGCAAATTCCGACGTAAAATCGACCAAGCCATTTTAGAACGCGTGGAAGCTGTGCTGGTAATGGACTTTTGTCGCCGCGCGGCATGAACATATTGATGTTGAAACCCCGCAGAGAAATCGATAATCCGCGAGTGAACACCGCAGCATCAGGCTCTCCAGCGCAAGCGTAGGGACGGCATATTGCCCCACATGCCGCCTAACGCAAGTTGCCCCGCTGGAGAGCCCCTGCTGTTAACATTCATCGGGTGTCTCCGACTGCCGTCTTGCTACGGTTGACCGCAATTTCGAGAAATGTGGAGCCACCCGATGTGCCATGGTCCGCTGGAGCATGAGGAATTCGCCCACCTTTAGGGCTAGTTCAGTCGTCGATTCCGCTTCAAAAATCCTGAGCAATCGCGCTCGTTCTAATTCTACCAATCGATTCGACACATCCAGCTTGGCAGCAATGGTCTTGGTCGGCAAACCGTCTAAAACAAGCCACAACACCTCGCGTTGACGAGAGGTCAAGGTAGCCTGCTTCTCCTCGAAACTCGAATATGCGAATTGCAGTTCGCGGTCCTGCCGTGCCAGCGCGATGGCACCGCGCAGGTAGTGCTCGCAATCAGCCGCCTGAAGTGGTTTTTTGAGAACGGTCAGTGCCCCTTGTTCCATCACCCCCAGCACCGTGTCGACATCTAATTCGGTGGCGGTCGCTATGACGACTGCGCGGCATCCGCGCCGCGTCAATTCCGCTTGCAATTCAATCGCATTGGAGAAACTGTCTAAATCGAGCACCAAACAATCCGGAGGCTCGTTGAGCACTTCACTCAAGAAGTCAGTCACTTGCGAAAAAAAACGCAACTGGACTTTCAATTGTTTGGCGCAGGCTACGAGCGGGCAGTTCGCAGTGGAAGGAGGGCCAAGAATGTAGAGGCTGGATGTGAGGATAGGTTCTCGCGGCACGATGTCTGTCTGCTCCTCTACTGTAAAAGCACAGTCTTCTTCCGAATCCTGTCTTCTTGTACGTTGTGGGACAGCAACAAGCGTTCAACACAGCGGGGCATTATCAGTCGGTAGTTGGTCGGTCTGCCGGCTAATCGTCGATCGAATCTCCGGTTGCGTATTCTTTCAGAACTTCCAAATCGACAAACTCCAAAGCGGAAATGTGGGTAGCCCGCAAATTCACCAACGGGGCCATCCCCGCTTCATAGGCCTCTTTCCAACGCAGCATGCACAAGCACCAGCGATCTCCATCCTTCAAACCAGCAAAGTCGTACATCATGTTGGGCGTAGACAAATCGTTCCCCTTGAGCTTCGAAAAACGCAAGAAGTCTTCGGTCATCTCCGCGCACACAGTATGCATCCCTTCATCGCTGGCACCTGTATTGCAACAGCCATCGCGATAAAACCCAGTCATCGGATTGGTGCTGCACGATTCCAATTCAGTTCCCAAAACATTCTTTGCCATGTGGGTCTATTAACTCTTCGAAGTTCTCTGCAAAAGCTTCTGCAATCTCGAGGCCAGAATAGCTAATTTTCATTTATAGCGTCAATCTAGTGGTAACTGAGATTTTTTTCGAAGAGTTTTCGATAATTCTCGAATTCGACCCACACCATCGACCCAATTGATCTCCACGGGTTTTTTCTGACTACGAAGATGTCAGACCTGTAGTGGGAATTTTTCCTACCGTCCCCTTGCCTCCAGCGAAGTGCCGTACAACTCCCCTGGTTGATGCTAAGCCAAGATGGCCTCGATCACATCACCATGGACGTCGGTCAACCGATATCGGCGACCTTGATAGCGGAACGTGAGCCGCTCATGATCTATGCCCAGCAGATGCAGGATGGTCGCATTGAGGTCATGCACGTGCACTGGATTCTCGACGATGTTATAGCTGTATTCATCGGTAGCACCATAACTCGTTCCTGCTCGCACGCCACCCCCGGCCAGCCACATGCTGAAGCAGCGGGGATGGTGATCTCGCCCATAATTCGTGGCGGTCAACTTGCCTTGGCTATAGGCGGTTCTTCCGAACTCACCACCCCACACGACCAGCGTATCTTCCAGCAGCCCGCGTGAGCGGAGATCAATGACTAAGCCGGCGCAAGCTTGATCGACTTCTTGACATTGTTTAGTGATACCACCCGGCAGACCACCATGTTGATCCCAGCCTTTGTGAAACAACTGTACACAGCGAACGTCCCGTTCTAACAAACGGCGGGCCAGCAAGCAGTTGGCCGCGAACGAACCGGGATGCTTGGCTTCCTCGCCATACAGTTCAAAAATGTGTTCAGGCTCATCGGAAAAATCGGCGACCTCTGGAACCGAAGCTTGCATGCGAAAGGCCATCTCGCTCTGCTGCACGCGCGCTTCGATAAGGGGATCGAGACGCTGCTGGAATTCGAGCTGATGGAGCTCATTCAAGCCATCGAGCAATTGTCGACGACTTTCCCGAGAGATCCCATCGGGGTTGGTCAAGTACAACACCGGATCCTGGCCAGCCCGAAACTGAACCCCTTGATGATTGGCTGGTAAGAAGCCGCTCCCCCACAATCGCGAATAGAGCGGCTGCCCACCTTTGTTCTTCGTCACCAGCACGCAGAAGGAAGGGAGGTTCTCATTCGTGGTCCCTAAGCCATAGTCGAGCCATGCACCCAACGATGGGCGACCCGCGATCTGCGCGCCAGTCTGAATGAAAGTGATGGCAGGATCATGATTGATCGCTTCGGTAAATACCGATTTCACCACGCACAATTCATCCGCCACTTTGGCTGTATGTGGGAGCAGCTCACTCATCCAAGTCCCAGACTGTCCATGTTGCTGGAACTTGAAAATCGAACCAGCGATGGGGAGTGTGGCTTGATTGCCCGACATGCCAGTGAGCCGTTGTCCGCGGCGCACCGAATCGGGCAACTCCTTCCCGTTGTCCTCGTTCAATTGCGGTTTGTAGTCAAAGGTTTCAATCTGCGATGGCCCACCACTCATGAACAAGTAGACGATTCGTTTGGCTTTTGGAGAATGGTGATAGGTAGGGAGCACACCCCCTCCGTTCAATTTCAAATCACCCGCCACGCTCTCTGCGGCAGAAGCGGACCGTTCATTCGCGGCCAGTTCTTCCGCGAATAGGCCCGTCAGCGCGGCAGTCCCAATCCCAAGACTAGTCCGCCCGAAGAAGTGTCGTCGGGTCAGTGAGTGTGCCAAGTGTGATTGATTGTCAAACATGCTCATCTCTTCATTACTGTTTCATCAAAGCTCATTAATCCGCCAGCCACCACACTCCAAGCGGACAACTCTAAACGGTCAACCCCGTCGGACACTTGATGGTCGCCAATTGAGAGCCAGGGTGTTTGAGTGTCTGGTTGTTGACTAAACAATTTTTGTTGTTGCTCGAACATCGCTACGAGCACTTCTGTTTGTCGATCGCTCGGCCCGTGGCCGACGAGACTTCGATAGATAAAAGTGGCGCGATCGCGCGGCGAAGTCACCGACTCCATTGCCCGCTCGGCCAGCGCTCGTGCGGCTTCGACAAATTGTGGATCATTCAACAATACCAACATTTGCAGCGGTGTCATCGTCACCTGTCGACGCACAACACACGCCTCGCGATTGCTGGCGTCGAACGTCATCATGTTGGGTGGGGGTGAAGTACGTTTCCAATAGGTGTAGAGGCTGCGGCGATGGCTCCCCGCCTGTTCGTCGCGCTCGTAGGCTAAGCCAGACTTTTCTTCCCACAAGCCTGGCGGTTGGTACGGTTTGACCGGTGGTCCACCCAAACTCTCGAGCAACAAACCGCTGGCCGCCAAGGCTGTGTCGCGTATCGCCTCGGCAGACAATCTTACCGCTGGACCTCGCGCAAGACTTCGATTCTCGGGATCGCGCTCATGCAACCCAGGCGAGGTGTCTGAGCTTTGGCGATAGGTGGCGGACATCACGATCAGTTTGAGCAGGCGCTTCACATCCCAACCCGACTCAACAAAGTCGACACTTAACCAGTCCATCAACTCGGGGTGCGAAGGGGCCACGCCTTGCAATCCAAAATCCTCGGTCGTGCTGACCAATCCTAAACCAAACAGTCCTTGCCAGAAGCGATTGACCGCTACGCGCGCAGTCAACGGATGTTGCGGGTCGACCAGCCATCGGGCCAAGTCCAACCGAGAAGCGTCAACAGGCATGTCGCGTCCCAGAATGCTTTGCGGGATACCGCGCGTCACCGGCTCGCCAGCCGCATCGTACGCGCCACGCAACAGAACGAAAGTTGGTCGCGATTGCGGCTCTTCGCGCATGACCATGATCTCAGCGATGTTGTCTCCCAACTCGCTACTTTGATCGCGCAGCCCACGCAGCGTTTTAGTAAGTTCGATTCGTGTGGGATGAGTGCGAACAAAAAAATCTCGCAGCTCCACCTCGCCTGCGTTGTGCAGCGTTTCCTGTTGATTGGCTGGTGCCGCGTCCGCCAGATAGAGAAACGTCAATTCTAAATCGCTAAGGTCACGCGTGAATACTTTCAATTCATCGATCTGTCCATCTTTAAAGCCGACGTCGCGGAAACGCTGACCAAACGACAACTCCGTGGCATCACCACCACCGAAACCGTCCGCCCCCTGAATGTGCTTGGTCAGTCCATCACGGAGCACATCGCACTCCGCAACCTGGCCGTTGATAAACAACTCTAGTCCAGCCGCACGGCTGGAACCATCATAACGCAGTGAGACGTGCAACCACTGATCGATGGGTAACTCGTCGCGACTAACAATGCGCAGGGCATTTCCCGGCCAGAAGTGAACCAATGCCGCGCTCAGTTTGCCATGTTCGATCAGTAGTTCGTAACCGCGACTCGCTGAGTCGGTCCAAGCCCGCGAGCGATGAAAAATCACCGCTCGCTCGAAACGCTGCGGAGTTTTCAGCCAGAGCGAAATCGTAAAGGGCTGATTGCGAGTAAAATCCCCGCCGGTCTTCAGATCGACATTGTTTTCGCCACTGAGCCGCAATCCCTGGCCGACGCGGGCCGGGACCGGCTGAGGACTTTCCGCCGTGTTGCCACTCCACGACTGATCGATTCGGTTGAGCAATTTTCCGTCTTTCAGTTCATCCAGCGGGAAATCCCCAATCAGCGATTTGCTCAACCAAGTTCGCAGCAATTCACTCAGACGCTCATCTGCGGTCGATGGAGTTGTCTTGGCATCCACGGAGAGCGGTTGACGTACATCGCTAAGTCGCGCGCGCCAAACTTCGAATTCCCCATTGGGCGGTTGCCAGTTGGCCAGTTCACGTTGCTGCTCACTGATCTGCGAATTGATCCGCGATAGCTCATATTCCTCTTTCTCGGTAGCTAACAGCAACGTCGGAGTGGGAGTCGCTTGTGTAAAGTGAGAATACAATCCCGATTCATCGATGTTATTGAAGAACGAGGAGAGTTGATAGTATTCGCGCTGCGTCAGCGGATCGTATTTGTGATCATGACAACGACAACACTCGAGCGTCAACCCTAAGAAGGCGGCACCAAAGGTGTTAACGCGATCCGCCACATATTCTGCTCTATACTCTTCTTCGACGCTCCCACCTTCATTGGTCTGTCGATGGTTGCGATTGAAGGCGGTGGCTAGGATTTGTTCGCGGCTCGCTTGCGGAATTAAGTCACCGGCTAACTGCCAGGTGATGAATTCATCATAGGGTAAATTCTCATTGAAGGCTTGCACGACCCAATCGCGCCACGGCCACATGGCTCGATAGCGATCATTCTGGTAACCGTAGGTGTCGGCATAGCGTGAGACGTCCAGCCAATCGACGGCCATCCGCTCGCCAAAACGTTTGCTGGCGAGCAGACGATCGACCAATCGCTCGTAGGCCACGTCGGCGTCGGCGGCTGTGTCCTTTAGAAAGTCATTTATTTCGCTTAACGTGGGGGGCAGTCCGGTCAGATCGAGCGTGGCTCGTCGTAGGATCGTTTCTGGGTCAGTCGCGGCGCTAGGCGACAACTGCTCGTGCTCCAGTCGCGACAATACAAATCGATCGATGTCATTACGTGGCCAGGATGCTGTTCGCACTGTAGGGATCGGAGGCTTGCGGGGAGTCACGAAGGCCCAATGCTCGGCGTAGTTTCCGCCTGAATCGATCCAACGTCGCAGCAATAATTTTTCAGCGTCACTTAATTTTAGATTCGAATCTGGCGGTGGCATGACTGCGTCAACATCGTCGCTGGTGATCCGCAGCATTAGTTCGCTCTGGGCCGACTTACCTGGCTTAATGGCCAACGCGTGGGCGGAGGCTTGATCGTCGAGTCGCAAATCGGTGGCGCGTTGATTTGCATCGGGACCATGACAGAGAAAGCAACGATCCGAGAGGAGCGGGCGGATATCGCGCGCAAAGTCAATCGGCTCCTCTGCGGTGGCGCGAGACAATGTGCCAACCGCGATTAGCATCACCCACAAGCGGAGAATTTTAACAGTGTGTGAGAGGAACGCTCGACGGCTAGTCCGGGAGGGTGCGCACGAGTCACGATGTCGCGGCAATTTGGATATTCGACAGCTCATAAGGGAGGTTGACAGGCGGGAGAGGGCAGGGTGCGAGTGTGTTGACTATCTGCAATTTTACCACACTTGCCCTACGTTTTAGTTGAAAAAGGGTTGGTGCCATCGGGAAACTGAGGTTTGAAGTAACTAACATCCTCGCCCACATCTGGTTCCCAGGCAGGAGCCCTCTTTATCCTACACATCTCTCAAGACATACCAAAGACGATATAGGCGTCCCGATATGCTTCGAGTTTCCGTAGCCCGCGCCATAGAGTCATCGAGCCTGGTGGCCCTTGCCCTTTCTTATTTAGATAGCCTCCAAGCTTTGCCAGGAGAATTGTGAATTCGCCCATCGTTGGGGGCTGGGCAGGTAGAGTCTTCGTTTTTTTGGCAACCATGTAGGCTGGCTTCCACTCGTTGGCCTCGAAGTATTTCTCGCAACTGGTCGCACTGTCGATTCGAGCTGCCAGCTTGATGTGCTCTACTCGCCACGCAACAATCATTAGTGTCGCTGAAGCTGTGAGATACCGGTCGATTGTTTCGTATTTGAGTTTCTCAATGCCCATGCCGCTCTTGAGCGTCTTGAAAAACAGCTCAATTCCCCATCGTAATGCGTAATATTCGATGGCCCGTTCTATCTGAACGAGGGAATCAATTGGCAAGGAAGTCAGCAAAACCCAACGAATCGCGGCCTCGCCGTCAGGAGGATCCAATTCGACCGCTTCGATCACATTGAGCGTTACCGACGGCAGTCGACCTCCGGGCCGCTCCGGACCCCGAAGTTTTACCTCGGTTGCGCGAATCGATATCCTGGCTATTCGAGCATCCCGAGACTTGCGTCTGGGACGAGTTTCATTTGCAATTAGGGATGTCCGCTCGCTGACATTTACTTCCTGCTCTTTACGGATTGCACAGGTCGAAAGCAACTCGTCGATAGTGGCAGCTTGGTCGTTTTCGCTGACGATTGCACGGTCCTGACCAGCACGTAGAACAAAATCATGGTTCTCAGCTTGGTCGTTAATTTCTAGCAATAGTTCATAGATATCCGATTCGCTGTCAGCCACATGGATGAAGTGGGTCTGGGGATTAGCTCGAGCTATCTGCTCGCCGCTTTGGAACATTTCTAGCCAGCGGTAACTCTCCTTTTCCTCGTAACAAGCTTGTCTACGAAGAGCCGCTCGTTCCTTTCGACTCAGATCATCACGAATCGTATCGCGAGTCCAAATCACTTCATCGACCATCCCTAGCGGGATACCGTGGGCGTCCATGGCATATAGCGGATGCAGGAAAAACCCGTATTTATCGTTAGCCTCCAACGGCCCAGCACCCTCGACCTGGCGGTTAGGCTTTGTCAAATCGATAACCGTTGTGTCCTGAGCCAAGATGACCGTATCGCACTGCCGTGCACGTTCCATTGATGCAGCGCGATGCGCATCAAGAATCGCATCCGGTTGCACTTTAGGGTTGTTGGCGAAGCGATAGGCTGCCTCTAAAGCCGAAGCGTTTTGACAGCTATCCGGCGGAGAATCAGCCATGCTCGAGAGATCCTCCGTAATGATCTTAGCCCTTTTGTTGAGCCGTTTGTCACCTAGGTGCAGAGACGCGTACTCATCTTCAATCCATTGCAATGCCACTGAAGTCCATCCTGGACAAAGATTCCTTAAAATACTAGAACAGGCCCGAATATTGTACCGGAAAAGATGTGTAGGATAAAGAGGGCAGAGCCTGGGAACGAGGGTTTTTAGTAATAAGTAATAGTTTTTAGTAGTAAGCATCGAGCGGAAAATAAGTGTCCGATCTGAAACGTAGCTGCCGTCGCCAGACGGCAGGGAGTCGACGTTCTGGCGAACGTAGCTACGACAGTTATTTCCCGGTCGATGCTAAGTAATAAGTAATAGTTGTAAAGAGGTTTAACGTAGAGCGGGAAACGACTGAGGACTTGGTATTGTAAATCTTACAAGACTTTTTTTCAAAATTGCACTCGGAACTGACCTGTTTAGTTTAGCTAAATCCCCCAATGCGTGGCGGAGATGGGTAGGAACGCCGAAAATCGAGCTCGAGCACTGTTTGGCACAGGAAATGCAATTGGAGGAGAACAGTGGCGAACACCGAGGCCCGTAGCGGAGCTAGGTTGCCACAACTACGGCTGGCGTTTGCAGTAGCGAAACGCCGTTGTCGAAAACAAAGGATTGGACGAGCCGGTTATCCCTCCGCCGGTAGTCAACAGTAGATTGAGCAGCTTGTCTGATGGTAGCCTCCCTGGCCACACGGGGTGCTGCCGCGGTCGGCAGTGCTGCACAATTTGCGCGAACATGGATGCCCCGTGACCTTAGAGGCACTTAGTCGCTGGTGTATGGCGACACAATTTTGGCTGCTCGCAGCCTGGCCCGTTTTCCACGGTAGAAAAGGGTCCGCTTGGGTGAGCCTTCCTTTGTAAGGGGAGGCTCTCCGAGCGGGCCCTTTTTTCGTAGCGTTTTACCGGGTAGGGAAAAGGTGTCCGAAGTAGGGAAAAGGTGTCCGACACCAAAAGTGCGAACAAAAGTGCGAATCACCCGCAGGGCCGTGCCGGCTTTTGGTGTCGGACACCTTTTCCTGGCCCTCGTTTTAAACGCGGAGTTGCGGAGAGGTAGAGTTTCGCGGAGAAAGGAAAGGCCCCCAGCACTGCCAACACCAGCGGAACCATCCAGGATTGTAGGTTTGCCGCTGCGAGTTCTAGCATGGTTTGTTGAATAATTCTGCGGCCACTGAATAAAGGCCACTGAGCGGTCAAGTAAGTCTAGGATTTCGAGTATCGTCGCCCTGACTCCGCCAATCTCTATTCCTCCGCAACTCCGCGTTTCAAAAACTACCCCTCACCACCGCGTGTCACGTAAGGGTTATGAAGTAGCAATCCAACAGGACGGTACTTAAGACTTTTGGCACTAGCGTCTGAGGTTCGCAAAAAGGGTTCGCAAAAAGTGGGTCACGCGCTGAAGGACCCGAGCAACCCCCAAAGTGAGTATTTCTGACACTGGAGTGCTAGGGGAATACCAAAAAATTTGACGGTAGTTGTGTGGGCAAATACACTGAGAATGTTCAGCGGTCTATTTTGCTGCGCATGGCGTCCTGGGAGTCGAGCTATTCTCCGGAGGGTGTGTGGTAGATGGGCTCGCACAGGCAAACTTTTCTGGCACTTGACACTTTTCTCGGATTCTAAACATGGCTGTTCGCGACAGGAATCTTTTCGCATGGCAAGCGTATGTCATCACGATGTCGTTTGTCTCCGTCGGCCTGTTGTTGGGAATGTTTTTTCTGTGGCGCAGCTACAGCGATTTAAACAAGAAGTTTGAAGAAAAAAGTACGCAACTGTCCACGCAGGCGACCGAGTATCAGACCAGCGAAGCGCGGGTGGACCGGCTGCTGTCGATGGTGGGGCACAGCGAGAAAACGGCGGACGAATTGGAAGCCGATGCAACTCGTTTTGCTACCGACGAGAAACTGGGGCCTGTTGAGAAAGAGTTCGCCACGCAGATGGCCTTGTTCGCCGCCAATGTCTCGGCCAGCGAAAAGAACCTGATTAATCTTCCCAAATATTTGATCGAAGTACTGCGAGCGCGAAACGAGGACATTGACAAGGCGCGGGAACGCGAGGCGAAGATTCTGGCTGAGAAAACCGCTACTTTGCAACGCGAGACCAAGGCGCGACAAGACGCCGAAGCAGCCCTGCAGAAGGCCGAAACCGATCTGGCTGGGACTAGGCAGCAGCATGCCGAAGCGGTGGCGGCGCTCAACGAGGAGAAGAAAGCCACCTACAACTTGTTTGACAGCTACAAACAGGATCATGAAAAGAAAATTACGGCACTTACGTCATCCAATCAAGAACTATCTACTTCCAACGCCACGCTGACCGAAACCGTCCAGAAGAAGATGGACGAGTTGACCGAGTACAAGGGACTCGATTTCTCCAGCCCCCAAGGAGTCATCATCAACACCGCCAACCGGGGCGAGATGGTCTGGATCAATCTCGGGCGCGACGACGGACTACGTGTTGGCACAGCGTTTACGGTGATCGACGAATCCTCGATTAAAACCAGCCAAGCCAAAGATAAAGCCCATATCGTCATCACTCGTGTCGTCGCAGACGACCCGCATATGAGTCTAGCCAGAGTAACCGACTACGAACCGACCAATCCAATTCTGCGAGGCGATAAAGTCTTTTCCCCAGCTTGGCGACCGGGACGATCGCCAGGCTTTGCACTGCTGGGTGAGATGGACGTCAATGGCGATTACAAGGATGACGCAGCCGAAGTGCGAAACATGATTTTGCGGGATGGTGGCAAGATCGATGCGACCATGGACAGCAAGGGGAATCGCGATGCTAGTTTGCCAGGGATGAATCCAAACACCGAATATTTGGTTCTCGGCAGCGACGTGGGAAAAGTAAATCCAGACAATCCAACCTCGATGAGCAAGCAGGCCAACTACGAAAAGTTCTTGGCTGAAGCGCGTCAGAACGGGATCATCCAGATTTCGCTGGATAAGCTGATGGGCTATTTGAACGCCGATCCTGCTCAGCGGGTGATTCCGATGGGGGATCGCATTCAAGGGAAAGATTTCTCGCCGGCTCGCGAAGCCAATCCACCCGTCAGCTCCGGCAAGGTGAGCGAGATCTTTCAACCGCGTCGTCCGATCAATCCGTAGCGCGTACTCCGCGCGGACTTTCCAAGCATCGTTCGGGAAATAACAGTCGTGGCTACGTTCGCCAGAACGTAGGCTCCCTGCGGTCTGGCGACCTCAGCTACGGTAAGTAGGCTCCCTGCGGTCTGGCGACCGCAGCTACGGTAAGTCTCGACATTTATTTCCCGCTCGATGCTTAGGGGGTTTGGCACTAGCGCCGAGCCCCCCCACAAAGGGCAAATTAGACCAATTCCTACTAATTTCCGGATAATGATGGCTTTTCCATCGAATAGCGGAAAAAATTATTGACTGCGAAACCTCTTCCGAGTAACATGTCCCGCAGTCTGCCTGTTTTACCAACACGTGTTCCCAGGAATTACCTCATGAGGAAATTAGTCTGTTTACTGCTCGTCGCGTTGAGCTGTAAAGCTTACGGACAAGAAGAGCTGCGATCTGTTGTAGATCAACCCGTAACCGTCGGGAGCGATCACATCAACTTTCTCCATCAGCGTGAATGGGTTCGCCTGAGTCCTGCTGGCACAATTGCTGGACGACTCCTGGTGCTGAACCAGTCCGGTGAAACCGAGGGACGCATTGGAGCCAAAGTGGTTGTCTCGCGCGATGGCAAGCCTATCTATGAAAGCACCACCGATGCAGGTGGCAAGTTTGAGTTAACTGGACTCAAGCCTGGTACTTATGCGATTCAGTGCCGTGGCGACTACACCTTTGCAGCGTACGCATTGCATGTGTTGCCCGCCGAAGCGTCGCACTTGACCACCGACCTGGAGATTTACGCTAGCGTAATTCCTGAAGGTCGTGCCGCTGAGCTTTTGGCTGGCGACATGGTTCCCGGCGACATGCAAGCTGGCTCGGGTGCTTACTATCGCAGTTTCGAGAAGGACCCGATTGCCAACGAGCGAAAGTTCAACAACTCGCACAAGGTTGTACTGCGAAATGGCAGCCTTGTTGGCCGCGTCTCTCGTCCAGGTTGGACCTTCGGAGAACAAGATCTATCGGGCAACGTCGCACAGATCGTACAAGACGGCAAAGTTGTCGGTAAAGCGGCTGTGGGCAAAGACGGTTACTACGAAATTAAGAATGTTCGGCCTGGTGTGTACGATCTGTTTGTGAACGGGGATGACGGGCTGGCTGTGCTGTCGTTCGAAGCAGTCCTCGCTAACGAACCAGTGGTCTCCAAGTCGAATTCGATTCGTATGGTCTCGGCTCAAATCGGCATGGCCTCGGATTGCTTGTGCTGTGAAATGATTCAAGCTCCGGAGATCAACGCGTGCTCGACTTGTGCTCCAATCGTCGCACCAATGCCGATCTACGAAGAGATCGTTGCGGTTGGCGAGCCATGTGGCCTACCAGTTGATTCGTGCGGCTGTGGTGCTGCTCCTGCTTGTGGCGGTGGCTATGCCGGCGGATTCGGCGGTGGCGGTGGCGGATTCGGCGGTGGCGGTGGTGGTGGTGGCTTTGGCGGAATTGGCGGACTCCTGGGAGTGGCTGGTTTGGCGGTCGGTGTTGCAGCCCTTGCCGACGATAACAACAACGATAGTGGTTTCAATGTGAATTTGGCTACACCAATTCGCTAGTACCCAATATGCCGCTAGTTAACGACGTTTAATTTTTTAATTTTACGACGTTTAGATTAGCGACGTTTAAAACTTTGCAGACTAGAATCCGCAGGAGTTATCTCCTGCGGATTTTTTTGTTGTTTGCAATCGATAGTTGTCGGTTAAGGCTTGAGCGGTTATGCTCGACACCCTCCCAATCCCACCTCGAACACCCACATCAGAATTGAGAACGCAGATGACTGCCCCAGCGGTTACCATGGATGCTCAGCAAGCACGCGAGCGCCTCGACGCACAAGTTTATGAAATGACTCAATGGCATTTTCATGAGTCGACCGGTTCGCCGTTTTGGTTGCAGAAGAAGGGGGAACTGGGGTTTGACCCACTGACCGAAGTCAAGACGTTTGACGATCTCAAAAAATTCCCGCTGTTCGAGGATGATTGGTTGCGCGGCGGGCCGGTCCGACGTTGGGTCCCCAAGGGGCTCGATGGCCAGCCGACCTACGTGTTTGAAACTGGGGGGACGACGGGTGTTCCCAAGAGTCGCGTCGTCATCGATGACTTCCGCATCGACTACGAGATGTTCAGTCACACGCTCCCCGATCAATACTTTCCGCGGGGAGCGAATTGGTTGATGTTGGGCCCCTCCGGGCCACGCCGCCTGCGATTGGCCGTGGAGCACCTCTGCCAGTTTCGTGGAGGAATCTCCTTCTGCATCGATTTGGACCCGCGGTGGGTGGTCAAATTAATCAAGAAAGGTTGGATGGATCACTTGGAAGAGTACAAGAAGCACTGTATTGACCAAGCCATTACCATCTTGACAGCCGGCCATGATATTAAGTGCATGTTTACGACTCCCAAGTTGCTGGAGTCGCTGGCCTATGGACTGGCCGAACAGGGGACCAGTATTCAAGAGGTGGGGATCACCGGCATCTTTTCGGGAGGGACTGAGTTCACTCCCCAATGGACACGTTTCTGCGTTGAAGAATTACTGGGTGGGCCAGTGGAAGATGGAGGAGTCTACATGACGCCGACCTACGGTAACACCTTGATGGGCTTGGCGTGCAGCAAGCCCATTACGGCTGAGGACGACTACAAGATTTCCTACTACGCTCCCCAGCCACGGGCTGTTGTGGAGGTGGTCGACTTTGATGATCACACGCAGGTCGTTCCCATGGGAGGAACGGGGCGAGTTAAGTTATATACTCTGACAAAAGAATTTTTCGTCCCCGGCTTTCTGGAACGCGACGAAGGGGAGCGCGAGCCACCTTACGTGAAATATCCTTGGGATGGCGTCAGTGGCGTGCGCCCCTATCACGCCATCGCCTCGCAAACGACGGTCGGGGTGTATTAGTCAGTAGTCAGTAGTCAGTAGTCAGTAGTCAGTAGTCAGTAGTCAGTAGTCAGTAGTCAGTAGTCATTAGTCATTAGTCATTAGTCATTAGTCATTAGTCATTAGTCATTAGTCATTAGTCATTAGTCAGTAGTCAGTAGTCATTAGTCAGTAGTCATTAGTCATCAGTCAGTAGTCAGTAGTGTTGGAGAAAGTCGGGGTGGGGTGGAGCGAAACGCTTCGATCTCCTTTGGTGATGCCAGTGCCACCCTCTAGCCTCTAGCCTCTAGCCTCAAACCTCACATTGGGAGAGATTTTCGTGTTGAAGCTACATGCCTTGCGTTTTGGCAAACCTTACACGTCGCTGGAAACTCAGGAAGTCGTGCACTTCGACACGGGCGAGCCGATCGCCAGTATTTCGCAAGTCAACGGGGGGATGCTGCAGCTCGACATGAAGCACGCACCGCGCGCCAGGAGTGTGCTACGCGAGATCCCCAGTAGTGAACTGCTGGAGCGCTGCAGTACGGCGGCAGAACTATTCGCGACGGCCACGTTGCCTATGGGTGATGGCACCCAGAGCGTAGAGGACTTCATCCACCAGCAATCGGCCAGCACGGGGCTCCCCGAACATATGTGCTTGGCGAACATGAAGAAGAACTCCTTCGTGTTGGCCAACATGCGTCAGATCCTCGACGCGCTCACCCGCGGTCTTGATCTGGATATCTTCACGCGCGGGTACGGTGAAGAGGGACGAGGCGTGACGGTCAGCTATCAAGTGCAATCACCCGTGCTGGGGGCGGTACTCCCCAACAATTCGCCGGGAGTGCACACGTTGTGGTTGCCGGCGGTCGCTCTTCAAATCGGCTTGCTCCTCAAGCCGGGGAGCCAAGAGCCATGGACGCCCTACCGTATGATCGCCGCTTTTATCGAAGCGGGCATCCCCGCCGAAGCCTTTGGCCTCTATCCCGGCGGGCACGATGTGGGGAGCGCTCTCCTGTCGCGCTGCAAACGTTCGATGATCTTCGGCAGCGCGCAAACCGTCGAACAATATTCGGGAGACCCACGCGTACAACCCCACGGACCAGGCTTTACCAAGATCTTGCTGGGTGACGACGTGGTCGATCGCTGGGAGGATTATCTGGACCTGATGGTCGAAAGTGTCTTCTCCAACAGCGGTCGAAGCTGCATCAATTGCTCCGGCATCTGGGCCTCGCGGCACACCGAAGCGATTGCCAAGGCGCTGGCGGAGCGACTGGGGCCTGTTAATGTGCTACCACCCCAGGACGGGTCTGCGGGCTTAGCCGCTTTCACCAATCCCAAAATGGCGACTGGCACTTGGGGAATGGTTCAGCAAGACATCGCCGAATCGGGAGTGACCGATGCCACCGCCGGATTTGGCGAGCGACTGATCGAGAATGCACGCTGTGCCTATTTGCGGCCAGTGATTCTGCATGCCGACAGTCCTGATCGGGCCGTGGCCGCCAAGGAGTATATGTTTCCGTTCACCACAGTGGTCAAATGCTCGCAAGCGCAATTCCTGAAAAAGATTGGCTCGACCTTGGTGTGCACCGCGCTGACCGAGGACGAACAGTTGATTTCGGACTTGACCGAAAGCACCGATATCGACCGACTGAATATTGGTCCAGTCCCAACCAATCGCTTGAATTGGCTGCAGCCCCACGAAGGGAATCTGACCGATTTTCTGTTTCGCTCGCGGGCATATCAATTGGCTCCCATGTCAGTCCCGGTTTCGGTTTAATACGCCGCGCATGCTTGGTGAACCTCAGACACTAGCCGTGGGCTCGTACCAAGGACCAAAAGCGCCTCCCAAAGCCCGCGGCTAGCGCTAGAAACCTTAACTCCCGTCCGGTTTTGACTGCACTCTTGTCCGCCGTGTTACACTCAGTTGTTGAAGATTGCGATTGAAACGCGGAGTTGCGGAGGTGCAGAGATTCGCGGAGTCCGAACCACTTTTTCGGAAGACTAGACTCGCGTAACCGCTCAGGGGCCGGAGAATAGCTCAATTATAAAAAACGAGAAATCGCATCGGTAACTCTAGAATTCTGGAAGCTACCGTCGGCCTATGCGTTGAGTGGAGCTTTTCCTTTCTCCGCGAAACTCCAACTCTCCGCCACTCCGCGTTTAAAGCGAGTACCTTCAGCTTCTCATTTTCCAGTTCGTATTTTGGCTGGTTATTGTGTTGGCGAGCCGCACAGAAGGGACGGAACTTAAGGTTCTTAGCACTGGCGCTCAGAGGTTCACTATGCATCGAGCGGGAAATAACTGTCGTGCCTACGTTCGCCAGAACGTAGACTCCCTGCGCGATGTTACTACGAAGAACTCCAATTCGAAGTTGTAACGCTGCACTAGTGGTCAAATACGCTGGGATGCAGGGTTCAACTTGAACAACTTTCAATGGGGGGAACTAGGGTGCAATCAATTCATTACTTCGAGCGCTTAACAAATGTAGATTAAGTCCCAATACTCCCTCCTTTGACCACACTGGCCCAAGCCAGTGCCACCCACTCCCCACTCCCTACTCAGCTACTCCATCTCTCCAACATCTCGTCGCACCCTGTAGGCGCGACCCGCTGGCAAATGAACGAACTCAGCGGTTGGCTTCGGTTTCTAACTCGCGAGCGCGAGCGGTCCCCTGACCAGCCTGAGCGTTGAGGTCGGATTGGTTTAGCTTTCCTGCCGCTCCGCTTCCGGCCAGCATCAGGCTTCCGAACTCCCAGCCGCTGTCGGTGGTACGGACTTTGAGCCCACTGGGCTGCAAGAAATGAGCAATCTGTTCGTAGGGAGGGAGTTTGCTGCCACTGAGCTTTTGCTCCTTGATTCTCATTTCATCTTCTTTCTGCAGCAGGCGATCGAGAATACTGGCCAGCATACTCTGCGACTGCATCAGCTTCCCTTCGCGGAACAATTCATACTGCACGCGATAAGCAAGGCTGGTGCGAATGACTTGCCATGCGCTCCCCTCAGCCTCGCCGAACTGCCGTGCAATCGCGGCGGTCACGCGCTGATAGTCTGGTTCACTAGTTAGCGGCGAGTCGGAGGCCAGACTGGCTTGCTGGATTGCATCCTGAATCATCTCTGCGTGCGACGCAAACATCAGGTATTCACCATTGACGGCAATGGCCCAATTGCTGAGCCAAGGTTCCGGATCGCCACTCGCTTGCGCCGGAGGGGCACCAAAATCGCCACCAAAATCGGCGGCTAGATCCGTCACTTGTTCGTCGTCGTGATGCACGACTTTCCATATCGAGTTTCCATTGAATTCCACCAACTCAGCATCGGGTTCATTTTCCATGGCGCGATCGAGGACTTTGGCCATGGCGGCCGAATTGTTCAGTCGCAAGGCAATCAAATTCCGGCGCGAATCGACATCGGCAGCGCCTTCTTTGCTGTCCGAGAGCGAATAGATATCGTTGGTGATGTGTGGGAGCACTTCTTTTTCGATGTCGATCCGTGGACCGTTGGCATCCAGCTTGATCCCCTCGATCACTTCACGAAACACACCAGCCTGGCCAGCCATTTCATCGACTAGGCCTTCCACCTTCCAGAAAGCTTCCTGTGCGTTCCAGTACGTGGCTAGCAGGGACGAAACATTTTTTCCAACGAAGCTGGGAATCTCTTGGCGAACGCGGTTAGGGAAATCTAGCATCGCAGCCGACTTGGGGAGTGGCATGGTGGCCAAGACATAACCGTGGTGGGAGATGTCGAGTTCCTCTAAACCCACCGATAGCTCACCGCATACACACTCAATAGCATCGAAACCTTGATTCTTCAGAACCGCTAGCATATCGGCGTTGCTCTTGGAGCGTTTGCCACCAATCGAACGCAGCACGCGGGCCATGCCTAGCGGGCGCACGAAGTACTCGACATGTCCTTCTCCGGAAACCTCTCCCTTGGCGCGTCCCGAGATGAAAACTTTATCTTGCGCTAAAACTCCGCCGGCGATTTTCTCCCCTTGAATTCGCGAAGCGATCTCCTTCATCAGTGCTTCGTCATCGGTGGCAACGAATTGCCCTTTGGTGATCGCGTAATAACTATCTTCTGAGATCAGCGCATCGGGGCGTTTAGGGAGTGTATACTTGGAGATCGCCACACCTTGATGCGATAGTTGTGTAAGTGTAGCTTTTCGCTGCTTGAGCTCCTGGTCGATTTTCCCCAGCAGTTTATCGTTGGGGATCTTCGCGTCATCTACATCAGCTAACAACACGGTGGCATACGGCTTGCGCGGCACAGCGGGGAGCTCAAGCCAAGCAAGCGCAATTTGCCCCGTCGAGTAATCAGCCAAATCCTCTGGTTTGACGTTCAAACGCCAACCAGCATCGACCAACTTGGTTTCAATTTCTTGACGTTGCTCTTCGAAGAACGGCGCGATAGCGGGATCATGAGCCAAATCATATAACTGAGTTCGCTCCCACTGCCGAGACAGTAATTCCCCATCGCGGATCCAGACTACCGCTTGCGAACTGTCAGGAAGCAAGTCATAAGCCGGCTTGCGCGGCGACTGCTGTGCCGCACAGGGGACAATCAAACTCAGCAGTAATGCTAGCGTAGAGAAAATACGCATTGATGAGTGGATCATTTCGAATCGATCTCCTTGTTTCAGTTCCATCCATGTCTTTTCTTGCCACCCCATAGATCGAACACAGTTGATCTAACGATGCGAAGATTGGGCTGTATCTTACCCCAAGCCGCAACTGCGAGAAAAGGGTGTTTTTGCCACCATTTCACCTAAACCGATCTTTTTCCGTATCTGATCGAAACGGCGTAAACTGACAAAATAGGACAATTGCCCGCAATATCCAACTGTGGTGCCTGGGTGCAGTGGCTGTGCTTGCATAAGATGAGCAGTCATGAATGCATACCTCACGGAAAATCTGACTCACGACCCCATTCACGGTTACATCGGCTTTGTCGCTCGCAATCCAAGCGAACTCAGCGAGGTCTGCGAACGACAGTTGATCGACCATCCGTGGGTGCAACGCATGCGGCAAATCCGCCAGTTGCAGACCGCTTGGTGGGTCTTCCCCTCAGCCGAGCACAGTCGCTTTCAACACATTCTGGGGGTGATGCACTTAGCCAGCCGAGCTGTCGAGCACCTTTACGAGTCACTGCAAAGAGTGGACCCAACTGTTCCATCTCTCCCGGTCGTCGATGGACTGATGCGCCTGGCTGGGCTGCTGCATGATGTGGGACATGGACCATTCGGTCACTTTTTTGATGCGCACTTTCTTAGCCACTACGATTTGACTCATGAAACCTTAGGGGCTCTCATCATTCAACAGGAACTTGGCGAGCTGATCGGACAACTCCGACGTTCGCCAGCCGGCGCGTTTCCCACTGACCACCACCTGCGTCCCGATCGAATCGCGTGGTTGATTCAACGCCCCACTGCACCATCTGCTTCCAATTCGCTAGATTCCAATGCGCTAGATTCCAATGCGCTGCCAACGCAGGAGCAACCGCGATGGCTTGAATTGCTGCGAAGTCTGTTTTGCGGCATCTACACGGTCGACAATATGGACTTTGTTCTCCGCGATGCCTATATGACTGGTCTCAATCCGCGTGCCTTCGACCTGCAACGCATTCTGCACTACAGCTCGTTTACCCCCAGCGGGCTGACGATTCACGAGCGCGGAATGCCAGCCCTAGTCCATTTCCTAACGATGAAAGCCGAATTGTTCCGCAGCGTTTATTTTCATCGTACGGTGCGCGCCATCGATTTGGAATTAGCCGAGTTGTTTCGCGATAGTCGACAACATCTCTTTCCTGGAGATCCCCGTGAACATCTGGCTGAGTATTTGCAATTGACCGAATTCTCGCTTCTCACCGACGTGCGGCGCTGGCAACACAGTCACCATCCCGCGCTGCAACAGCTCGGCGGTCGGTGGCAAGCTTGGCTTGCCCGTCGCATCCCATGGCATATGGTCTGCCAGCGGAATTTGAGTTTTGCCGAAGGGCAATCGGAAAACAGTTCGGTCTTCGCCAGTGCTAGGATTTTGACTGAGTGCATTCGCGAGCGACTCCCCAACGATTTAAAGGAGCTCCCTTTTCGGGTCGATTTAGCGCGGCACATCCATCGTCCACATACCGTTGGTGCTACTGCTGGGATGAATTTTTATTATGATGCTTCTGCCGCGCGGTTGCGTCCATTGACGATGCATGGACTTTACCGCAAGCTACCGATCAGTCACACCATCGCTCGGATTTACGCGCACGACTTCGAACACGAATCCTTGTTTGCCTCCATCCTCGATCACATCACCGGTTCCCAAGCTGAAGATGACCTCACGAATATGTGAGCTCCAAGTTAAGAGTTAAGAGTTAAGAGTTAAGAGTTTTGGGATTCAGGATAGTGATGTTGTGGAGGTGGGTGGCACTGGCTGGGGCCAGTGTGATCGAAGAAGGGGTGTTGGAACTTGATCGTAATTTGTTAAGCGCTCGAAGTAATGAATTGGTTGCATCCTAGAATCTCCCAGTGAACGTTGTCCAAGTTGAACCCAGCATCCCAGAGTTTTTGGTCACAGGTTCGTTAAACAGGCCACCAACAACACCCATTTTTCCGATCCAGTCAACCTTGTTCGACCGCATAAGAAACCAGTCCCCTACTCTCCTACTCCCCTACACTCCGTCGTAGCCTCTAGCCTCTAGCCTCTAGCCTCTAGCCTCTAGCCTCCCATGACCGATTCATCTGTATACGAGAACCCACTGATCACCCGCTACGCATCGCGCGAAATGGCGCAGTTGTGGAGCACCGACCATCGTTCGCAATTGTGGCGCAAGCTATGGATTGTGCTGGCCGAATGCGAACAAGAGTTGGGGTTGCCGATCAGCGACGCGCAGATTGCACAATTGAAACAATTTGAACAGCAAGTTGATTTGAAGGTGGTTCGCGAATATGAGAATCGCTTGCGTCACGATGTAATGGCGCACGTCCATGCCTATGGGGATCAATGCCCCGAAGCACGCGGTATTATTCATTGGGGGGCGACCAGTTGCTATGTGACCGACAATGGTGATCTGCTGATGATCCGCGATGGGCTCCAGATGCTCCAGCGTCGATTGGTTGGAATCATTGCCACGCTGGGTGATTTTGCGCGGCGCTATCGCGACCTCCCCTGCTTGGCCTTCACCCACTTGCAACCTGCTCAACCCACCACGGTCGGCAAACGCGCTTGTTTGTGGGCCTATGATTTCGTACTCGACCTGGCAGAGATCGAACACCGGTTGAGCGCACTGCGAGCTCGGAGCGCCAAGGGGACGACGGGGACACAAGCTAGTTTCTTACAACTTTTCAATGGCGATCATGCCAAAGTGCGACAGCTCGAACAACGCATCGCGGAGCGGCTGGGGTTTGCGGAAAGCTATGCGGTTACTGGCCAAACCTACCCGCGCAAGATCGACGCGCAGATCATGGACGCGCTCTCGGGGATTGCGCAAAGCGTCCACAAGACCGCTACTGATTTGCGACTCTTGTCCAGTCGCAAGGAAGTCGAAGAGCCGTTTGAAAAGGATCAAATCGGTTCGTCCGCAATGGCCTACAAACGCAATCCCATGCGGAGCGAGCGAATGTGCTCACTGGCCAGATTCGTCGTCAGTCTGCAGTCCTCCGCCGCCCAGACCGCTGCCGTGCAATGGATGGAACGGACGCTTGACGACAGCGCCAATCGCCGCTTGGTGATGCCCCAGGCCTTCTTGGCCATCGATGCGTGCTTGATACTCATGCAGAACGTGGCCAGTGGGATGGTAGTGCATGAAAAACAGATCGAAAATCATTTGGCCGAAGAGCTCCCGTTCATGGCGACCGAAGCGATCATGATGGCGGCCGTATCTGCGGGTGCCGATCGTCAAGAAATTCACGAAAACATTCGGCAGCACAGCGTGGCGGCGGGCTTGGTCGTCAAACGCGACGGCCTAGCGAACGACTTGTTGGATCGACTTCGCGCGGATGCTGCCTACGATAATATCGACATTGATAGTCTCGTTGACCCGATCGCCTTTGTAGGACGCGCCCCGCAGCAGGTGGATGAGTTTCTCGATGAGATCGTCGCACCCATCCTTGATCGCCACGGTCGCCCCAGCGATATTCAAGCCGAGGTATCTGTTTAGCATCGTGCGGGGGAAATAACTGTCGTAGCTACGTTCGCCAGAACGTCGATCCTCTGCGCACCCATCCTTGATCGCCACGGTCGCCCCAGCAATATTCAAGCCGAGGTATCTGTTTAGCATCGTGCGGGGGAAATAACTGTCGTAGCTACGTTCGCCAGAACGTCGATCCTCTGCGGTCTGGCGACCGCAGCTACGTTTAAGATCGGACAGTTATTTCCCGCACGATGTTATAGTAGACTAGTACCTGTTGTTCGGAGTCGGGGGTTGATTCTGGACTGTCCAGCCACCCGCCGGTGGAACGCCACTCATCGTGTTCTGCGCAATCTTCACGTTGAGCGAAGCGACGCGTTGGTACAATTCTGGTTGTAGACTATTGATCGATAGACTCTGTTGATAGTTCTGCAACGCTTGCCCGAGATCTCCCGACGCTTCGCGCATTTGGCCACGGGCCGTCCAAGCCCGATGATCGTTGGGATTCATGGCCAGGGCTTCGTCTAAATATTGTTCGGCAGTTTTGGTTTGACCATACTCCTGATAGAGACGCGCTAATTCAATCCGCGCATCGGACATCCCAGGATTAGCGGCAGCCCAATTCTTGAGCAATGCCATCGCGCTGTCTGGCTTTCCCGACTCAGCCAATAACACGGCTAGGCCACGATGGCAATCGACATGGTTGGGTTGTAGATCAAGGCATTGATTGTAGAGCGACTCGGCCTGCTCAATCATCTTGGCGTCTTTTTGACCGACGCCAAGTTTATGATAGGTTGACGCTAAATTGTAATAGGTATCCGAGTTGGACGGGTCGGAAGACTGTGCGGTTTGGAATTGTTGCAAGGCTTCGGAGTAGCGACCTTGTTGAAACAGCCGTACTCCCAATGTGTTTTGTCCCATGCTGGTGACACGGCAGCCTGAAACGCCACCGATGATCACCAGGCAAGCCAACCCAATCAGGTTTCTGAAGCGTTTTTCTGCTGTGGTAGGCGTTTGATAAGCGGACATTAGTGCGATTCCCGTCCAAGGTATGCAGGGGGCGCCGGCGCGCAGGCTCTGCCGAGTAACGTTGTGACTTTAGTCAAAATCCAAATTTGAACTCAATAGATGTTTTTTGCATGCTAGCAATACTTTTCAATATCAGCTCGACGCGCCAACGAGTGGGTCGCCATTATTCTTGGACGTCGTTCACCGCGAACCCGCCTCATCGGGCGACCCACTTGCTGGCGCGTCGAGCTGATATTGCGACTGATTTCACACAATCTGGCAATGACCGCCTAATATTTTCCCTTCTCGTTCGTTTCTGATATTAGGTGGCACGCTGCGGATGCCACAGGCGCCTGACTGGAACTGCACCAGATGAACCATTCCGCCTCAGATGGCCCAAATTCTGACGAACCAGCATCCCGCATGGCCAGACATCACGGTCCCCCGGCGAGTTGTCCCCCGGCGGGTTGGATCTCAGAGTGTTATGCAACTTTGGGAGAGCCGTTGTTGGCATACACTCGCCGACGGCTGGGGGGAGACATCGAAGTTGCCCGAGAGGTAGTGCAAGAGGCCTTTGCCAAACTATGCGTACAAACCTGGCCAAACATTGAACCCCAAGTCACCGCGTGGTTGTACAAAACGTGTCGCCATCACGCCATCGATATCACTCGTCGAAAGGGACGTATTGCCATGATCCAACTAGGGAGCGACGTCACGGCCTTGCATGACCGTGAACATCCGTCGGCACGCCAGACCGCCGAGGGACAGGCTGAGTTGAACGACGACTTGGCTGCCATGCGACAACAGATCGAACTATTGAGCGAGCAGCAACAGGAGCTACTGCGGCTGCGATTGAAAGCTGGATTGAGTTATCAACAGATCTCCGAAGTGACAGGGCTCACAGCCACCAATGTTGGCTACCACTTGCATCAAGCCGTCACCACGCTCCGCAAAAAACTACAGTCGTAACGGTTCACGCGACGTTCGCCACGATTTTACCCTCATTCACTATTTTAACCTGTGGGAGCTATCCCGTGAATAAACCACAATCACCCGCTTGGGAAGAATGGCAATTGACAGCCTTTGTCCTGCGCGAGCTCGACGACGAGACATCCGCGCAGATCAAATTGGCTGCGGCCAACGATGCGGCTCTGGCTCAACAACTGCACGGGCTGCGGCACACGCTTGAGCAAGCACGCGAAGTACTGCAAGCCGAAGCGCAAGTCGAAGCCGCCGAGCACCAACGGTCCGGTACTGCGTTCGTAACAAAAGCAGTCATTGCAAAACCGCCACGCCGGAATCGCTTGAAGGTGATCGGATTACTGGCGATGGCGGCGTCGTTGATGATTACGATGTTTGTGGCGTCGCAAGCTGTCTTTCAACCGCTGGCAATGAACGAAACAGCCGCTATTGCTCAACGCGAATCGAGCGCCCAGGAATCGAGTGCAGTTCGCGCCGAAATAGACAAGCGATCGCAAGATATGCTTGGCAAGTTACCCATTTCGTCGAAACCACCTTATGTCGTGGAGTCCACCAGTGGCCCTATCCAAAGTCCAGACAGTCTTTCTATTGTTAGTGGGTCTGGTCAAGGCGGATACGGCGGTGAAGGGGGCGGGTACGGCAGCGGCATCGCTAGTGATGCGATGATGGGTGGTTATGGCGGTAGTGGATACGGAGATGCGGGGGGTGGCATGGGTGCTTATGGTGGAGGCATGCAATCCTCCCCTGGCGCTGGCGGACCTGGCGGATCTCCAGCACCAAAGCGCTCCCTCAATAAAAACTTCGGCTGGATTCCTAACCAGAGTGGGGCTGGCGAAAGCGGTGGATATGGCGCGGGAAACGGTCGCGAGCACGGTGGTGTGGGAGCGACACCGTATCCCAAATTTCAGACTCCGAGGATCATCATTGAAGACGAGGCGAAGTTTGCAGAGAGCCCTACGAGTGGCTACAGTGGCGGAGGTTATGGCCAAGTCGGAGAATCGATCACCGGTCCACATTCCGAACTCACGAATCTCCGCCAGCGGCACAATGGCGGGCGCTTCGATCGCACCACCAGCGGCGAGCGTTACGATGCGATCGTTGAAAACGATTTTCAAACAGTCGATACCGAACCACTGAGTACCTTTTCCATCGACGTGGATAGCGCTTCGTACACCAAGTGCCGTCAACTACTACTTGAACTTTCGCGACGACCACCACCCGAGGCAGTCCGCATCGAGGAGTTCATCAACTACTTCGAGTACGAATACGCCGGTCCGCTCGATGACAAACCGTTCGCCGCTCACTTGGCCGTCGCCGCTTGTCCCTGGCAGCCGCAACACAAACTAGTGCGGATCGCGCTGCAAGCGAAAAAAGTTGACTTGGCTCAGCGTCCCGCCGCCAATGTGGTCTTCCTGCTCGATGTCTCGGGATCGATGAACGAACCCAATAAATTGCCCTTGGTCCAAGATGCCATGCGCATGTTGGCAGGACAACTCGGTGAACAAGATCGCGTGGCCATCGTCGTGTATGCCGGTGCCGCTGGTTGCGTACTGGAAGGAACGCGCGGCGACCATCAGCCGCAAATTTTAGCTGCGATCGATAAACTCCGCGCTGGTGGTTCGACCAACGGTGGACAAGGGATTCAACTCGCCTATCAATTGGCTCGCGATAGTTTTATTCCTGGTGGTATCAATCGTGTCGTGCTCTGCACCGATGGCGATTTTAACGTCGGTGTCACCAGCACTGCCGCCCTAGTTGAGTTGGTCGCCGAGAATGCCAAGAGCAACATCTTTCTGACCGTGCTCGGTTTCGGCTCGGGGAATACCAACGATGCGATGATGGAGCAAATCTCCAATCGCGGCAATGGCGTCTATGGCTTCGTCGATTCCCGTCGTGAGGCACATCATCAAATGGTCAACCAGCTCGCTGGCAATCTGATGACTGTGGCCAAGGATGTGAAAATTCAAGTTGAATTCAATCCGACGAAAGTCAAGTCGTATCGCTTGATCGGCTATGAAAATCGGATGTTGGCCACCAAAGATTTTAACGATGACAAGAAAGACGCAGGTGAGATCGGAGCCGGTCATCGTGTGACCGCCCTGTACGAGATCGTACCGGTCGGGGCAGAGAATTCTCGCGACGAGCCCATCGTCGATGAACTGCGCTATCAACCCAAGAGTCGCACCAACCCAGAACCACCTGGGGCCGTCACTGCATCCCAAACGCCGACCGAAACACACGACGAGCTGTTAGCGGTCAAGTTGCGAACCAAGCAACCCGAAGGGGAGACCAGCCAGTTGTTGACTTTTCCGTTGACCGACAGCAACGTTCAATTTAGTCAAGCTGATCGCGATTTCCAATGGGCCGCCACCGTCGCTCAGTTCGGTATGTTGTTGCGTGGCAGTCGCTATGCTGGACAGGCCAATTGGAAGAATTTGCTAGAACAAGCCATCGAAGTGGCTGGGGTGAATCCTGACGCCGCGCGTCAAGAATTCTTAGAGATGATTCGTAAGTGTCAGCGGTAAACCTGCGAGCGTTTCCGCTGACCAAGGAGCGCAAATGACACTCGCTCTGTGGTCGCGCCCTGTACGATGCTACCAATTTGCGAGATAGTCGCTGATCGCTCCGCCGATCAGTCGCGTTCGTGTCAGCTGTCAATGCGAAATATCTAGCCAATTTCGCTCACTGAATGGACACGGGCTCGTGTTTGGTTTAAGTTGACGATGATTACTAAGTCTTAGTAAACATATCGCCACTCTCCAGCACAAAGGTCCTGCCATTATGTCGCCCGAATCACAGAACTCCGAAGCTGCCTCGGGAGTGGATGTCTCGAACGTCCCCCCAGTTATTGATCCGGCTAAGGCTCAATCTCTATTTGCTCAACTGGTTGGGCAACAGAATTTCCCTTTGGGAGTGCTGGGTGGATTGGTGGCTGCCATCGCCGGTGGACTGGGCTGGGCGGCGGTGACCATCGCCACCGGTTATCAAATCGGCTGGATGGCTGTTGGTATCGGTTTCTTGGTGGGGATAGTCGTTCGCAAGTTGGGGAAAGGCTTGACGAAAAAGTTTGGCATTGCCGGTGGAGCATTGGCGCTGTTCGGATGCATTCTCGGGAATTTTCTGGCTATGTGTGGACTCGTCGCCAAAGATGCGGGAGAACCCATCGTAGCGACAACTTTGGCATTCATCACGCAACCAGCCATGGCAATGGAATTGATGCAGGCGACGTTTAGTCCGATGGATGTGCTGTTCTACGGTATCGCTGTTTACGAAGGTTACAAATTTTCGTTTCGCGAAGTCAGCGACGCCGACTTGAGCCAAATGGTGGGTTAGCGGCAATGCATAGCGTGTGTCTAGGGGACGAAGGTGTTAACCACAAATAGACACAGATGAACACAGATGGATTGGAAGTATTTGTTGGTGCTCATTGGTGTTAATCGGTGGTACCCTTTCCAATGTTTTGTTCTGAGCCTCCAACGGATACAAAAGTCGATCAGTCAGGGAGTAGTCCCTGGCGATAATCTTCTTACCCATAAATTTCTTACCAAGCTGCACCTGTCTCGCGCACATCCAGGCGCGGATGATCCACTATTTTTCCATCGATGCTTACGGAGAAAAACAATGACTCGCATCCTCGCTTTACTTACCGCTTTCTGCTGCTTGACGATTGCTCGCTTTGAAAACTCCGCGTCAGCCGCCGAACGTCCGAATATTGTCATACTCTTAGCGGATGATTTGGGCTGGAAGGATGTCGGTTTTCACGGCAGTGAAATTCGCACACCCCATCTCGATTCGCTCGCTGCCGCGGGTGTCGAATTGCATCAGTTCTACGTGCAACCGGTCTGTTCACCGACGCGGGGCGCGCTAATGACTGGCAAGTACCCGATGCGATTGGGTTTGCAGTGTGGTGTGGTCCGCCCTTGGGCCACTCACGGCTTGCCCATTGAGGAAACCACTTTGCCTCAGTTGTTGCACAACGCAGGCTACATGACTGCGATATGTGGGAAGTGGCACTTGGGACATTCACGACCTGAATTCCTACCACTGGCCCGTGGCTTTGATCACCAGTACGGACACTATAATGGAGCGCTGGACTATTGGACGCACGACCGCGATGGTGGACTCGATTGGCATCGCCAGCAAAAGGCGTTAAACGAGACCGGCTACACCACTGATTTGATTGGTGCCGAAGCGGTGCGATTAATTGAAGAACATGATTTCGTTGCCCCATTGTTCTTATATGTCCCTTTTAACGCGCCACATTCACCGCTCCAAGCACCCGATGAATACCTACGGCAATATGCATCGATCGCCGATGAGAAGCGGCAGACATTTGCGGCGATGGTTGCATGTTTGGATAACGCGGTGGGATCGATCGTCGCCAGCCTAGCTAGTCGCGAGCAGTCAGAGAAGACTCTCATCTTCTTTTGCAGCGACAATGGTGGTCCGGAAAACTTGGGGGCCGACAATGGGGAACTGCGTGGCGAGAAGGGCTATTTGTACGAAGGTGGCGTGCGCGT
>JBGSJT010000412.1:0-6768 GCA_041741715.1 Pirellulaceae bacterium | reverse complement strand
ATTCAACTGGCGCTGCTCTGACCAGAGGCCCGTGGCTCATTGCAAATCTGTGGCTGAACTGAATTCATTACTTCGAGGCATTAGGAGATCTTGATAGATTCCCAACTCCACTACTTCGACAACACTGGCCACAGCCAGTGCAACCCAACTCAGCCAGTGCAACCCAACTAAACCAGTGCCACTGTCCAGGGCCTAGTTGGAAGTGCTAAGGGGGGGAGTACAATGGCTCTTTGGAAATCTGTGGCTGAACTGAATTCATTACTTCGAGGCATTGGGAGGTCTTGATGGATTCCCAACTTCACCACTTCGACAACACTGGCCACAGCCAGTGCCACCCACACAGCCAGTGCAACCCACACTAAACCAGTGCAACCCAACTCAGCCAGTGGCACACAACTCAGCCAGTGGCAACCAACTGCGGCAAAAAAAGATTGAGAACTAATGACAGAACGTTGGTATCGCGATGGATTGCAATTCGAATGCACTCAGTGCGGTGGCTGCTGCGCGGGGGAACCAGGGTTTGTGTGGGTCAATAGAGACGAAGTGCTCGCTTTGGCCCGCGCCATGGAAATGGACGAAGAAGCCTTTCGACATAAATTTGTCCGCCAAGTCGGTTCGCGGTCGAGTCTGGTCGAATATCCAGACGGCGATTGCATTTTCCTCGACCCAAAGACGCGCGGCTGTCTGGTCTATGAATCGCGCCCGACCCAATGTCGGACTTGGCCCTTCTGGAGTTCCAATATCAAAACTCGCGAAGACTGGCGCCAGACATGCGAAGTCTGCCCAGGTGCCGGTCAAGGGAAACTGTATGACATCGAACAAATCGAAACGGCTAGGAAGCAAAAACGCGTTTAGGGGCTAGTGCTTCGTTACAGCTAAGAATTAGGGTTCAGCGTAGTGGACCAGGTAACGAATCCTCGCGATTCCACACACTGAAGGGACTTGTAACCGCGTCCACTACCCCCAAAATTAAGCGGTAGCAAAGCACTAGAGAATAAAGTTGTCAGGTAGGAAAACCTGACGTACGGGGAGAGTCAGGTAGGAAAACCTGACGTACGAGGTAGGTTAGGCGGCGCGGCGGGTGGACTGTTTGTCGCCGATCACCTCACCCTTGTCGTTGACATCTTCAAACCGCACGGCGACTTGCTTGCTCACCCCCGATTCCTGCATAGTTACGCCATACAGAGTAGTGGAGGCGGTCATCGTTTTCTTGGAGTGCGTGACGATAATGAACTTGGTCCAATCCAGGAACTCAGTCAGCACGTTGACGAACCGCCCAATATTGGCTTCGTCAAAGGGAGCATCAACTTCGTCCAACACACAGAAGGGACTAGGGCGATACTGAAAAATGGCCAACAGTAGCGCGACCGCGGTAAGCGCCTTTTCACCGCCGCTGAGCAGTGAATTCGACAACTCCGTTTTGCCTGGCGGCGTGGCCACAATGTCGATCCCACAGTCGAGCACATCTTCGCTCGACTCCAACACGATATCGGCATTGCCCCCTCCAAACGATTTGCGATACAGCTTTTGAAAATTCTCACGAATGACCTCCAGCGTCTCCATGAACATGCGTCGTGAATCAGCATTGATCTTGTGAATGATCCGTTGCAACGATTCCTTGGCGGCCTGCAAGTCTTCGTACTGACCGTTAAGAAAATCATAGCGACTCTGCAATTCATCCAACTCAGCCAGCGCGGCCATATTGATTTCGCCCACCGCCGCCACATCCTGTCGCAGACCAGCCGCTTCACTATCGAGCACTGAACGCTGGTCCATATCCGCAATCAGCTCGGCTTGGCAAAGTTGATCGTAGTCGATCGCATAGTCTTCGGCGAAGCGTTTGAGCAAGCCGTGGCTCGATTCGCGATAGCGGTCCAATTCCGACTGCGAGGACTGGCGTTGGGCTTCGAGTTTATCGATTCGCCGCGCGGCGGCATCGAGCCGTTTTGCCGCCAGTGAACGCGCTTGCCGCAGCGTGCTCGCCTCGGCAGCTAGTCCCTCCAGCTTCGCCTCTTCAACTTCGCTGACTAAGTAATCGTCAGCCAAAGTGGAGGTCAGCCGCAAAATCCCCAAATCGCTATCGGTCCGCTTGGTCCTCAGGCGTTGCAATTCACCCCGTGCTTCTTCCACTGCTTGCAGACGTTCTTGCTGACTGCGCGTGCTCTGCTCCAGAGTTGCCTGAGCCGCTTCCAGTCGTTGTTCAGAGCGCGCCAATTCGATCCGCGCAGTTGTGAGCTCTTCGCCGCTAGCGGCCAGCCGCGCAGTGGAGTCACTGAGCGTGGCTTCGTGCTCAACCAACTCTGTCTCGATCTCCTGCAATTCGACTTGCAGGGCTGTTACTTGTGCGGTGGTCGTGGCGATGGTGGGTTCTATTAGTACACGTTTCGCCTGGGTTTCAGACAGATGTAGAGTGAGTCGCGCGGCGGTGCGTTCAAGCTCATCTAAGCGACCGACGGCGGCTTGCGCGGCGGCTTGCTGGTGAGCGAACTCTTTCTCGAGTTCCTTTGACTGTTTCTCCAACGACTGCACAATAGGGAGTAGTTTTGACACTCGTCCGTTGAGACGTTCGATCTCGCCTACGGCCCGCTGATAACGTCTCTTGGTGTCATCGATTTCAGCCCGCGTATTTTGAATTTCGCTCCGTCGCGAAACCAGCCCTGCCGAAGACTGTAGTGCACCCAGCGTGAGCGTTCCGTCCGACTCGACTAGCTGACAAGCGGCGGTGACAAATCGCAAACTGGCACCGCGAAAGTGCGCCAAGTCCAACGCCACGTCCAGACTGTCAACCAACCAGGTTGTCCCTAACAAATAGCGAAACAGCGGTGTCAACTCGCTCGGACAATCAACCACGCGGTCGGCGCGGCCGATGATGCCACGCACCCCATCGAGCTGCACTTTCTCACCAAAACGCCGCTGCGGCAGACGATCAAGTCGAATGAGCGTTAGTCGACCGGGGACATCGATCTGCTGCTGGCGAAGCTGTTGGATGAGTTGTCCATCGCTCAAGACCAGCGCATTGGCCCTATGCCCTAAGGCGGTATCCACCAGTGGTGCCAGATCGACATCGACCTCCAACAGTTCCGCCACCAGTCCACGGATGGTCTGTAATGCGGGATCGGTTGAGTCGCGCGCCAATTCGAGCATGTGCCGCGCTCCGGAGTCGACTCCCTCCAAGTGTTGCTCGAGCTGCTCGAGGATGAGCAGTCGTTCGGCCGCCCCCTCCAATCGTCCTTGCAGCACTGCCGCTTCCTCTTGCGTGGTCGACAGCAGTTGACGATAGCGCTCCAGTTCCTGTTTGTGTTGCGCTAGCTCGCTGGCTGATGTCGCGTCTTGCTCATGGATGTCCTTCAGTCGCACCGCCGCTGTCTCGGCCGTGCGTCGCGCCGTCTGTTCAGCCTGCTGATTGTCAGCCAGTTGTTGCTGAGTAACTGTCAGTGATTGCAAGAGGTCGGCCAGTAGGCTTTCGTGCTGAGCCACGGCGGCCGAGTGCAGCGATACTTCGCGCAGGATTTCTACTTGTGACTTGCGCAACGCGTTGTGTCGGTTGGTCCGAGTGGCTAGTTCCGCACGGAGCCTGTTCACTTCGGCAGAGTTCGTGTCGGCCCGCGATCGGGCCTGATCGTAGTCAGCCTTGGCCAGTCGAGCTTGCTCGCTGAGCACGGAGACTTCTCCCTGAATCGACGTGGCGCGTTGACGGAGCGATGTCAATCTCGAAACCTGTCGACGTTGTTCGCCATCATTCTCCTCAATCCGCTGCCGCAGCGAAGCTTGCTGATTTTGACTAACGGCAATGCGCTGCAGTGCGTCTTGCAGCACCGCTTCGACCTGCTGACACAGTTCGGCAACCGCATGCAGCTTCTGTTCGGAGACTTGAGCTGCTGTGCGGGCTTCGTCCAGCTCTATTTGTTGGCTGTCAAAGTCGGCGTTGAGCAGTGTGAGACTGGTCTGAGCCGTGTCCGATTTATCGCGTAGTTCGCTGTACTCGGTCCAACCCAAACGCAGACGCAGTTCCGTCAGCCGAGAGGTCATCTCGCGAAAGCGTTGCGCCTTAGTAGCTTGGCTCTTTAGCGTGGTCAGCCGCGTGCGGACTTCGTCGACGATATCCTTGAGACGACAGAGATTCTGATCGACGCGTTCCAGTCGCCTGGCCGCTTCGGCTTTCTTGGCATTGAAACGACTGATCCCCGCCGCTTCCTCAAAGATCACCCGTCGATCCTTCGGCGAGGCTTGCAGCATGCGATCGACTTTCCCCTGCTCGATCAAACTGTAAGCATCAACCCCGACGCCCGTGCCACGAAACAAATCGCGAATGTCGCGCAGGCGGCAGGCCTGGCCGTTGATCAAATACTCTCCCTCGCCACTACGATAGACGCGGCGTGTCACCTGTACTTCGTCGGCGTCGACTCCGAGTAGCTTTTTAGAATTGTCAAAGAAGAGTGTGGCTTCCGCCGAATTGGCGGGCTTGCGACCGGTCGAGGTGGAGCCTTTGAAGATGACATCGATCATGTCCTTGCCGCGCAAGGCCTTGGCGCTCTGAGCACCTAAGACCCACTTGATCGCATCGACGACATTCGATTTCCCCGAACCGTTGGGGCCCACGATGACCGTGATCCCCTCCGGGAAATCGAAGCGTGTCTTATCGGCAAAGCTCTTGAATCCGGCTAGTTCTAGGGCGCTAAGCATGCGACATCATGTGGACTGGAGATTCATCGTAATTAATTAGTTGACAAATTCGAACGACATGCGACCGTCACTTGACCCAACTCATGGGGTTGTACCAGACAGCGGAGCGGGGTGGAGTCGCTCCCATCGACTGAGGTAGAAAGGCATCGCCAGGTTCGAGCGTCGGAGGTTCAACGCGTTCGAAAGTTCGTCCTGATTGTGCGATGGGATTGATGGCAATCGGTTCACTTAGGTATCCTTTTTGACTCGCCTCGCGTATGAAGCTGACCCAATTGCCATAGGTCCCACCCACTTCGACAATAGCATTCAAGATGCCGCGGAGGTCGCTCCCGGTTTGCACTTGGCGATCTTCCTCTCCCGCTTCAAAGCGACTGATCGTTACCAATCCGTTGGCTTGCGAATTGATCATCATCTTGGGGGTCACATATTCAAAGGCTGGCATGCGCAATGTTGGATTGTCGCCGAAAATCACCACTTCCGGGACTTGCGTCAGACTGACGACTACTAGTGGCGGTCCCGCAGTTGGAATCTCCAAGATCTTTCCTACCGCCCCCACAGCTTGTGCAGCGACCTGCGGATCACTGGCATCGCGCAGGCGCAGCGTTCGCACCGCCCCATATCGCGTCTCCGCATCGGCGACATGCAGCAAATTCGATAAGGCGTCAGCCGCTTCGTAGTTGTCGACGATCATAAGCGCATTGAGACACATGGCTCGAAATGCCGGTTGCTGCACAGCCAAGTCGGCCAACGGAGCGATCGACCGTCGATCGTTGAGATAAGCGAGCGAGTGCGCGACATAAAAGCGTATCTCGGAGTTGGGATGATTGAGCATTTCGGCCAGGATTGGAGCTGTCGACTCACCGATTGCTTCCAACTGCCAACAGGCTTTCTTGACCGTGGTCGGCTCCTGCAATTGTCGCCGCAACATTTCAATCCGCTCAGCTTCTTGAGCTGCGGTTTCATTGAAGCCAATCTGCAATACGACATTGATAAAATGGTAGGGATCGTGCACGTAACGCGGTGGAACATCCAGTTTGATGTAGCTATCCTCCAGCGGTGTGGCGATCCCGGTTTGCTTGCGTCCATTGAACGCCGTAAACCGTTCGTTGATCGGCTTGAGCAGCACGTTCATCGTGATTGCATCCGCGAATTCTGATTCGACACCAATTCCCAATTCGCGAGTCTTGAGCAGTTGTGCCCCTCCGATTACGATTCCCCGTGTTTGGTCGGCCGGTTCCTGGCTGCCATTGATTTCCGCTGCCGTGACAATCTGACCTGCAGTCGTAGCCATCTCAAAACCTTCGCGCACCGACCCTCCGAGCTTACTCATCTCCACCAGCCCAGTTTTCATAAGCCAGCCCTGTCGCAAACTACTCGCCTCGGCGTGGGTCGAGAGTTGTACACTAACGTCGAGAATATCGCCGCGCCGCGCCGCAGGAGGAGCGTTGACCGAAGCCACCACCATCGTCGTCGAAGGATCGTCCAGGATCGTATTGGGCTGATTCGTCTCTTTGCGACGCATTACATCGAGTAGCTTCTCGCGCGGCTGACTCGGTTTCACCTTACCACCAGTTCCCGGCAATCCAGTCACCAGAGCTACGTTTTCCAGCCTGGCTAACGTGACCATTCGCTCGAAGGCGATCTCTGCCACGATACGCGGACGCTTCTCGCTCTGAAGTGTTTCTTTGATTTGTTCGCGTCGCGCGGCAGGATCATCCCCCGAAACCCAAGGTGAGAAACAACCGGGCAGCAGCGTCCAGACGACACAAAACATAGCTAAGGTGACGTGTCTCGGATGTGCAGTGGATGGTGTTAGCATTCCTCGCCTCCTGTGCTCGGGTGCGCGACAAGTTCCGTTGCCAACAGCGGTCGCTGGCAGATTTGCAAAACTAGGATTGAGGTGGACAGTACCGGTTCGACAGGAGGCGGGTCAAGTGAGGTTGGGGGGAGGGAGCTAGCTTTCAGCTTCCAAGTTGAGGGTTCCATGTTCCAAGTTCCAGGTTCCAAGTTCCAGGTTCCAGGTTCCAGGTTTGAAATTGGAGTGAATCTGCGGGCTCCCTGCCAGCTTGCCTGGCGGGCGCCAGA
>JBGSJT010000411.1:0-5390 GCA_041741715.1 Pirellulaceae bacterium | reverse complement strand
TGGCCTCACTTCCGCTGATATCGTTCCTCGCAATGATCTGGTTATACATCGACACTGGCAGCACAGATAAGGTTGCCAACTTGTCGAGCAGCGTGTTCTGGCTCGTTCTCCCGTCGTTACCATTCTTCCTGATGCTGCCCTTCCTGCTAAAAAAGGGATGGGGATTTTACAGTAGTTTGGGTCTCTCAACGGCCGTGATGATCGGGTTGTATTACGGGATGATGGTAATCCTTAAAAGGAGCGGAATCGAAGCAGGTTAATGAAGCAGGGACACTCAACCAGTGACCAGCCGATATCGGGCATTGGCTTCCTTCCAGTCAATGCGATCCATGAACTTTTCAACGTACTCGGCCTTGCGGTTGCGGTGGTCGATGTAGAAGGCGTGTTCGTAAACGTCGATCACCACCAGCGGTGCCAGAAGCATTTTGCCCCATTGCGAAACTCGTCTACGAATCGAAAGACACGAACACTTGGCTGATCGGACTCTCGCCGTGTTGATTGGCTTGGGCACAATTCGATTAGGCGGATCACAGTTCATCTGGGCCGATGAAGTGGCCTCTCTCATCGTGGTCGCTGCCATTATCTGGTCTGGGGTTCAACTGTTCCGCTCCAGTGCGAGCGAACTGATGGACGTGCAGGCCGATTCCGAGTTCGTTGATCGAATTCGTGAGGTGGCGATGTCGGTCGCCGGTATTAAAGAAGTGGAAACCCTCTGGGTGCGTAAATCTGGTTTGGAGTTCTTTGCTGACATTCACATTGAAGTCGATCAACAACTCACAGTCGCAGAAGGCCATCGGATCGATCATCAGGTAAAAGATCGATTGCTCGCAGAATTTCCGAAACTGAGAGATGTCCTTGTACATCTGGAACCATTTCCACATATCCACAACACGCCAGTCACCAATCAAAACGGGCCAGCGTGAGGTTCAGGGTGAATTTCGAAGCTGAGCTATGCCACACCGCAGCGTGGCTTGTACCGGGCCCAAACATCGCTTTGGCGTTGGTGACATCCCAAGCCTTTGTTGCGGCCCACTGTACCCCTCCACTTTTCAGTCCCTAAAGATACTTTGTTCGTCTTCTGGATCGGTCGCTCACCAGGTCTTCTTGCGACTACGATTGGCGACCAAGATGGCTGATTTCAAAAACTGCCTTTGTTGGCGAGTTCAATATCAACCTCAAACCTGCAAACTTCACCCAACAATTAGAAAAGATCCACTGTCAACTTTTTCTGGACAACTTCACTTTTTTAGGATTTGAACCAATAATTTGGTTTTTTCACGCAAGCGTGTCCGATTTTCGGGTTGCTTTTCGCACTGTCCTATGGAGAGGCCTCTTATCATCCAAAATGCTAACATACAGTCCGGTAGGACATGAATCATGAACGAACTAGACATCTTTTCCGAAGCTTTGGAAATGACAGAGCCTCTTACTCGAAAAGAGTTTCTGAACAAGGCCTGTGCTGGGCAACCTGAACTGCGTCAGCGGCTCGAGGGGCTATTGAAAAACGCTACCCAGGCCAGTCGATTTCTGGAACAACCGCCCAGCGGATTGTCTCCCACGATTGAAGCAGCACCGTGTGAAACGGTGGGCACGACCATTGGTCCCTACAAACTTCTGCAGCAAATTGGTGAAGGGGGGATGGGAACGGTCTACATGGCTGAACAGACCAAGCCCGTAGAGCGGCGGGTAGCGTTAAAGGTCATCAAAGCTGGCATGGATTCCAAACAGGTCATCGCCCGCTTCGAAGCCGAACGGCAGGCGCTGGCCATGATGGACCATCCGAATATCGCTAAAGTCCTGGACGCTGGGGCCACGGATTCCGGCAGACCCTATTTCGTCATGGAATTGGTTCGCGGAATACCTATTACCGACTACTGCGACGAACACCGATTAACACCCAAATACCGACTGGAGTTGTTTAAGCAGGTTCTGCATGCAGTTCAGCACGCGCATCAGAAAGGAATCATCCATCGAGATATCAAACCCAGCAACGTTCTAGTGGCAGAATACGACCATCAAGCCGTTCCGAAAGTCATCGACTTCGGAGTCGCGAAGGCCATGACGCAGAAGTTGACCGACAAAACAATGTTTACTCAGTTTGGGCAACTGGTGGGCACGTTTGAGTACATGAGTCCCGAGCAGGCCAAGCTGAACCAGATGGACATCGATACCCGCAGCGACATCTATTCGTTGGGCGTGTTGTTGTACGAACTGTTGACCGGCGAAACGCCCTTTGACCGCAGTCGACTGCGGTCGGCGGCCTTCGAGGAACTTCTGAGAATCATTCGCGAAGACGAGCCTCCCATTCCCAGTACTCGACTCACTACCAGCGCGTCGCTGGCGGCCGCATCCGCCAAACGCGGAACGGAGCCGAAGAAATTGGGTACGTTGATTCGTGGCGAATTGGATTGGATCGTGATGAAAGCCATCGATAAGGAAAGAGCTCGTCGCTACGAAACCCCCAACGCTTTTGCGGAAGACATTCAACGGTTTCTGAACCAAGAAGCCGTCGCCGCTCGTCCCGCATCGGCGGCCTACCGATTGAAGAAGTTCTACCAGCGGAATCGAGCGTCGGTACTTACTGCTTCAGCCATCGCTGCCACGCTTATCCTCGGCACCTGCGTCAGCACATTCATGGCGATTCAGGCTCGATCGTCCAACCGAGTTGCGATAAAAAGCATTATGCAACTTCAACAATCAGAGAGAACAGTCGCGCAGGAACGCGACGCGCAAAAGAAATTGTCGGACGAATTGTCTGTTCGAAACAAAGAACTGCTGAATCAAAAGGAAGAACAGCGGCGGCTGCGGTACGTCAGCGACATGAACCTGGTTCAGGCCGAGTTTGAAGGAGGCAATACTTCACACGCACAAACTTTGCTGGACGCCCACCGCCCCGAAACTGGCCAGCGGGAATTGAGAGGGTTTGAGTGGCGATACTGGCTACAACAGTTGCATCGCGAAGTGAAATCGGTCCAGGTTTCGAAGAGAGCTGTCAATCGTTGGGATTTTCCAAGCTTCAATCACAACGGTACTCGTATTGCTTTGTTCGACGAAGCGGCCCTAGAACTAGTGATCACGGACACTGCTACCGGCAAAACGGTCTGGACGATTCCTTTGAAGGGAAAAATCGGAAGTGGTTCCCAAGTACAGGTCTTGTTCGACGCAGTGGGTAAACACCTGGCGGTAGATGTCGTTCGACCTCGGAAAGAAGACAATAATTTGCACGAACATGAGATCACAGTGCGATCGGCGGCGACAGGCGAAGTCGTGCGCACTTTCACGGTTACTGCCCCAAAACCGTATCTAGCCCAATATACGATTCACGGTGCCAATTTGCTAAGAAATCAAGACGGTTTTGTCCTCGGTATCGTAGATGAGAAGGATCAAAAGACAATCCGACATTGGAATTTTGAAACGGGAGAAACTAGAACTATTTGTTCCGTGCCAGAGTCCGTCACTTGGATATCCAGCCTCAGCGAGAAACAATCGCTGTACACAACTCATGGCATTGGAAGTAGTGCAGAGCGCGGCCCTATTCAACTGTTCGACGCGGGCTCAAGCGAACCGACTATTGTGGGCGACGGCCGCTTTGAAACGTTTAGTCCCGACGGAAATCGATTGATCTACACGAGTGGAGAAGCGATCAGAATCTATGACATTGCATCCAAAAGCATTATTGCGTCCAAAAACAACGAAGGAGATGGGAGGCTCGGAATACCCGAGGTTTTCAGTTCGGATGGGCACTGGGTGCTTCTCCAAGGTGGTCTTCAAGAGCCTAGCTTGCTGTTAATCGACATGAGTGCTTTGCATGCACCGCCCGTTCCGATCCGAGACACCTGCAGAGTCATCGCATCGGCATTCAGCGATGATAACAAACAGGTAGTTACTCTCAACGAACAACTCGTGATCAAGTATTGGAATCTGGACGATTTTATAAAAAGCGGAGACTCACCGAATAATCTCAGCAGCGAATCCATTGTCGCCAGATCGTCCGACGGACAATTGCTTGCCATGACCGCCGGATCTAAGATGGCGGATAGTGCTGAATCCAGAGCGTCGCGAGGTACTTACGATGCGAATAGCTTCCGAACTTATGGCTTGGGAGACCGACCTGTCCGAGAGTTTCCAAAGATGTCGGGGCCGATCAATGAACTGAATTTCTCCGGTGACGGGAAACGTATCGTGGCGGCGGCAATTGACTCTAATAACAAGCAGCAGGCCGAAATCCGCGTTTTTGAGGTCGAAACGGGGCAAGTGCTGCGAAGTATCGTGATTCCGACGACCGTCGGCCGACGATTTCCCGAGGGTGATCCGCTGCCTCCGCCTGTCGCCTTGGATGCCGATGGACGTCGGCTGGCCACTCTGATGTACACGCCCATCGAGGAACGAAAATCGTCCCTGCAAATTTTCGAAGTCGATTCCAATCATGCACCCATCGACGGAGGATCAGTCGCGAATTATCGGCTTACGGGCATTGCGTGGAGCCCCGATCGACAACGGATCGTGTCCAACATGTCGTCTTCTCCAGCGGTGTGGGATGCAATATCTGGTAAACTCCTGTACGAGTTTCCGCCCCTGGTCCACTGTTCCGCGTTTACCAACGATGGCGAGTGGTTCTGTACGATGTCTGCCCAAACCGGGGAGTTCCGGATTTTTGAGGCTAGCACAGGACGGCCACTCCACACTATTCCGATTGAGAGCAATTACCGCATTGGCAATAGTGATCCAGCCCTGAAATACTTCGCGGTCAGTCCTGACAAGGGTAAGGTCGCCATTGCACAGTTGAATACCGGCGAAGATGGTCGCGGTCGCATGTTGCCGATCGCAATTTATGATTTGGCAACTACTGACAAACCTGTTCGTGTGCTAGAAGACGAGCATGCGGATACGTGTTCGCTAGATTTTTCGCCGGATGGAAGACGGCTCGCCGTTTCGGTAGGGCGCAGAACCGGGCAAAGTGAATTCCTGATCATTGACGCGATCACTGGCGATGTCCTGCTGCGTCGGCGAGCAGAGTCGTCCATCATTCGATTCGCAGGAGACTCAATTCTTGCGTTCAGCGCGAACAGGGAAAATCGCCATGGTGTGACGTTTTCAAGAATAGACGCTGCACCCCTTTCACCGCAGCACGACGCCTATCTTGCGATCGCCGCCATGCAAGCTCGTAATAGGAATCTTCCTGTTATGTTTCCATCGCGATGGAGTGCATGGCTAGAGGCTGATTCAATGTTAAGCAAAGAGGCTCGCGGATTGGCAAATCAGGGTTTGATGGAAGAATTCGACCGGCAGAAGGCTTATCAGTTCCTCTGGAGCAAATTAAGTCAAGCCACGACCTCTGAGGAGTTGTCCCGCACTGCGGACTTACTGGAAGAACTGTGTCTGCACGACGC
>JBGSJT010000410.1:0-5435 GCA_041741715.1 Pirellulaceae bacterium | reverse complement strand
CCCAACTGTTAGCGCTGCTTGTCTCGAAGGTCGAGTTCGATCAAAGCGATTGCACGATCGCGATTACATTCCACGCCAGCGGCATCGAGACGCTGGAACAACAATCACAGGAGGTTTAATGGTCACCGTCAAACGCAAACTAAATGTCAGCATCGCCTCACGAGGCCGCATCGCAATCCGTCCTCACGATCCCAACGCGGAACCACCGCGACCGAGACCATCGAGCAAGTTACCTCGTATCTCCAAGTTGATGGCGCTGGCCATCCGCTTCGATGAAATGCTCCGCACCGGCGAAGCATCCGACACGATTGAACTCGCTCGTCGCGGTCACGTTACCCAGCCACGCATGAGCCAGATCATGGCTCTCAACCAGCTCGCGCCGGACATCCAAGAAGCCCTTCTCAACTTGCCGGCCACCAAAGGCAAACCCGAGATTCACGAGAAGCGGCTGCGTCCGATTGCGGCTATGCTACACTGGAACGATCAGCGGGAGGCCTGGAGGCAGATGCCCAGCGTCGCTTTGATCGATGCGGAAAATCTAAAAACATTATCAGCCAGAGGTAAGTCGTTGGGCGATTAAGATCCCAGTGAAATAGGAATTAGCCTCTTGAACATAGCCATCTCTTCTAAGGAGAATCGTTATAGCGAAAAGATCCTATCTGAGTTAGACAAGACTCTAGTGGGCCTCGGTAATGACCCAGCTGTTTGCTCGTACACCCTGACGCATATAATGCTCGTCCGGCCACGAATTATTGGCAGCCTCTTTGACGAGAATTCGAAACTTTCTTGTGGGGCCAGCGGTGTGGTCGATGCGGATTACCTCACCTCCGAACGTGTCAGCGAGTGCCGCGGCTGTCCAGCCTTCAAACGGTCGTGGAACGTGGTAGCCTCGCTGCGCGGGCGGCACATCATTGCCCGAGACCCAGAGGTCGACCGCGCGCGGCGATGATTCGGGAACGATCATGGAGCGTTCGTCCCCCACTTGCGGTACGAACACAATCACTTGGCCTGTGCCCCAAACGTACGCTCCTTTGTCTTTCAAGAAGTGCTACTTGTGATGCTCTTTCAGTAATTCGTCCAGTGCATCAGAAACCTCTTGCGTGTCATAACCACCTTCGCCGTAATGGGGCATATGCACCGGAGGATGCAGCGTGCCATCAGCGTCGACGATGTAAACTGCTGGATAGCCTTCGATGCCCCAATCCAGTTGAAGTGGGCCATTGAGCTGTTGTGGAATGACGATCCAGTTCAAGTCGCCGCGTTTCGCCGCTGCGTGCAGATGCGTTTGATCGGCATTGCTCATAATTCCGACAACGCGCACGGGAGCTTGCTTATACTTGGCTACCAACTGTCGCATCGGTGCATACATGTCACCATAGTCATCACCAATACTCTGTGCGAACATCAGGACAACGTGCTTGTCGCGAATTTCACTCAAACGAAACGGCTTGCCATCGATATCGAATGCCTCGAGTTCAGGAGCGGGTTGGCCGATGATGATCTTGTTGATCGCATGCGAAAGTCGTTGGGCCGCAGTGCCACCGGTGCCATAGTGGTCAACCGTTACATCGGAATAGAGTTTGGCGAGTCGTCCCAACTTTTCGTTCAGGTCGCGACGCAACTGATTGAAGTCCGTGTTTTCCAGCGATTTGAGGCGTTCTTCAAACTCATCACGCAGTGCCGGCGGTGCCTCTTTCATCCGATCCTGGACGGCAGCACGAACCTTTGGCATTTGCGACTCGACTATTAGCGTCTCTTTGCCAAAACTAATCTGGGCAATCAGTGCCTCGGCTTGCGTCTTCCGAAAGGGACTCCTTTCCACGAGAGCTTGCAGAAGCTCGTCCGCTTGCGGCACGAACGGGCCACCGCCCAGGCTTGCGATGATGGATTCCAGACCTTCTCGTTGAAGATAGTGTTCAATCACTCGCTTTACAGCTTCCCTGCGTCCTTTGCCAGCGGGCGAGTTCGCACCAGCAACGCTGCGGGCCATGCTACAAACTTGCACCAACGCTTTCAGCCCCTCGTCGGTGCCGCGGTACTTTTCCTCCATTGCTAAGTACTTGGACGGCATGATATGGCGAGGGTCCATTTCCTCGTAAACGCGATTGAGTTCGACTTCATCGGCCGCGTCTTCGGATGCTTGATGAAATGCCGACGCGAGTTGGTTGTACTCCGCCTCCAAGTCGGATAAAGCTTGTTTCGCAGGAGAGAGTTCACCAGGTTCACCGTCGTCGACCTGAAGTCCGTCAACGTCACGATTGATTTCATTCTGCAGTTGCTTCAAGACAGCGCGTATTTCGGCGACAGGAATTGCGATCAGTTGTGTCGCACCCAGGCGGATCAGCATTCCCGCCACATCGCCATTTCTTGTCAGCAGTGGCGCTCCGCTGAGTGTCGTATCGTCAGCGACAAAATCCGTCGTCATGACGTTCTGAAAGCGTAGTTCTGGATCGATTCTTACACCATCCAGTTCAGAGAACGCTATGTTTACGCGAGGGTACTTTATTGAGCCCGAAACACTGTCAGTGCCATTCAGAATCGCGGATACGGCCTCACCCGAACTTAGAGACACGACCGCATCGAGTGAAATAGTTGGCCCTGCGACGATCCGCTCAGATTTGAGCAAGGCCAAATGGCCAAGCGTTTTCCATCGTGTTGCCGAATGGATCGCTCCATCTGCATAGCGAAGTTCGATCGCTCCGTCCTCACAGTCTGGCACCAAATGAGACGGCACCAGGATGTGTCCCGCTTCATCGACCCTCCATCCCATTCCAGACGCGGAGATGGATGCTCCGTCTTTTGTTGTTCCAGACAATGCGATTGAAACCAAAGCATCGGATGTGCGCTCTGGGCGAGGCTGCGACAGGTGGCCGTGATGTTCATCAACATTCTGAATAACTCCCACAACGGCTTCACCACGGCGACCAAGTGTCACATGCCCGTCTTTGACTTCGATACCATGGAACTGTCCGTCAATCTCTATAACGTACGTTCCCGAAGCAATTTGGATCGAGTTCTCACCTTTTGTTAATCTCAACGTCTTGGCGACGGTCTCACCCCGCATGATGCGAATCGGAACGTCAGCGGTTTCAGATTCGATCGTCAACGTGCCTTTATCCAACTCCAGCACGATCAATATCCCCGCGAACAACAGTGCAAAGGCACCGGCAGCGGTCGCGATGAATTTGCCGATTGGTGGGCGACGAGTCTTTTTCGGCGCTAGCGCAGCGACCGCTTCAGGCAATGGCATGGCCGCCGGTTGCTGCACATGCGCCAAGCATCCTTCAAGCAACTCGGCAACCTGAGCCGCTGATTCGAAGCGATCTTCGGGTCGCTTGGTCATCAGTCGCTCAATAATGTGACCGAGCCATACAGGAACATCGGAATTGACTTCACTCACTGGAGTTGGATTGTCGTTAGCGATGCGATGCAACACTCCGTAAGTCGTCTCGGCACGGAACGGCGATCGGCCAGCGCACATGGCGTACATCACACTGCCGAGCGAAAACAGATCGCTGCGCGCGTCGATCGGCTCACCACGAGTCTGCTCGGGAGACATGTACTGCGGCGTGCCTGCGATCACACCACTACAGGTCATCGATGCATCATCGACGGCTCGTGCCAAGCCAAAATCGGTGATCGTGACTCGCTCGACGCCTTCTTCGAGCAGAATGTTCGCGGGCTTGATGTCGCGATGCACCAAGCCCTGCTCATGAGCGGCGGCCAGCCCAGCGGCAATTTGAGCACCAATCCGCAAGGTATCTTTCAGCGGCAATGGCCCCTGTGAGTCGATTCGCTTTTGTAGCGAAGCTCCGCGCACATACGGCATCACCAGGTACGGATTCGCATCCTCGCTGGCGACACTGTGAATGGCGATGACATTGGGATGCAGGACCGCAGCGGCCGCTTTGGCTTCGCGAGCGAATCGTTTGCGAGCCGAACCGCTGCTGGCCAGATGAGGCGACATGACTTTGATGGCCACGATCCGATCGAGCGAACGATCATGCGCCTTGAGAACGACTCCCATACCGCCTGCACCGACAACTCCGGTTACTTCGTAACCACCGATGCGCCCTAGCGACTCTGGATCGTCGGTTGGGCCGAGCGCATCGAGTACTTGACGAATTCGCTGTGAACCTTGAGTTGCCTCTTCGTGGTCGCCTGTTGAATCGTCAGTCAATCCATGCAAGCCTCCGTTGCCGAAAAACTGCTTGGCTTCGTTCCATGCATTTGTGTCCGCTGCCGCGAATTCGAGTCGCTCACGACACGAGACGCAATCATTCAGATGCAGTTGCAATTCGGACTCCTCCTGGGAACTCAGTTGTCCTCGCAGGAAAGTGAGCAGATGTTTGGGGGTACTGCAATGTTGTTGGGTCTGTGTCATTGGTCTTGTTCTCCAAGTTCTGAGATGATTTCACGCAATCGAAACATAATGCGACTGCGCGCGGTGTAGATCGCTCCGACGCTCTTGCCAAGCTCAGCGGCAATTTCTTCAGTCGATAGGTCGCCAGTGATCGACAATTCAAACGCCTGCCAGGAATCGAGACGGAATTCGACTTTCACCTTTTCAGCCGCTCGCAGATAAAGTTCGCGACGCAGTTCGGTCTCAATCAATGCCGTCGTAACCTCATCGCGATCGACGGCCGCGCGCAAGAGTTCTTCGACGGAGGATCCACCCACAGCTTGATCTCTGGGCCGCCGCATCAGGGCGTTAAGTATCGCGTTTTTCGTCACCCGGCTCAGCCAATGCCGAAACCGCGTCGACTCGTCCCGCTTCTCCCAATCGCCGATCGCACTGGCCACCGCCATCAGAACTTGCTGCGACAAATCCTGAGCGTCCGCGTGCTGCAGGCCCCGAGCCCGAGCGATCCGGACAATCACGGGTCGGTAAATCCGAGCGAACAGCTCCCACGCCTCCCGATTGGCAGGATCTTGGACCTGCACCAGCAGGCTATCGCGTGTTTCTGGAAATTCGCTCAAGAAAATGGTCTCCTACAAGGACTAACACAGCCGGAGACACATTCTGTCAGAAATTTTCGCATCAATTAGGCGACTCCCTCCGAGACTAATAAAGCCGATATTTCGTACAGACGCTTCGTTGTGAGATCCACGAAAAGCGACTGCGTCCGATCGCGGCCATGCTCCGCTGGGAGGACCAGCGGGGGGCGTGGAGGCAGATTTGCGACGAGGTTGGCCTCAGAATGGACGCTTTGGCAGAGTCTTCGGATCGATTCTGAAAAATTATTTGGTCGGGTTTTTCCGACAGAAAATGCACTTTTCCAAAATTTCGCATCCGGCTGTGACCAAACGTGTCACGGGGGTGTAATTCAATACTCCCATTACATTAACTAAAGCTAGCAATTTGGAGACGCTGGTCTTTTCGAGCCCCAAGGATGCGTTTCAACATGAGTGGAAGAGTGATCGCCTATGCCCAT
>JBGSJT010000409.1:0-49378 GCA_041741715.1 Pirellulaceae bacterium | reverse complement strand
AGTATGGATCGCAATGGCTGGGTGCAGACCGAAAAATTAGCAGCTGTGATCAGCCGCTGGTGCGATGGATATGAACCAACAATGCAGACAGACTATTTATCTTCGTTGATCCAGCAGATAGGGCTCGAGCATCGCGTGCAGTTTGATGGTCAGTTCTGCCGAGCAAGCTACGGCCATAGTACGCGGTTTTACAGGCCTACAACTGTCGCAGAGCCAAACCAGCCGCTGTACCACGGCACTAGCGCCGCCAACTGGCCTTCGATAGAGCTCTTCGGACTGTGGCCGATGCGACGGCGGTTTGTGCAATTGACGACTGATCTTAATTATGCACAGAAGGTTGCCGCTCGCTCGCCGGCTCCGATCGTCTTACAGATCCTGAGTGAACAGGCGATGGCTGATGGAATCCAATTCATTTGTACCGGCTCGCATGTCTGGTTAGCGGAACCGATTCCGGCCCACCTGCTGAAAAACTGGTTGGCAGACGTTTGGGACCATGGCAGCAAACAACTCCATTCATAAAGAAGTTTATCTAAAGGAGAATCGACGTTGAACGATCAACCAGAAAACGAACTGGAACCGATACTGTGCGAGCTGCGTGATAAGGCGGCTAGGTACCAACTCGAACTCGATGAGCTCACGCACCGAGTCGATGGTATCTCGAACAGACTTAAGCAAATTCAGTCCGCCATCTCCACACTTCAAGGGCCGATCGGAAAACCCTCTGGAAGTAAGCTTCGCGCCAAAAAGCCACAGCCATCCAGAGAGCAGGTACAGTTAGTTGTCGAGCGCGTGATGAAAGAAAAAGGCTCACTCAAGCAGCAACAGCTCGAGGAGCTTGTCAAAGCGAGACTACTGGCCGACGGCTTTTCGCGACTGGGTGTGGCCAACCACATAAATGCCATTTTGGCTGGTGACGACAGCGAAAAATAAAGCCGCTTCTCTGCGTTAAGCACACTCAAAGCCCCTCAGGAATCGAACCTCAAAAGGCAGCTTGGGAAGGCGCGGGCAGGAGCGCTAACCCGGCGGTATCACTCGCCTTCGTCGGCTGTCACCATGCGGGGCCAAGGGCGCAAGCGCCTCACGGGGCGAGCCCCAATGGATGACAGCCGACGAAGGCAGGTTGATTGAAACTGACGCGATCATCTAGAAGGAGGAGGAGATCTTCGACTTCACGTACCGCATTTTGGCCCGACAGATGTGAACGACATAAATACCAACCCCAACAGTAACAATTTTCCCAGTTCGCTCAGGGCAAGTTTCTGCAAAAGAACTTGGAAGCGTTTCGGTTGCAAGCAGCCATAACAAACGCTCATTCGCGAATTTAGCCAGGCTACCATGACCATCAAAAGCATCACACCAAGCGATGATGCACTCATGCTTGTAGTTTGGCGTGGCCATACCATAGCTGTAGCAAAACATGTTGCCCTGACGTTGTGATTGCCATCACGATAGCCTTTGTCAGGCGTGTCGGAAATTGTCAGTACAGTCTTCTTGTCGCTCTCCATCATCTGTACCTTGGCTGCTCACTTCTCCAGCGAACCCTTTCCTTTATCTTGAATATTGAGGTCGATCGTTAGCAACTATAATTGCGGATGTAACGCCGCATGATTGGCAATGCGAAGTCTGGCAAGCCACGTCAGCAAGCTCAAAGTGATTTGTCTACCTGAACTTCCTTCGCCTCCCCGACGCGAATGTATCCAAGCAACACGTGTCCAGCCAATTTGTGTCGCCCAAGGCCAGGTCGGTTGGTGCACTGAATTCTGACGAAGATTCTCCTTCGCCAGCACCTACCAAATTGAGGAAGTTTATCACCAATAACACATCTATCGGCGAGGTGAAACCGTCGCTACTAACATCCAAGAACGGCGGTGGCTGTTCGTTCGCACTGGGGCGGGTAAGGACACGACTGCCAAAAGTGTTCAAGTCGTTGATGATTGAGAGCACGTCAATCGGGGATACAAACCCATCATCGTTGACGTCGAACGGATTCTTAGTGTTCCGCCACGGCCAAGCCACAACGTCTCCTTCTACGGCCAGACCCGCTTGGGCCGAACCAATCTCTGAGGATGCTGTGATGATAACGTTGACGAGGCCTGCGGCGGACGTATTTTCCACTGCGGTCACTAAAAACCCGATGGAGCTCGCGCCGACTGGAATGGTAACCGTCGTTGGTAACGCCGCAGCGGTCGTGTCACTGCTAACCAAGTGAACTACTAGTGGCAACGTTGTCGGAGTGTTTCTGGTTACTCTGCCGGTAGTTGCGCCTCCGTTCCTGGCGATTGTCCCACTATCGAGTGATAAACCTAACATTACCACCTCGTCGTCGAGGACTGTGACGGACGCATTTGACGAGACATGACCAAGCGCGGATACTGTGATCGATGCCATTTGATTCCCATCAGCCACCTCATCGTCCACAACATAGATCGGAAGCTTGATCGACGCGGTGCCCACAGGGATAATTGCCGTTGTGGGAATGGTCAACACGCTAGTGTCGCTGCTGCTCAAGTTGATTTGCAGCGCTTTCGTCAAGTCCGCGTTTGTACGACTTACCGTCACAAAGTTCGGGGTAGACAGTGAATTTTCAAGAATGGAAGTAGCTGCCAGTTGAACAGTCAATGCAGGCTGCGGCGGAATGACGGGATCAATGGCAGTGACTGTGTAATCAAAGTTTTGTGCCTGTCCATTGACTAATACATTGCGAACGGTGACTTTAATGTTGGCGTCGGCGTTTGCAGCAGGTAACACTAGATTGGCTGGCTCCCAAACCAGCGTATTCAATCCAAATCCGTTGGCTACCGCATTCTGAGTCAATGGCACGCTGGTACCATTCAGCTCCATGGAGACAGTCGCCTGGGCGAAGTCCGCTTTGTCGCGAGACAACGACCAACGGGGAAAAACGAGACTCTTGGTCACGAAGCCTTGCGGTGGCCAGGAGATCCAATCAGGCGTAGCTTGCTCGACTCGCGGTGAGATGACCCAAAGTGCATTGGCTCGCGATGTCGACCCTGTCCCCATTCGATCGGTAAACGGATAAAGGATCCAACGGCGGTGCCCGGCTGCGGTATTTCCGGCTCCTGGATCTTCGATGTATCCAGAAATCGCCCGTGGACCTGTCACGCCGAGATAGAGATTCGAACGTCCCGCCGCTTCCGCTCCCTCGGCCGTATAGCATGCCCAGTTGGCAGGCGGCGTGTGCGACAGAGAATTCTGAGCTTGCATCATCAGCGCAGCTTGTTGCGCTTTGGCACTAAAAGCGTTGTCAAGCGCGACATCTTTTAGTCCAACCATGTTTCGAAAGTAGTTGATCATCTCAAGCGTCGCATCCGTGGAGCGTTGGTCCGCCATCCCTGCGTCACAACTGCTCGTATTTCCGGTCCACACCACTTGGGTCGCCAGACTTGGCACATAGCGATCCAAATAGGCCTTGACCACCGCGGTACGATCGAACGTATCGATCGGTGCGGCCATGACCAATCGCGATTCAAGCGTTTCCAAAGACAGTTGCCGTGTGGTAGAATGCGGATACATGGCTATTTATTCCTATCTGTTCACCGTGGGTTGGCCAGACCTTTTTTCCTGACGCAGGATAGAACCTGGACTTACATCAGCCCAATTTTAACTAAGCCGCGGCGCCACGAACGGTTTTGTCCGCCTGTCCGCTATGGACGATGCCATTCAACGATAATTGAATTGGTTGGTCCGTGCACCTTAACCGCTTCACAAACTACCCACTTGAGCTTTTCAAATCGATTGTGTGGGACTGACGGAAAATGGCTTGCTAAGGCATTTGCCGCTGAGTGAATTCTTCCCAAGTCCGTCGGTAGTTTTCGGCGAGCTTTTTTAGGTTTGGCTTGCCTACGTCGGCTGTCATCCATGAGGGATAAGGCCAATTGGCCTCACGGGGCAAGCCCCCCGATGGATGACAGCCGACAAAGGTAAGCTCAGCTTCTATCAGTTGATGATTAGCGCCGGCCAGAAGCGACATTTACTTTCCCATATGATTCTCGCTGTTAGTTACTTGTTTCTGACGGTTCCGTGAGGATAATGGGCGAGAAAACTTTCCCCACTCGTTTGGTGTTCAGGAACCTACCGTGCAAGCTACCTTAGAGTCGCTCACAGACGATAACGCAGGCAGTATTACAGTTCATTTGGCTGCTCTCAAGCGGGGAGATTCCGTCGCACAAGAGTGGCTTTTTGAGCGGCTGCTGCCACAGGTTCTCGAATTGGCCCGCCGACGAATTGGCAGCTGCCCTTCGCGCTACCATGACGAATTCGAACTGGCGATCGAGGTGCTGGGGGTGCTGCTCATGCGGGCTAGTACATTCGAACAGCTATGCAATCGATCAGACTTGGCGCGGTTACTGGATCGGCTGGTAAGGAACAAATCGGTTGACGCCTACCGTCGCATGCGCCGACGTCAAAGAATGGAGGTGGGCGAGTCGTGGATTTCTCAGTTTTCCAATGATGCCAGCGGACGAAGGCGATTTCGAACTGGCGAATTTTCTGTCGATGAGATGCAGATCATTGCTGCCGAGCTCTTTGATTCGCTCATGCACACTATCCACAGACTCAAAGAGAATGAACTTCAGTGCGGTCAAATTCTCAAGCTAATCGTAGAAGGCTACAGTGTTGCGGAAGTCTCCCAAATGGTTGGTCGAGGTGAACGTTCTATCTACCGACTACTGGCAAGGATCGAGCGAGAATTTTGTAAGTCCGTAGATTCTTCGCAATAGACGTCGGAAATTGTGCCGGTTGAACGAGAAAGCTCTTAAGTAGCTTGTACTGTGCTGCTAATATCCGTGCGTAGCCGCCAACAGGGCTGTTAGTGATAGCCCTCATTTTCTTGGGTAAAACTATCTGGGCGCTTTCAATTTTGGATTGGCGATATGGCCGCTACCCACGAATCAAATGAGGACAATTTGTGGGAGATCGAGCGCATCGCTTTAGCGTACGAAGTGGCGCTCAAACAAGCCGTTTGCAACGAATCGATTGAGTCGCTGCTTGCATCTAATCCGCAACTGCCGCGCGCTGCGCTGCTGAAGGCGCTGATCGAAACAGAGCTCGACGTGTTTGATTCGCACGACGATTCCCTGGCCCGCTATGAGAATCGCTTTCCCCAAGATACTCCTTTATTGAGGTCCATTTTTGATGCGCCACTGGACAACGTTCGTCCGCCACTGAAGGAAGGTGAGAAGCTTGCGTCTTATTGCATCGGACGGCTGTTGGGCAAAGGTGCCGTAGGTTATGTGTACAGGGCTTTTGATAGCCACAGGAATTCGCCGGTCGCAATTAAGATCCTCCGCCCAGATCGGCTTTTGGCCCGTGGAGGCAGTTACCGCGACCTATTCCGTAACGAGGCGAAGATCGGCGGGGCACTCGACCATCCGCGTATCGTCAAGCTGCTTGGCAGCGGTGAACATGCTGGTTTGCCCTATCACGTGTTTGAGTTCGTTGACGGCGTGACGCTGCGTGACTTCCGTCGCAAACGCCCGCTCCATCCCCTAGTCGCCGCGAGAATTGCCGCCGAAGTTGCGGACGCTATCCACTACTCGCACCAGCGCGGTATCGTCCATCGCGACCTGAAGCCGAGCAACATCATCATCGATCCGGCAGGCTCGCCCTACATCACCGATTTTGGCATCGCACTGGCAGATAGCCAACAAGGAAGTGGAGCCCGAATAGCTGGCACCCCACAGTATATGAGCCCCGAGCAGCTCAAAGGCGATGCAGATCTGGTCGATGGACGTTCCGATATCTATTCTCTAGGCGTCATCCTCTACGAAGCCTTAGCGGGCGTTCATCCTACGCTGGGTCATGCATCGTCCGATCGCGACTTGGATGACGCGCTGATTGTTAAGCCGGCAACCCCACTTCGACAACGTATTAAGGTCTCGCCGCGTCTTGAGCACATTTGCATGAAGGCGCTGGAGAAAGAACCCAGCGATCGATTTAGTTCCGCCAGTGACTTGGCCCACGCCCTCAGACAATTTGTGCTGATCGGCCGAGTAAAACAAGCTCTCCCGCTGGTATGTCTATCTGTCATCCTGCTCGCGTGTACTGCGTTCGTCCTGCAAAGTATCGGCGTGTTTCTGCTTCGGAAACCTGCGCCTGTCGCGTTGGATTCCACTATGACGAATGCTGATCTGCAAGGATCGGCTGAAGATCTAGCTGATAAGCCGCCCGTTGATGGCCTCCAAGATATTCAAGCAATGTCGCTTGAGACGCTGCTCGCCAAAGGTGTCGCTAACCTTACAGTCAATGACGCCCTGCTGACAGCAAAGTTGATTATCGCCGAGCTGCGAGCAAATCCAAGCTCCGACAACCAAGTCTGGGGCTACTTTGCGTCCGGCGACGATAACACGTTGCAAACGGCACTCGTTCACAATTGTGCTGTTGAAGGCTTGGATAGTAAAATCCTAATCGATTGCATCGGCCGCGAAGCAACTGATACCATTCGCTGTGCGATGCTACTTGCACTTGGAGAATATTCACTCGAGCAGATACCTCTATCTGAGCGCGAGCAACTGCTGCCCGACCTGCTGACTACCTATTGTATGGATCCTCGCGCAAGTATTCACTCCTCTGTTGAGTGGCTGTTGCGTCGTTGGAGCTTCGATGACGAACTTCAGGCGGCAAATCGTCAGCTGTTCCGTCCCGAGCTAGGCGAAGACTTTGAATGGTATACCGCGCTTCCGGATGTCACGATGGTAGCTTGCAATTTCCCCAACGCAGGTCCCGCAACGGACGGCGTCAAGTTTGCAATCTCGACACACGAAATATCGACTTGGCAGTGGGACTGGAACAACGCCACGTTGCACCTACTGCCAAACGAAGCCATGGCAACCTTGCCAAAGAATCTCGAGTCCTGGCACACTTGCGCTGCATTCTGTAACAGACTCTCAGAACGGGCTGGGCTACCACCGAGTCAATATTGTTATGAGCAAATTTCCGGTAACCATTATCGGCCCTATGCCGACGCAGTACAACGTCGTGGCTTCCGTATGCCAACCGTGGCTGAATGGACATATGCTGCCAGAGCTCATACAACGACCGGGCGTTATTGGGGGAGACAGGATGAGTTGCTACCGCACTACTCAAACAATCGCCCGCATAGCCAGTTAAGGCGGCTACCCAGTGGTACGCTCAAACCGAACGACTTTGGCCTCTTCGACGTACTCGGCAACGTCTCCGAATGGATGCATGACATTCCTGCATCAACTGAACCGGTTATCATCGTGGCCGAACGACCCATACGTGGAGGCTCTGCCTGGACGACACCTGAAAACGTCCAGGTAGACGGAGAGTTCTCTTTGAACGCTACAGAGCTCGGGGAGCGAATGGGATTGCGACTTGCCCAATCGCTTCTTGCTCCTCCACCAAGTGACGATGTGTTCGAACTTAAACTTCGAACCGAGAAGCAGATTGTGCTTCGTGCGAAAACGCCGAACCTGTCTGAACCAATTCAAATGCTTGGCCCCACGAATTCAACGCAGTCACTTTCAACGGTCTGCCCAAATTTTGTGGGTAAGGTGTTGCGGGGAGAGGAGATTCGCCACAGTCTGCTCATTGAGAATCGTATTCATAAACCTATAAACATTCAGCAGATCGCAGTCACCGGCTGCGTACAGGTCGCAGATGCCACCGAAGGGAACATGAGGATTCTGCCCAGTGACTCCGTATCCATTCCAGTGCGTTTAGCGCAGACAAGTGTTGGAACACAGAAGGGGCAAGTTGCGATTTATTGGTCCGAGATTGGAGGCCAGACCCAGAAAAATGAGTACGCGTTGGTTGCGGCCATTACGGGGCCTGCGGTTGCATCCATTGAAGATCCATTGGACGAAGCCGCGTCCATCCAAATCGATTTCGGCTCAGTTGCAGCCGGCACCAATTTACAGCAGAAGATTGCACTACTCAACGTCGGCGACCAAAAGCTTTCCCTTTCCGAAGCCAGTGGCACCGGGGCTATCCATTTGCTTGACGCTGCGAGTCCAGTTGAAGTCATTGGCAACCATTATGTCTATTACGAGTTTCAAATGGACACCATGCAAAAAGGAGACCACGTCGGGAGCATAGAAATTTCTACGGGAGATCCTCTAGCACCCATCGTCAAAGTCAATGCACAGGTTTCTGTTGAAGATCTGCCAACGATTTCTGTAATCGGCTTGTTCCGAGAGGGAACATGGCTACTCGACACGAATCACGACGGCATTTCCGATCAGAGCGTCAAGTTCGGTGAAAAGGCGGACCAGCCGCTAGCGGGTGACTTCGATGGCGATGGAGTCGCGGAGCTTGCTGTAGTGCGTAACAATCTGGAAGGAGACTTCGAGCTTCACATTCGCTTCCAACGCGATGCAGGCGAACTCGTCAGTGTCCGGCAACTCGGCATTTCCACCGGCCAGATTGTGGTTGGCGACTATGACGGCGATGGGAAATGCGATGTGGCTTGGGGCTCGCGCTCGTCGGAGACGGGACTACTTTCCTGGCAGATCGATACCAACGGTGATGCACAGTGGGACGAGATTGTTTCCTATGGTTTTCTGGCTGACATTCCCGTCCTGGGAGACTGGAACGGTGACGGCAAGGCTGACGTTGGTACCGTTCGTCGCAGCCAGGGCGTCAACGCATGGTTCCTTTACGGCATTGGACCACAAGGCTACTATCGAGAAGTCCACTACGGACTTGCAGCAGATTTACCAATTGCCGCTGACTGGAATGGAGACGGTCGCACCGATATCGGCGTCTATCGCACCACCCAAGGCATCGGCACCTTCCTCCTCGACCTAGACTTCGACCCCGCCAGTGAACGGTTCATTCACTTCGGCCTCCCCCGCGACATTCCGATCGCTTTTATGACTTCGCCTGCTGCGTTTAAACGCGATGCAACCGTTCGTACCGAGTAGCTTTTGGCTATGAACTCACGTAAATATGGTTGGTTCATTGAGTCCAGGTTTTCGCCAGCTTTTTTTTCGGCCAGCTGTCAGAAGCTAAGCGTGGCAAGCGAGAAACTAGACAAGCTATCTGCACGCAAGGCCTGTTTGCCGCCGCAAAGACGCATTGTGGAGTGTTAAAGTCCGAAGTTTTGGGGTCCCGCCGTTGCGATGCGTTGGTCAATTTTACAGAATTCTGGTTGTCGCGGTTCTCCCGATTCGCAATTAAGATGAGCCTTCAAGATGTTACAGCGCAAGCCGCAACGCAACGCAACTTACCGTAGAGTTTTTCGTCGCAATTTGCAGATGGAGATTTTCGAGCGGCGAGACTTACTCAACACCGATTGGCAAAATCCATTTGACGCGCGAGACACCAATACCGATGGGTTTATCTCTCCAATCGATGCGCTCTTAGTAATAAACACGCTCAATCAGTCTGGCTCAAGGGTCTTGTCCGGAATGTCAACACCGGACGAAGCAATGTTCGATGTCTCAGGAGATAATTTCGTATCGCCCATTGATGTCTTGTTGGTCGTAAATCGACTCAATGCGGAGGGCTCGGGGGCGGTTCCAGGAGTAATTGCCGAGTCTTTAGCACAGGCTCAAACTGAAAACACGATTCCTATAAATGCTGGCCTGTCATCTGGAACACGAAAAGTGTTCTTGGATTTTCAAACTTACCTTACTCCTTCGTCCGCGACAGTTGCAAGTACGGATTTGTTGTCCGTCTATGTCGTTGATTCAGCCGGAACCAGTACGCTCCTTGATCGTGGTGAGCTTGGCACATCCGTCTTTTCGCTTTCGCATAACGATAGCGAGATAGTCCCCGGATTGTCGACCTGGAATGGTTCAACGCTATCTGTTGATGTGTCGATTCTCGGAGATCGTGCCGAGGCCAAGCTCAAGCTGCAACTGTTGAACGGGGATGGCAAGCAACGATCGATGTTCAAATTGACAGGCGTTCGATACGAGTCTGATGCAACTGGGACAGTAAGCGACATTGAAGTATCTCAACCCCTACGCGTGGCTGCGGGCCAACAGTTGGATACTTCCTTGTTTTCAAACGGAGGCAATCTACGGCTCGACGTATCCAATACTCGTTACCAGAGTACGTCAAACGAATACGCAGCAGACCTTGTCATTCAGAATATTGGCGACGCAGTCGGTCGACAAGTGGTGGTCGCGCTGTCAGGGTTGCCGACAGGAGCCCAAGTTCTGAATGCCTCTGGAACCACGCCAAGTGGGCAACCCTACATCAATTTTGAGTCGGCGATGTTTAGTGGGGGACTTGGCAAATATGCTCAGTCATTAACGATACCAGTTCAAATTCACAATCCCAATAACCAACCACTGGTACTTCAACCAACGATCCTAGTTGGAGCCCCAAACGCTGCGCCAAGTTTAGCTCCGCTTGGAACTGTTAACGTCACACCAGGTCAACAAGTCACAGTTGCTCTAAATGGATCTGATACAAACGGCGACAAGCTCACGTACACCCTGTCGAACATGACCAGTGGCCCACACAGTATGCTGTTGGGGAATAAACTTACAATTGCGCCGACGCCAACAGAAATTGGCACCTACGATCTAAACGTCATTGTTTCTGATGGCGCGCTTACTGCATCACAGCCCCTAAGGATTAACGTCAACTCAGATACGAACACCAATACCCGAGTTTCGGGACGCGTGTTGGACGTCGATGGTACGCCTCTAGTTGGCGTAGTGGTCGAGATTGGCGCGGTCCAAGCTCTGACTCAGAGTGATGGTCGCTTTCTGATCGACCTGGGAACTACGGCACTCCTGACCGATACAATCAAGATACGAGGCGAACAGATAACCGGAGCAGTTACTTATCCCTTCATCGCGGAAAAATTGCCGCTTCTGCTTTCTCGCGAAGTATATGTAGGTTTCAATAACGTTATAGATCGACCGATCTACCTGCCAAAGCTGGACATGGTCAATGGCAAAACGATTGATCCGACCAAGACGACCGTCGTAACGACCGCAGCGATTCCCGACGCTAAAGTAACGGTTGCGGCAGGGACACTGATGAACCAGCAGAACACGCCCTTCACCGGTCAGCTATCAATCACCGAAGTTCCACTCGAACGCACGCCGGCTGCTATTCCTGAAGGCCTCTTTCCTGATTTGGTTGTAACCATTCAACCCGGAGAGATGGTATTCACTGTACCGACTCCAATATCGCTTCCAAATCGAACTGGGCGCCTCCCTGGGACGATCCTTGACTTGTGGTCGATTAATCCTACTACAGGACAATTTGAAATTGTTGGCCAATCCAGAGTCAGTAGCGATGGTTTGACCGTGGATACAATTTCCGGTGGCATACGCAACAGCAGTTGGCACTTCGTTTGTCCACCAATCATAGGAAGTACAAACAACGTCTCCAACGGCGACAATGGTTGTAACGAGTGTCAGGCAAAAAAGCCCGCAAAATCCGATGTGATGCTTCATAGTGGCGCTTTGGTCGAGTCGCACGATCTTCCGTCGTATCAGTCGTTGGGTGCAAGTAGAACGTTGTCGCTAGTCTACGACTCTGAGAGGGCGGACCCCAGACCGATATTTCATGTAGGGTTTGACTCACTGGCGCTCTGGGATGATTTCAGGATGGGCGCTCAAATCGAAATGAACGTTGGAGCAACAACGATCCGGTCCCAAGGATTAGAATCACCGCTTTTCCCGTTTGCGGTCGGAGAAAATGTTTGGAAAGTACCTCAAGAGCAAACCTCCGCTAGCGGGGCAATTCAGATGGACCTCGCAGACGTTCCGTCTGGAATCTACGAGTACACGGCATCCAGCAAACTCGTTTTTGGTACCCTCGTCGTGTTTTCGTCTTTTTACGAAAAACAATACCTGCACATTAATGGCCGCGACAGCGTCTTTGGTGCGGGTTGGGGAATCAAGGGATTGAAAGAAGCAATTCTAAATTATGATGTTACGAGCGCATTCGGTGCCAGCACTTTTGTTTCCGACGTTCTATTAGTTGATGGTAACGGCGACGAAAATCGATTTGCAGGTGGCAATCGAGACTCCAACTTTTTCTTGAGTCCTCCAGGAGACTTTTCCGAGCTTTCCTACGATTCCGTTCTGCGACAACTGACACATCGTATGGTTGATGGATCTGTCTACAAGTATCTTCCCGTGTTGACGCCGCCCGGACAACGCCCCAGCAAACTACAACTTGTCTCAATGGTGGACCGCAATGGAAACGAAACCAGATTCGAATACTCAAACGGTCTCGGGATTACTTCGATCATCGATCCCGTAGGTTTGACAACCAGTTTTGAGTACTCGAGACAAAGAGTCACAAGAATTATTGATCCTGCGGGCCGCGTTACCAATCTTACCTACCAAGGTGACAATCTCACGACCGTTATTGACCCCGATTCCAGTCAGACAGCATGGCAATACGACGCACTAAGCCACATGGTTGGCGAAACCACAAAACGTGGATTTGAACAGCAAGCAACTTTTGACTTAGCGGGACGAGCAACGCATGCGACTCGTGAAGATGGAACCGAGGTTAGTTTCAATACGCTTGCTAATCGCGGCGTCTATCCTGCCAACCAAACTACGAACGTTTCTGATCCGCCGCTAGCTCTGCCGTTCTCAAATGGGGCTAGCCGCTATCGGGATGGCAATGGAAATGTATCTGAATTCATATTGGACGCTCGTGGGCAGGCCACCGCGCAACGCGACTCAATTGCAACGGGCGGAACCACCTCTCGCAACTCAGACAACCTTGTGACGCGAAAGCTCGACGCTCGCTTGCATTCCGTCGAATACGTATATGATGAGAGAGGAAATGTTGTCGAGATAAAAGACGACATAGTGCTATCGGACGATCTGTCCAATCCCACCATTACTTGGCGCGGTACTGTATCTAATGATTGGAACACTCCCGCCAATTGGGTCGAAAATCGTTTGCCCAATGCATCAGACGATGTCTTGATTTCAGATCTCGGCTCAGCCAATCCGATATTGATTTCGAATTTGATAGTTCAGGTTAGCCGCCTCTTCTCGACTCGGCCTTTACAGCTCAATAACGGTACCTTGAAACTGACAGGCAGTTCGAGGCTATCCGCTGGCCTTTTATTATTGAGTCGGTCGACACTGGAGGTTCGTGGCAGCAACGCCCGATTGCTAACGATCGGGGAGTTGTCCAGCGATAGTTCAACCATTTTGGTTATTGGCGGAGCAACTCTGAATGCTTCGCAGTACAGGGTTTCGGGTGGATTCTCTGGACAAAACTTCGTTCGGTCGGAAGGTGCAAACAGCGAGATAGTATTCGAACAGCAGTCAGACGACTCGTTTCAATCGCGAGGTGCAACGTTCAATGCGGTATCTCAAGGTCGCATTCGATTTCCTGGATTGACAGATGTTCAGTTTCCTGGCACCCTAGGAGCCGCAGGTGGTGGCGTAATCGAGCTGAATGGAGTTGTTTCAGCAAGCTCCGTGCTTTTCTCAGCCAGTAGTCTCGGACGAATTGAAGCACGTAACCTCGCGACGGTAACGGACGGCTCCATCTCCATTTACGACACCGGCGTTTTCCCCTACGCGCAGCTTAGCAATGTCGACGGCACAAGTATTTCAGCCGAAAGTGGTGCAAAAATCACCATTGCGGTGCCAAGCTATAGATTGTCCGCAACTACATCCCTGTTGCGTGCTCGCGGAGTAGGAAGTCAGCTAAACTTTCCTAACCTAGTGTCATTCGTCGATGAAACAGCTGCAGAAAGTAACTATGCGCGGGTCAATGCTGCAATGGACGGGGTCGTTTCACTTCCTTTGATTTCAGCGACATCCAGTGTTCAGTTTGCAGCCGAGTCTAACGGGACAATCGCGGTACCACTGTTGACGAGTGTCAAGAATGGGCTGGTTGAGGTCTCTGGCAATGCTCAGTTTCCATTTGGTCAGCTAGCCAATATTGATTCTTCCAGCATTACCGCCGCTGACGGAGCAAAAATCTCATTGCCATTGATTGCAAGTTATGTGATGCCAACTTCATTTGCTGCATTTGTGGCACGAGGAATAGGTACTGAACTGAGATTCCCTGAATTGGGGTCAATCACGGAACCAGTTCTAAATCGAAATAACCAATTGAACGTTTCTGCGTCCGATAGCGGAGTTATCGAAATCCCTAAATTGAAATTGGCCGACGGAGCGTACTTTTCCGTCACAACTAGTGGGAGCATTCTTGCACCTCAGTTGACGACTGTATCGAACGGTCGAATCATTGTCACTGGAAATGGTCAATTCCCGGTAGGTCAGCTATTAAACATTGATGGTTCAGGCATTTCGATCACGGGTGGGGCGAAGGCCACATTTTCTGGAATCACCTCGTACAAATTGCCGTTCATTGTTTCGACGATTGAAGTCCGTGGTGCCGGAAGTGAACTGCGTTTCCCCGAGTTGGTTGCGTTTACCGATGATGACCAGTCCTTTTCATTAAACGTGGTGGGCTTTCAGGCAGTCGATGGAGGGCTCCTATCCGCGCCGAAGTTGTCAGCTTTGGTTAAGTTTGGTCCCAACGTAACATCAAGCGGTTCCGGAAGTTCAGTTGAACTGCCGCTGATTGTCGTGACTGACGAGAACCAGTTCTCTGTCAGCGATGGGGGGCGAATTGTTGCCCCTTTGCTTACCAGCGTTAGGAATGGGGCTATCACAATCAATGGCAACGGACAGTTCCCGATAAGTCAGCTAACGAACATCGACGGTTCAAACATTACTGCTGGCGCAGGAGCCAAGCTGAGCTTCCCCTTAATTACCCGTTTTAAGATGGCTCCGATTGTCTCAACCTTCTCTGCGAATGGAGCAGGAGCGGAGCTTCATTTCCCCGAACTGGTTGAGATTCTCATTAACGAAACAACTTCGGGAGGATCCATTAACACGCAAGCATTTAATGGTGGCATACTTACCCTTGCGAAATTTGCATCCCCACGGAAAGCAGCTCCGCAAGTAACGGCCATCGGCAATGGCAGTCGCGTAGAGCTTCCACTTGTAAGCGCGACCGATGGCAACACCTTCACGGTCAACGACGGTGGTCAAGTTGTTGCTCCGCTTCTGACTAGTGTGAAGAACGGATTGATTTCTATCACTGGCAACGGACAATTCCCCATAAGTCAACTAACGAACATCGACGGTTCAAACATTACTGCTGGCGCAGGAGCCAAGCTAAGCTTCCCCTTAATTACCCGTTTTAAGATGGCTCCGTCTGTCTCAACCTTCTCTGCAAATGGGGCAGGAGCGGAGCTTCATTTTCCGGAATTGATTACGATTCTCGTAAACGAGACAACCTCAGGAGGTTCTGTCAACACACAAGCCTTCAACGGCGGCATACTTACGCTCGCGAAATTTGCATCCCCGCTAAAGGCCGCACCGCAAGTCTTGGCGACTGGGAACGGGAGTCGTGTAGAGCTACCACTTGTAACCGCAACCGATGGCAACATCTTCACGGTAAACAATGGTGGTCAAGTTGTTGCTCCGCTTCTGACTAGCGTGAAGAACGGAGTGATTTCTGTTGATGGAATCGCTGGGAAATTTCCAGCTAGTCAATTGACGAATATTGATGATTCAGGTGTTACGGCAAGCGCTGGTGCAAACATAACGTTCACTGGGCTCCAATCTCTTCAGGCCTCTGGTTCGGGTACTGCAATTCTGAGAGCGACCGGCTCTGGCAGTCTGATACAGTTCCACCAACTTGTCACAGTAATCGGCAAATTGAACACCCCGACAGCACTACAGTTCGTAGCGGAGAACTCAGCAAACGTGAATCTCCCTGCCGCAGTCAATGTTCGGGATGTGACGTTACGCGCGACTGGGGCTGGCTCAGTAATTCGGGTTCCAGCCATGACCAACGCGGTCAACGTTTCGATCCTGGAACAGCAGGGTGGTTTGGTCAACGGGCCAGGCTAAGGTGAGTCCGCTAACTCATCAACAAACGCTGTGTCCAAAAGAGTCGCTTATACAGGCGGTTTCATTGGCCCCATACAGGTTTTTCCGGAACCGACCGCTACCGTGGTAAATCCCGTAGCGTTGCAAACCGAAGGAGAGGGAGTACAGACTCAAGTGCTTCCCAGGCGATTCCGTTACGATCCGGTATTCAATCAGATGGTGTTCGAGTCCGATGGTCGTGGGTTGGAAACTCATTACCAAATTGATCCCCGAAACGGTAACGTGCTGTCGATGACCCGTGTCGTCGGTGGTAGTCTGCCAGACTTAACTCCTTATAGCAGTTCGCTTGGCGGAAATGTTACCAATCATCTGTTCGCTGATTTCAATGGCGATGGCCGAGCTGACCTTGCATACGTGCAAAGCGGAAGCGTCTATGTTTCGCTGGCAACGAATTCTAGCTTTACTGCGGCAACGAAGATTTCGGGTAACGAAGTACTCTCAAATATTGCCTTGGTCGATTCCAATAAGGATGGCAAGTTCGAGATTTTTGGAACTTCTTCTAGTCAGAATGCCGTACTTCGATGGACACACCAAAGCGCCAGCAACTTCGGCACGCCAACTAGCTTTGCGGTAGCTGGCAAGGCCCAGAGGATCACTGCCGGTGACTTGGACGGGGATCAGGATACTGACCTAGTCGTATTGTCCGACTTTGGCGGTGGGCAGTCTACAGGAAATTTGACCGTCTCTGTCTTTCGAAATAATGGACAGGGACAATACACCCTTGCGTCGGCACCTGTCGTCAAGAATGGAACCGATACTGCCATCGGGCTCGCAGTCATGGATCTCGATAGTGATGGAAAACTCGATATCGTAGCACAATACTTGACTCCAATTGGTCCAGGCACTCAGGCTGGCCGAATTGATGTGTTGTGGGGCAGCGGTTCAACGAATTTCGTAATTGGTACGCTTGCAGACCGTACAGCATTTACCGAGACCGAGTTCAGCCTGCGTGATGTGGACAATGACGGCGACTTCGATCTGCTTGGAGAGGGATTCTATTTGGAATCAAAGTCCGGGCGAACTTTCAGCGTCAAAGAAGTAGCTGCCTCACCTGGTTACTATACTTCTGCTGCAGTAAAGCTGCGTGACCTCGTGTTTGCCGACTTGGATGGCAATGGTGCCAACGATCGAATAAGCGCATTTGATGGTGTCTTCAATCAAGCCACCAGCCAACCCTCGGATGGCCGGCTCGAAATTCAACTCGCGAATGCAAACGGCGTTCTTGGTATGCCATTCAGTTTCCCCACTGGCACAACACCCCACGATATTGCAATTCAAGACTTGGACGGTGACGGGAAACTAGATCTGAGTTTCGTGAGTGGTGCAGACAATAAAATAGCTGTTCATTTCGATATCTTTGGACAACAATTTGGACGAATCGGGGACGCGGACGATCAGATCACACGTTATACGTACACCCCGCAAGGTCTAATCGATACAGTCACCAACCCGCTGGGGCGTATTACCGATTACGACTACGATACCTGTGGTCGTCTGATCACGACGACCGAGGCAAAGGGATCGACGGACGAGATTGTTTCGAGGCTTGAATATGACGCGAACACGGTAGGTGGCAAAGCCGGGTTGCCGACGGCGACAATCGATCCGAATGGCAACCGCTCACAGATCCAATACGACAGCATGAATCGGTTTGTCGAGACGATCAGTCCTGACCCAGACGGCGCTGGCCCATTGACCAGTCCAATCACACGTTTTGAATACGACGCCGAAGGGAACCTTGTCAAGCAAACCGATGCCGAAGGGCATGTGACGACCTTCGAGTATGATGCTCGCAATCGGCGGACTGCAACCGTTCAACCCGATCCAGACGGTACTGGGTCAGTTCCCGCGTCTCGCGAGTCATATGCATACGACAACAACGGCAATCTTGTCGCCACGACCGATCCACTGGGAAATGTCACGCGGGCGACGTACGACGCCAGAAATCGAGTTGTTAAGCAAATCGACGCTCGCGGCGGCGAGACGCAATTTGAATACGATCGCGACAACAACATGGTGGCTCTGACCGATCCCGTTGGCAATCGAACGTCGTTTACCTACGATGCTCGCAATCGCATGACCTCGGAGACTGACCCGCTAGGCAAAAAAAATCAGTATATCTATGACGGCAACGACAATCTCATCGAAAAGATCGACCGACTCGGGCACCATACAACGTACGGCTACGACGACCTCGATCGCGTCGTGCGCGAGACTTGGGTCGGTGGTGGCAATGAGATTCTGTACACGTTTGACACCAACAGCAATCTCCTCTCGATTAAGGATAGTTTCAGTGAGTTGACCTACACGTACGACACGCTGGATCGCGTCTCTACCGTCGACAATTTGGGAACACCTGACGCTCCACGTGCGGTCCTTCAGTACACTTACGACGCATCTGGAAATATCACGTCGGTCATAGACACCATTTCCCGCCAACCTGGAGCAACCACTGGCTACGTTTATGACGGCCTAGATCGGCTCATCAGGCTGACGCAATCCGGAGCAGAAAAATCCGAAAAGCGAGTCGACTTCGCGTACAACCAACTTGGTCAGTACAAAGAGATTCGACGTTTCAGCGATCTTGCGGGAACGCAGCCGGTAGTTCGAACGACTTACGGCTACGACGGCACCAATCGCTTAACGGCCATCGATCACCTCAACTCGGCCAACACGCCGATTTCATTCTTCCATTATCGCTACGACGTCGGTAATCGCATCGCGCGGATCGATGAGATTGATGGCTCGGTCGACTACAACTACGACACAACCGATCAGCTTACCGCTGCCAATTACAGCGACCCAACTCGCACCGACGAGAGCTACCGCTACGATCTGAACGGCAATCGCTTAGCTACACACGTCGCACCTACCGGATACCAAACCGGACCAGGAAATCGGCTACTGTCTGATGGAACTTATAATTACCTATACGATGCTGAAGGCAACATGGTCCGCAAGACGAACATTGCAACAGGTGTTTATCAAGAGTTCGAGTACGACCATCGAAATCGGCTCCGCTGGGTGACGCAAGTTCTCAAGGGAGGGCCAATTCCCGAGTATGGACTAGAAGTTGAGTTCCGGTACGACGCAACCAATCGACGAATTAGCAAGAGCGTCGACATAGATGCTTCGGGTCCAGCAGTTGATGATGTAACACATTTTATCTACGACCGCGAGGACATCCTCATCGATGCAAAATCAACGAACCAAGCTGGGTATTTCGAGATCGTTCGATATTTGCATGGAGCACAGATCGACGAAGTCTTCGGACAACAATCGACCAGTCAGCTAGCTAGTTGGTATTTGTTTGACTATCTAGGCTCTACTCGGAGTATCGTGCGTGGAGGCGGTGAACTAATGACGACACTTCAGTATTCGAGTTTTGGCGAAGTAGCTAAGTATCGTGCGGGAAATAACTGTCCGAACTTAAACGTGGCTGCGGTCGCCAGACCGCAGGGAATCGACGTTCTGGCGAACGTAGCTACGACAGTTATTTCCCGTACGATGCTAAAGCGGCGGGCGAGCATAGATTTGGTTTCACTGGCCGAGAAATGGATCCCGAGTTTGTTCAATATTACTACCGCGCACGCTATTATTCACCTCAGACCGGACGATTTTTATCAAGGGATCCTTTAGGTCTCCATGCCAAGGATGTAAACCTCTATAGGTACGTCTCGAATAGCGTTACTATCAGTCGCGATCCAAGTGGACTAATAGAATGGAATGGTTCAGTGTCAACTCTTTCCCTCACCTTCGGCCCGCCCATACCTGGTTGGCCTACTGGCATTGGTGTAATTGGGTTTGGTCCTACCATTGTTTCCTTCCGTTTAACCTCAGACTGCGTGGCTAATAAAATGGGCTACGCATTCGGATACGCGATTCTAAATTCGATATCCGTCGGCCCCTTTCCAGTTGCAGCCAACTTGGCTGCGGAAATAACTATGAACGATGGACTTTCGACTGTCAACACTGGAGTATTTTCCGGACTCGCAGCGCTAGGCTCTGCCGGGATTCAAGTAGGACAAAAGGGTATTGGCGCGGGGATTCTTCACCTGGGTGGCGCTAAAGGTAGGTTGAAACCTGGATTCGGAGTGGATTTGTCATTTACAGCAGCAGTGGGATTTTCTCGTGTGTATAAGGAGGAGACTCGCGATTGCTGTGCGAAATAGAATCGCTGGAAATGATTGAAGAGAGGGCATACTTCTTTGGCAATACAAAGCAATGACGGACGATAAGGTGCAGATCTGGAGCAAACGAGCGGTCACAGAAGAGTAAAAAGGTTGTCACCGAATGCAATTATGAGACATATTGAACGACTTGAATCTCGACTACTAATGGCTTCTGATTGGCAGAACCAGCGGTTGCTGGCGGACGTTGATGCATCTGCTTACGTTACGCCTGCCGATGTATTGATCGTCGTCAATGAAATCAATCGGACAGGATCGCGGTCGCTTCAGAACTCGCCGCGACTGGTCGATGATCCGTATTGCGATGTCAATGGCGATGGTTTCTTATCGCCCATCGATGCCTTGCTCGTTATCAACGCGATCAATCGCCATCGCGAGCCAATGTCGCTCATTGGCTGCATATCCCCTGAGTCAGATCCCAACGGTAACGGGGTTGTGCTTGGATCGAATTTGAAAATCGCGGGAATGTCGTTACCAAAAGTCTCCATAGATGTAGACGTGTCGGGCGTCGCTATTCGATCGCTTCGGACCTTCGCTGACGAAGAGGGCACGTTTGAGATTCAATTTCCAATTGAAGTTGGCACGCATGCGGTTCGCGTGAGTGCACTTGATGAGATCGGACGCACTCTGGAAATGCAGATCGATGTTCATCGCGGCGATTTGATCCAAGATTGGAATGCAGCCATTTTGAAAGTCGTTCGCGATTGGACCACAACCTCGAACGATCCATACGACAATCGCATCGTGACAGCGCAACCACCGATGGTGGCGCGCAATTTGGCAATGATCCATTCCGCCATGTTTGACGCAATTAACGCCGTCGAGGGAGGTTTTGAGAGTTATGTTTACCCTGGGTCTCAGCAACCAAATGTCTCGCCCGTTGCTGCCGCTGCATCCGCCGCGCACCGAGTCGCATCGGTGCTCTACCATGATGCGGACGAATTGGCCATTTGGAATGCGTCACTAGCTGAGTCACTATCTATTGTTACCGACCCGATCGCAAGAGACGCAGGCATCGCACTTGGCCGGTCTATCGCCGATATGATTCTCGCAGAACGTGCCAATGATGGTGCCTTTTCGACCGTATCGTACATTCCACAAGGTTTGCCCGGTACATGGAATCGAACCTTTCCGGATTACATTCCACCGCTATTACCCCAGTGGCCCGACGTCATTCCTTTTGCCATTCCAAGTGGCGATACTTTTCGACCTGCTCCGCCTCCCGCACTTTCGAGCGACGAATACGCTCACGCCGTCGATGAAGTGATGCGACTTGGCAGGCTCAATAGTAGCGAGCGAACAGGGGACCAAACTGAGATTGCCTTGTTCTGGGCCGATGGTGGAGGCACCGCGACTCCGCCCGGCCATTGGAATCGCATTGCAACGGATGTCATCACGCAGCAGAATTTGCCGCTGATCGAAAGTGCCCGCACCATGGCCTTGCTTAACATCGCACTCGCCGACGCTGGTATCGCTGCGTGGGATGCAAAATACGTCTACGATTTCTGGCGCCCAATCGACGCCATTCGTCAAGCGGATTCCGACAGCAACGATCAAACAGTCGCCGATGCAACTTGGCTGCCACTGCTCAAGACACCACCATTTCCCACGTACACCTCCGGCCATAGTACGTTGAGTGGGGCAGCAGCCACCGTACTAACTTTGCTGTTCGGCGACAACTACGCCTTCACGAGCACTACGGATGGCCACAGCGGTTATGCCCAACGCCCACTAGACGTTTCGCTGATTAAGACCCGCAGCTTCACTAGTTTCCAACAAGCCGCCGAGGAAGCAGGCTTGAGTCGCATCTATGGCGGTATCCATTTCAACTTCGACAATGAAGCCGGATTGACCAGCGGAAAAGCAATTGGCGAATTTGTCGCTGCCGGTATGCTAGGACCAGTTTTTGAGTAGCTTCAGCGCGAGTAACCTAACCAAATTCAACTGCAACCACGCGAAGCTCGGCGACTAAGACGCCTACTATGCCGCGAAACACTCCGTTCCCAATGTAAAAACTTGAGTTTCCCATGCGCCAAATCCCGCGATTCGCGGTTTTTTTGTTTCTGGCCAATTGTTGTTGTTTTTGTTTTTCCGACGAGACGCAAGACAAGATTCAGGAGCTAGAAAAAAAATTAGCTGCGCAGAAACCTGGTAGTTTCGACTGGGGGCTGCATAACGATCTGAGACATCTATATGCTGGCGTCGATTCGAAAAAGTCGATGACACCCGCCGAAGCTATACTGCTACATAAACCTATGGATGGCTATATGAAGGGCATACTGAGCCGATGGGCAGCAGACGACAACACAGCGATTGCCGAATTGTCAAAAGCTGCCACGGCAAACGCCGAGTTCCCCAATCTGTCTGCCGCTTGCTGGATTTGGGCTGGCGATTTGTCGGAGGATCCTGAAGCCGCGCGAAAGTTCTATGGTCGAGCCTGGGACGTCAAAGGGGCAAGTGTCCATTACCGAAATGTGCTGGAAGATCGGCTGTTATTCAAGATTGCCGAGCGCAAGCCATGGCCTCAAAAATTCGCTGCTCCCAAGGCCATGAAAAATCTACCCGGCCCATGGAGCGATCCCGTTGACCCAACGGTCTGGCCCAACAGCACCAGCCGCGCCAATGGCGATGCTTGGTTAGCCGAACATCACGACGAGATACGCAGCATGAAACCACGCGTGCTAGTGATTAATTTTACGAATGAATATAACCGCGAGCACTTAGATCGACTGCTCAACCAGCTCATTTTTACGCTTGGAGAGAGTAGCCGCTATCATGGGTACAACGACCCGAAAGCCCCAGTGTTTCTGAACTATCAAGTTTTCAAATTCGTGGAACTGCGTGACCGCGCCAAGAACCAGGGTAATAGTCGCAAAGTACCGCTCAAGGATCCACAGGCCAAATCTGGGTGGAACGTCAATTATCGGCAATTCTTTTCACCAGAGTTCGCGGACTATTACGCGGTTCCCGATCCTCGCGATCCCAAACGGAATCTGCGATTGGACGAACTGCTAGACGGCGGATACGTTCACGAGGTTTGGTTTTTTCTATCGGATACAGCAAAGGAAGTGCCTTTTGTCGGCGCCTTCGAAGTGGTAGAAGAGAAGCCCAAATATGACGCCGAATTCAAGCGAATTGGCGACCATTGGGTGCAGGCGGGCAATGGCGGCGACGATTCTCAGCCTTGGGTTGGTAGGAGCTGTCGGATCGCATTTATCAATGCAGGTCGCGGAATCGGATGTTTTCTTGAAAGCTTGTCGCACGGTATCGAAGGTACATCGAACTCACAAGCAATTCCCTATTTCACAAAGTACTTCCACGAATACGCAGACTTCAATCTAAGACAACGCTACGGAGTTGCCTTCGATTCGCTGTACGCCGTCGAATACAAGGGCAGTCCCATAAGCTACGCTGGAGACCACACCGCGATAGTCTCCCATGCTGGAGAAAAGGTTACGATCGAGAACTACACCCCTGCCGGAGGTAATGCCCACTTTCCGCCCAACGCTCGGTACCACTACGACTTGAAAAACGCAGCACCTTTACTGTCAACAGTCGAAGATTGGCGAATAGGCAGCGGTCCGGGAGGGGAGGATATAGCCAAGCCTTTTACCAATCAGGCTTTCCGCGGTTACAGTGATATTGCTCCCGATTGCATGGGAGCTTGGCTGGTTTATTGGCGTCAGAACTTTCCTGGCTTGGACAACAAGCAGAAGGATGATGATGGAAAGCCGATGAAAAACTGGTGGCCTTTTTTGTTCTACTAATCTGCCGTCCTTGTTGTCGAATTTGGTTGGATTTTGTCGAAGGCAAGTCGTGCCGTTTGCCAACTCTACCACATTCCATGAATTTCTGTTCTGGAAACTAAAATGCTCAACCGGCTCGTCCTTTGAACAGAATTTTTAGCCCCAAGAACCCTTTAAGAATCAAGCAGCCGCTTACGAGAACTCGGATGCAATAGGAGTCGTGCGTGAAGCTGTGCCGCAGGCGAGAAATCGCCGGACGTCAGAATTTAACGCCAAAAGTAATTTTCAGTAGACCATAATGAGATAATCCTGCTTGCTGAGGCAAAGGAAGTTAGCGGTCATATTCAGGCAAAGCGGGCTTCAGTAAACTTTTACTCATCAGATAACACGGCAAGCAAATTCGATTGTCAGGAAGTAAAATACTCGTTCAGATAATTCAAGAACCATAATCAAGAAGTACACAACAAGGAGACCAAAGATGCCCAATCGTGTCGTGCTTATCATCGCTTGCCTCATTGCTTTTCCGGCTGTCGCTCAACAGGGACAGAGGCCCAGTTGGCTCCCAAAGTCCGTCCCTGAAGAACGGGATTTTGCCTTTGCGAATCTAAGCTTCGCAAAGATCAGCGAGGACAAAAAAACAGTGCAGTTTGTGAGGCCAGCGTTGCAGTATGTGGATTCGGTGAGAGAAGTACAGAAAACGGTAATGACAACGCAGACCAGAACGAAAACGGTTAGCGAAGGAGGAGAGGAGAAAACCATAACCTACACAATTCAGGTTCCGCAGACCACGACAGAAATGCAAACTTACCGCGTTCCTGTAGTGGCAAGCAACTTTCCTGAAAGATTCAATGTAGCGATAGAAAAGATCAGTGCTTGGGACCTCGCTGGCAATGCAATCGACGGAGCTACTCTAGCCACTCGGCTACAAAAAGCAGCCTATGTGCTCGCGAAGGAGGAGGACCCAAAGAATTTTTTCCCGATGGATTCGTTTTACGCCAGTGCCCTAAGATCTGACCTGATTGTGATTTACTTGCCATCGGGAACATTCCCATCGCCCAAACCAATAGCGCCACACACACCACCTACTCCAGCGCCATTCGCTCCCGCACCATCTGCACCGCCTGCACCAATAGTTGATCCCAGCAGATAGCAAGACAATGCGACCACGTCACGGAATCGCCGAGTTGCAAAATGATACAAATGCCTCCGGCCCAGCTAGTTCTAGTGAACGTGAAAGGTGATAAAAATCGTGCTGGAAGGCAACTCGCAGGTGAGAAGTGGCCGAACGTCAGCTTTTTGGCGCAAAGCGAGTCTGTTGGTAAACCAGCAGGAAATACTCCAGCTGACTTGGGTAAACGAAATTGAGGTTCATGGTCGGGCAAAGCGGGCTTAAGTAACCTTGAGATTCAGAATGCGAGTGGACGAGCTCATGTGTACCAAAGCACTTGGGAAGCGTCACCAAAGCATATGTAATTTCGAACCGAAAACTTTACAGTCCGCACGCTGGGACGTTGTCTTGCAATCCGAGGAAAAAGCGTTTTGCGAATGGAATTAGCATGATCTCATCTGGATGGCCAAGAGTTCGTCGCGATCTTCGGCTGAGAAAGCGGAAGCTTGCCTTCGAGTATCTCGAAGTACGGCGCTTGCTGACGGCGGAAATCGAACCGAACAACGCGCCTGCCCAAGCGACCTTGTTCTCGCGCGGCGAGCAAACGTTGGAGGGAACGATCGCTTCTACGGCGGATGTCGATTGGTATAAAGTGGCGCTGGAGGCTGGCGATCGGTTATTTATTGGGCCGTACAAAGATGATTTCAGCGGCTCGGCGAGCCAAATGCCCCGGTATGTCATCCAAGATTCGTCCAATCGCGTGTGGGCTCAGTCGGATGTGGGACGCGTGGATGGGTTCACGGCGGTCAAGCCTGCCACCTACTACGTGGGGCTGTTCCACGATAACGTCATCCAAGATTTTCTCGGGTCGTATTCGATTGTAGCTTGGACCATTGCATTTGATGGGACTACAGAGGTGGAACCCAATGGTTCCCTGCCGACGGCAACGAGCCTTGGTACGAAGGAGAGTTTCTCGGGACAAATCGCAACAGCCAACGATGTGGATGTCTTTAGGGTTGCGCTGCAGGCCGGCGATTCGATCGCTCTGCGCTACTCAGGGTCGACTGGTCCCGCAGTGGAGTTCTTGGGGCCGGATGGCTCTGTGGTGGCGAGTGATGCGAGTGGTCTGGGGTTGGCGGCCAAAGCAAACGTGGCTGGCACGCACTACTTGCGACTTACCGCCGGTCAACAGCTTTTCAACGATAGTTATCAGGCAAACCTCGTTCGATCGGCTCTTGGTACGGGGAGAGAAGGTGGAAACTCGTTCGAATCAGCGGCCACCCTCTCATTCGCTAGTGATGCTCAAGGTGCACAACTTCCATTTAGCGGTAATTCGGCAGCGGGCATGTTGACCTCCGTGGGAGAAGCGGACTACTACGCCTTGATTTTGGATGCGAATCAACGCTACCGCTTCCAACTGTCGAGCACTTCGACTTCGCTCTATCCGCGTCCCGGCCAGTCACTAGCCAGCGATGGACGACGCATCTCAATCTATAACGATTACGGCCAATGGTTGGAATCCAGTTATGGAGATGCGACTGCTGCCAACTACTTTTTCGCTCGTCCCGAGGTAACTGGTAGGCACTTCATCGTGATCGAAGCGCTGACCGACAATGGATTGGGTGGCTATTCGTTGTCGATGGTCAATGACTCATTTGGGAGTGAGCGACTCAATCATGTGATCTATACCGACTATTCTCAACATTCTCAAAGCAATTTGAACGACATCGTTAACGCTGGAATTCGCTCGATATACGCACCATTTCAAGCACAGGTAACGTCGCAGGCCCCACCTGCGGGACAGGAGCATGTGACCTTCGAACTGCGACCCGATGCCAACGGTTCCTACTGCGGTGGATTAGGGGGTGGGCAATATGGAAACTTGAGACCCAACGGTTCAGCCTGGGTCGGTCGCGGTCCTACGTGTGGCACGTGGGAGTCGTTTGCAGCGATTTGGTACAATGGAATCATGCATGAACTGGGGCACTCCATCGGCATTCCTCACAACTATCATCCACGCACCGGGGCCACGATATTTACGGTCGGTTCGTACCTGGTGAACCATAATGCCGCTGGCTATACGACTCCGTTCTTGCAACAAGAGCGACGCTATGCGGACTGGGTGCTGCAAGCCGGTGCGCAAGAGTCGGAATTGGAACCCAACGACACGGCGTCGATGGCTCAGGATTTGAATGGGCCGCTCGCGCGGATGAAACTAATCGGCGACGCTCTGGACGATCAAGTGGTCGTGTCGGGCAGAATTCGTGACAAGCACGATGCCGATTGGTACGCGATTAATTTGACTGCCGGTCAAAGGGTGGCTCTGGATATCGATTCGGCTGAACATCAACTGGGGCTAGACTCTTCGATCACTGTCGTCGACTCCCAGGGAAATGAAATTGCCACCGCCGACAATAGCCTCGACCGCGAATCGCAGATTTTCAGTGTTGATCCATTTGTGAACTTCACGGCAGCGACCGCAGGGACGTACTACGTTGTTATTAAGGGAGTTGGTCTATCAACGGGTGCCTATCGCTTGAAAGTTACCCCGGATACGGCCATGGACCAGACAGCACCGCGGATTTACCACGTCTGGCCACAACCCGATCACGGGGTGGACGAGACTCGCCAAATTGTACTGTGGGTCGATGACTTACTAGACCCGGATACAGTCAACAACCAGACCGTTATCCTGCGCGGTGCAACGCGGGGAGTCGTTCCCGGAAAGTTCACCTTTGATCCGTTGGATTCCACTGTGATCTTCATTGCAGATTCCAAGTTGACTCCTGATACTTACACGTTGACGATTAAGAGCGGAGCCACTGGGGTTAAAGACCTGTGGGGCAACTCGCTTGATGGCGAAACCACCGGAGGAAAACTAGCCTACCCCGCCGTGTCGGGAGATGGTGCGGCAGGTGGTGACTTTGTGACGAGAATAGTCGTTGGTTTGGCGGATACAACGCCCGCCACAGTCAGTGGGCTGTATATCCACTCGGCCGGTTCGGGAATTCGAGATGCCGCCAATCGCTTGTTCTTTCAGATGTACTTTAGTGATGAAATGGACATCACCAGTCTCTACTCAGCGGACTGGCGATTGCGTGGTAGCGGCGCGGATGGCAAATTCGACACGGCAGACGATCAACTGCAGTCGCTGGACGTATTCGTTGACAAACATGGAATCGAGTCGAATGGTGTTTCGCTCTATGCATTAGGCAACGTCCCACCGGGAGCCTATCGCTTCGAAGCCAACGTGTTGGACGCCGTGGGACATAATGTGCCGGTTAGTTATGCGACATTTCTCGGCGGGGTTGTGCCGGCCACAGCGCTTTTTCAGGATGCAGCCCACACACAGCCGGGTCTGCAAGGAGCCTACTTCAATGAGAATCTAGCCAACACCGTGGCCGAGACAGATTGGCGCATTACGCACAACGCGTCCGGCACGCGCGTAGATCCTGTGATCAATTTCGACACTTTCGGATGGGGAGACCGCTCGCAGACGGGGATAACTGGCGGGTCCAGCCACTGGGACAACTTCTCCACGCAATGGGATGGCTTTATCGCGATCCCAGTCGATGGTGCTCAACTGGTCACCAAAAGCGATGACAGCAGCCGATTGTGGATCGATCTCAATCACAATGGTCAGTTCGAATCGACCGAATTAGCCAATAACCATTTCGGTCAACCGCAAGCTCTAACCGTCGGCGAGCCAACTCCAAAAATACTGGCTGGCAACTACGCGATTCGCATCCAGTACGAAGAGCGAGGGGGTGGTAATGACATGATCTTGCAGTGGAGCATTCCGGCCCCCGAACTCGGTTGGCAGCGCACCCATTTCGCTCCCGTGGTTATCGGGACCAGTATTCCGGCCTTCTCCAACTTGACGGCACCATTCGACGAAATCGCTGTCAAATTTGGCAGTGATGTGGATCCCGTCACTTTGACCCCAGAGAACTTTGCCGTTCGCTATTCGCCCAATGAGCAGTTCTTCGATACCGACGACGAGTTGTTAAGCGAAGCGGATGGGAATATTCAGTGGAACTCGATCACGCGCGAAGCCGTCTGGAAACCGGCCAGTTCGCCTAAAATCGGTTACTACATGGTCGAGCTCAGCGGCGAGAGGGATGGCATCGCGGGCCCGAATGGGGCGCTGCTCGACGGCGAGTTCATCGATTCCTACATTCCGGGAGGCAGAGTACTTCAAGGTGATGACTTTTCGCCATCGGGAGATTCGATCCCAGGCGGAACTTATCGATTCACATTTATCGTGGAGCAAGACTCACCTGATCTAGCCGCATGGCACAATTATGCGCTCGCCTTTGACGTAAACTTTGATGGCTTCGTTTCTCCGATTGATGTCCTGCTAGTGATCAATGATCTCAATCTGCTTGGCGCTCGCGGACTATTCGCACCCCAGTCGGGCCAGACGCGCCCACCGCCGTTTATCGATGTCAATCGCGACAACTTTGTGTCGGCGATTGATGTCTTGTTGGTGGTCAACTATCTAAATAGCGGCGTGTTGGGAGAGGGGGAAGCAGTGGATTCTCAGCGTGCCGCAGAATCCGCAGCTGATTTATTGATGGGAGATAGTTACTGGGGAGAAGAAATCGCCAACGACCTATTGCGTAAGAAACTCGCCCACTACACGCTTTACCATCGAGCCGCAATTCGCAATTAACAATTGGCACCGAGAAAGAAGTACCACAGGATCCTTTGCTTAGTTGGCCAGCGCCACCTATATCAGCCGCAGTGCGTTAGCACCCGGTTGGGCAGGGATTACGAAGGAACCGTGGCCAACGCCAGAACGGCTAATCTAACGCCATTCCGTCAAAACGTGGCACTGCCCAATTAGGGTCCGTTACTATTTGGTCTGCCGAAGACTTGTACGTCGTAGCGGCGGCCGAGTGCATCCCAGGCGGTGCCGATGCCGATCTCGCTATAGTCAGCGCTGAGCATGTTTTCCTTGTGACCAGGTGATCGCATCCACATCCCCACTACGTCACGCGATGAAAATGCACCCTCGGCAATGTTTTCACCGCCAGCAGAAAACTGATAGCCCTCCGCAATGGCTCGGTCCATAAAGCCTCGACCGTCAAGCGAATGGGATAGAATTCCTTGTCGAGCCATATTGTCCGCATGTTTTTGAGCGGCAACCTCCAACTCTCTGCTCGGGACCAATGGTTCGCGACCAACCAACCCACGCTCTCGATTCGTTTCACTGACGACAGTTTGCTTGATCGCTGCAAGGGACACGCCGCATAAATTAACCAGCCGCCGTTGTCCGGCTTGCACGCCCACTCTTCGATCAATTCGTTGATCGGAACCGTTTTCCTTCCAGACGGATCGGACGTTGTAGTGATACGCCTTACCTCGCTCCAGCGGCGGAGAAACAAGTCGGAAAGCGGTTCCCGAGAGTCGTTGTTCCTGATCTTGTATGAATAACTTGGCAAACGGAGGCACATAAAAAGTGAGCTCCGCACTAGCCGTACCACCGCTTGTGTCTTGAGCCGTAGCGATGAAAGGGCTCGATCCCAGAAGACTCAGAGCCACTAGACTCATTGCGATGAAATTGTTTGAGCACATGGCTTACTGCTTCAACCCAAAATACTTGTCCAAGAATCTCAAATTCGTGACCGCCATGCACCTGCGTGGATGATTGTCAATGTGTCGAGCATTCACGGTTGCTTTTCGATTGTATCCACCGAATCGAAACCCTCTGGTACTTGCGATCGATCACTCCAACCGCCGCTTTTCCAGCGCGAGTATTCCGCATCGCCGATACGCATGTCAGCATGGTCGTCAAAGAGCCGAATGCGCATGTCGCGAGCGGCGTCAAACAGCTCGACGAACTGCTCGCTCCGTTCGGCTTCTGCAAAGTGGTAGCCTTCGCCCACCAACGCTTGCTCGTGCCATGTGCCATCAGCTTTATGAACAAAAATCGATTTGGTCTCCTCGTTTTGGGGAATCCAGAACATCCGTAGCTTCATGCTGGGAAAAAGCTTGATATCAGGTCGGGCGCGGATCAGCTTTTCGACACCTGTCTCAGTGATGTTCGTGACACCGAACATCAATTGACGCAATCCTGTCATGCCCGCCAGAGTGTCGATGCTCGCGTCGCTCAGCGGCGTGTACCATAGTGCAAGTACTTTCAAGTTGCTCATTCCGCCAATATGCTTTAGTTTTTCATCATTTACGGCATTATCCCAAATCACCAAAGATCGCAAATTATCAAGTTTGACGACTTCTTTCAAATCCTCCTCATCGACGGCCCCCGGAGTGAGTGTCAATTCTTGAAGGTCATTCTGCGTCGCAAGTTGGGACCAAGCCCTGGGTACGAGATCGTTGGGTCCAAACACCAACGACTTTATGCCTGGTAAACTGCGTAGTGCAGACATCACTGTGTTGCCTACTGGCTGGGTGGAGCCATCAAAGTTAACCTCGGTGACAAGCGGCACGGGCGAATTGATTTCCTCGTCAACGTAGGCTCCAAGTGCTCGTAGCTTGTCGATTGCCTTGTGTTGCAACGCTTGCGTCGCCAGTTGCTGGCTTGTTGGTTCCACCGTTTTCCGCTGCAGTTCAGACCCATTGGGTTCGAGGCAGCGGAGCATGACGCCGACTCGACTGCGATGGCCTAAGTCCACGTACTCGAAACGTAGTGTGTGAACGCCAGTGGGAATATGTAACATGCGCGAGTCTTGCGTTACCGCTTGTGGCACCCAATTATTGATGATCACATTGCCATCCAACTTGATCCGCAGCGCGTCGTCCGTCAGCGTCTCAACGCGATAGACTCCGCCATCAGATTTGAATTTACGCTCGCCGACCAGTACGAAGTGATCGGGCGGAGTCGCTGGAAAGGGAAATGGGTCATCCCACCACAGCCAATCGATGTAAGGGAAATCACCCACACCAAACGGCTTCGTCTCCTTTGGCGGCACTTCGGTCGGCAACTCTCCCCACCAACTTGCTTTGTATTCCCATCCCGCGACCTTCCATGGTCCACCCCATAACGGTATGGTATCCACAGGCGAATCGGCGATCTTCGAAGGGATCTGGATAACCAATTCATAGTTCGCCAGCCCTCTATCCTTCATCTCAATTCGTAAATGGTCCGAGGCGTATGCGTAATCAACACTTCCGGAACTTGTCGCCTCATATACGTGTACTCTAGCTCGCGGGAAATCGAGATCCTCGTTCAGGAATCGATTCTCGCCTTGATTTACAAGAACCCGGTTGGATTTAGGTTGCCAAGCAATTCCATTGACCGATAGTTGCGGATCACTTTTCTTGAGCCCCAGCACCTCGATCCCGGCAGTCGATATTTTGAGATCGCAACCATCGACCTGCTTGGCTACGATTCTTAGCTCTTGAAATTTGTGCGGATAGGCTTCTGGCGAAGGTTTTCGATTCAGCCTTGGCTCCAACCACACTCCCCAATCTTCAGTAGTCTCTTTGTCGGTCTTTTCGGTGATCAGCTCGAGCATTTTGACGCCACGGACATCGATGGTGATTCCATGCAAAATGTGATCGCGAATGATGCTTGAGCGGTACAACGGCTTGCCATCGCCCAGGATGACAAACGCCACTGAACCTGCATGATTGTCCTCCAATCCAAACAAAGTGAAGAACGACGACCAGCCGGGAGTAAGACGTAGTGCATAACGTGAATTGGCAGGGGCCATCAGTCCTTCCGAAAACGCTTCTCCGGCTACATTGAAATCACCCTCCGTTGGCCGGCCATTGGCTCCATACGCCTCACCAACGACTGTGGCATCCAACAATAAATCCGTCAAGGCGATCGACTGAATCGATGAATCGATGTCAGTGAGATTCTTTCGTACTTTCTCAGGCTGGGTGAGCGCAGTCGATGGTTTCATGATCACCCCCGACTGGACGACAATAGATGGTATCGACGTTGCCGGCGTTCGAGGAGCCTCAATCTCCGCTATCCGATCGACAGTTGGAGTTGGAGTTGGAGTTGGAGTTGGTGGTGGTGGATTTGTGGGTGGATCGTTGATTGAAACCAGTCGCGATCTGGGTGACGTTCGGAGTCCATTGCTCGGCCCGTCGATACTTTGTGATGCCTGAGGTGCATCGTTTGGGATGATGACCGGTGGATCAAGGGCTGGCGCTGGCGCGGGTGCTAGTGCGGGTGGAAGGTATGGAAGCGGCTTCTGCCGTGGTTGCCTAACGAATTCCCAGTAGTTGTCGTCAGGACTTTTCCAATCGCGAAGCCATACGAGTCTGTCGATGGCCGCGACACACAGATGTCGTAGTTGTGGATTGAAACGCAGATGCGATAAGCACTCCGCCTTTTCCCCCGTCGTTAGCTCGATCAACTCAAACATGTGTTGCGGGTGTAGTACGCTGACGCCATGATCGGTCGATACAAACAGACGCTGTCCATCGTCGGAAAAATTCGTCGATTGCGGCAATCGGCCAGCTTCGGGATACCACTTTCCGACCAGCTTTAGAGTCTCGGTTGCGAGTCGGATCACTCGCGGACGCTCGGCAACGCTTGCGAGGTGTGGCCTTTTAGGGTCAATTTGAACGTACTGGAAGTAGGGTTCTTCTATTGCTTCCTGATAAGGTACTTGGACGGTATAAGATTGCTCCACTTGTGTCGTAAATGGAACTTGCTCAGCAATCGTAAAAGTCTCTGACCGACGTTTACCCTCCATGTCAAACTCACGAGTTATGTCATGATATATCGTCTGGCAGCGCTGTATTTGTACCATACGCGTACGTGTTTCCGTACGATACTTGCATACCGTATAGCTTCGAGTATTACAAACCGCGAGGTATCTCGTCTGGCGCGTCGAGGCCACAAAGGCAATTGAGTTCCCATCGGGTGCAAGACTTAACCCACATGTCTGTTCGTTGGGGCATTCGTATACTTTAACCAATGCTCCTGATTCAACATCCCAACTAATGACTTTTCCATCGTCACCAGATGTGAACAGTCGTCCCCCCGTGGGTCCAAAGACGACCGAATTGACAGTGGCTGTATGCTTCTGGAAACGCTGTAACAGACGCCCGTCATTCGACGCGAAAAGCAGTATATCCACTCCCTGGGCAGGCGATGTAACCACGGCCTGAGGTGTGGATTGGGTAATTGTTGGTTCACCGCGTATCTGCGGTTTGCGCGGGGAAGCTGCCGGTTCGAAACGCTTCAATCCGACCGCAATCAACTGGCCATCTGGTGAGTAGGCGAGCGAACCGATCGGTGAATTTAACGTGGGCCACTCACCTTTTAAGCTGCCATTCTCAGAATCGAAAAAACGGACGATGCCTTGAGCGTCTGCGGCGGCTATCGTGTCGCCAGCGGGTTGGAAATCCAATGCTTCAATGGAACCTGCAACTCCGCATGATGCCCATTTCAAGCTCAAGGTGGACTGATCCCACAACCTCACTACACCACTCGAGTCTCCAGATGCAATCGTCACTAAGTCGGCTGACGATGCGATTGTATTGACGACGCCGTTTACACTCGGAGTTGTCTGCGGCAGAATTCGATCCATGTCCCATACGAACATGTGCCGTCCGCCGGCAGGACTGGGAATGGCTGCAATCAAATGTCGTCCGTTGGGAGAAAAAGCCAGTGAGGTTTGAGCGGCCATTTCGCTGACAATTGGAATTGTCGTCAACGCTCCATTTCGGGAAACACAGATCTCATTGTTCTTAACATACGCTACATAGTGCGTGAGAGGATCTAACTCAACATAGGCGACCTGGAGTAGCTCCTGCTCGACGTTCGCCAGACGATCCAATCCATACTGTGCGAGATTCGTTCTCTCGATCGTCTTGGATTCTGTCGTGTAGACTAAGGCCGGAGGATCGCTGCTAACTGCCACCAGCGACTTGAAGCCAAAAGGAGTCGGCATTGGCGTTGTTGCTATCGACGGAAGGTCCATGCGCAACAATGTCCCATCCGAAAGATGAAATACAACCGACTTGGAGTCGGACGCGAATTCACATGACGTCGCCTGTAGTTGATGCGTGAGTTCCTTCCGTTCTTGGAGATCCCAGATTTCCACCCCATTACCCAAGCTCAACTGCACGGCAAGCCATCGGTCATCCAGTGATGGTTTTAATTCGACCACGGACTTTGAATCGCTGATGCTTAGATTGGGCAGTTCTTTCCCCTGGCGATAGTCCCAGATGCGGAGCTGTGTACCATCGACAAATACGAAAACGGGCTGCGTATGCAGTTTCACCATCTTTACGGTGAGAATACGTGCGTCCTTCAAAGGAACATTTCCCGAGAACAGCAACTTACCCGATGACAACTCATTTTCGCTATATCTCCCCTGAGAAGTGACAACTGCGGATTTGCCGTCGTTGTTTACATATAAGCTAACGTTGTAATTGTCCGAAGGGACTTCCCAAGCAGATACATGTCGATCGATCGAATCTTCCAAATGGTCAAATTCCCAATGTCGATAATCGGCTCGCGATTCGTTTAGCAGCTTGCGACTAGCCGAAGTATCTGCTCGTGCAATGCTCGTGGAAGCTTTGTTCAGCTTGCGAGAGTAGGCAATCCAGCCGGGGAGTTCCGAGTCTAGGTTGTTGCCGTCGGTTTCAGTGGCGATCAATTGTGGCGTAGAATCAAGAACTTCACTTAAGTTCGCAGGTTGGTCGCCGGCGACGTCCGTAGCTAAAAGCCTTCGGTTCTGTTGAACTAACTGCCGTCTGTTGACATCTTGGGACTCCATATTGCGGACGACAAGTCGATTTCGAACCGCAGTGATCGTTGTGATAGAAAGCAAACCAAAAATTGCTATAGCTGCACCGACAGACCAAGCCGCTATTTTTGGATTTCGTTTGGAAAAATGTCGAGCGCGTTCCACTATGCCGATTCGGCGACCGCGAATCAAATCGCCCACGAGAAAGCGATCAAGGTCATCGGCCAATTCGCCACAGTTGTCATACCGCTTCCATGGTTCGTGCGTCATCGCCTTAAAACAAATCGCATCCAAATCGATCGGCAGGCTTGACTCGAGGCTGCGAGCGCGCGGTGGTTCGGGGGCTTCGAGCCCACGGAGTATTTCGAGTGAGCTGCCTGTGTGAGGTCGCTTACCAGTTAGCATTTCAAACAGCGTTGCACCGAGCGCATATTGATCGACGGCGGGGCCAACGGACGCGCCACCCATGCCGGCCTGTTCGGGGGCCATATAGGCCAATGTCCCCGATCGCGAATAGGCTGACTCGCGGGCTTGTTCCTCGTCGCGGCGATCAACGGCTAAACCAAAGTCAGCGATTTGCGGGCGACCATCCTCTCCAACTAAGATGTTGTGCGGCTTCACATCGCGGTGAATTAGGCCTTGTGCATGCGCGTAGGCCAAACCACGCGCCAAGTCGCGACCTAATATGGCGGCTTCTTGATGCGGGATCGTGCCTTCCGCAATGCGATCGGCCAGCGATTTTCCTTCGATCAGTTCGGAAACTACAAATGGGCGACCTTCTTCGGTGCCGACTTCAAAAACGGCTACCAGGTTCGGATGCCGCAAGCGGGCGGCAGCCTGGGCTTCGCTCAACAGCTTGGTGGTTTCCGTTTCATTGCGCGATTGACTGTGAACCTTGATGGCCACCGATCGCTTTAACACAGAATCGCGCGCGGCATAGACCACTCCAAAGGCTCCACGCCCAAGTTCCTTGGTAACCTCGTAGCGACCAATCTTGCGCGGAAGCGAAGTGCCACTAACTTGCGGACGCTTAGATGTGTCGGCTGTGGCGCCCAGAACTGATGCGTCCAAGTCTGAGACATTGTCGACAATTTTGGCTTCCATCTGAGTGGCCGCTTGCTGCGGTGCCTTCCGCGCAGGCGTCGGCTGGCTGCGAGTTACCAACGCTTCTTGACTGACCTCCGGGCTACCTGGCGCGGTGAATGCAACATTGGCGACTTTGAAAACTTCGTCGCACTTTGGACAGCGGATGCTCTTATCGAGGAACTTTGCGTCCAATCGCAAAACGCGGTTGCAATGTACGCAGGTGGTCGTAATCTTGGTCATTGAATCGCTCTTGCCTCTGTAGGTCGTGATAGAGTCATTATTGATCGGTTGGCTGTCTGGCAAATTTCTCAGATGCTGTAGTTTCAATCTGCTAACGCCACTCAGCGCCAACGGCTGCGCTGTCGTGCTTGAATTCGAACAAATTTTTTCAAATGCAAATTAAGCTTTAGTTCGCAACCGATGCAAACTATCACGCATGTCCTGCATCGATTCAAAACGATCATCGGGCGCTGTCGCCAAGCCGCGATGAATCCAGTCTGCTAAGCGGGAGGGAATATCGGGATTGAGCTTGGTAATCGTGGTTATTCGATGGCGGCGGATTTCCAACAGTGGGTTCCTGCCTGGAGGTATGACAATCGGTGGTTGCCCCGCCAGCATTTCATAGAGTGTGGCGGCCAAAGAGTATTGATCGCTGGCCGGTTTGAAGAACTTGATTCCCTGCAGTAATTCCGGGGCAAGATAACTGAGCGTGCCCGCCACTTCATGGTCGCTGGTTACTCCGCTATGCCCGGCTTGCAAGTAATTCTTAGCCAGGCCAAAGTCAGCCAGCCACACATGCAGCCTGCCACTGCGATTCTTTAGTAGGATGTTGCTAGGCTTGATGTCGCGGTGCACGATCCCCTTCCCATGCGCGTAGACCAGCGCGTCCAGACAGTGATCGACAATTTGAATCGCGACGGAGATGCGTTTACCGGTACTCAGCGGCTCGCTAACGGTCCGCCAAGGAATGGAGTCGATGTAATCCATCACGATGTACAGGTCGTTACAAGCTATTCCCAGCTCGCGAAAAGATACGATCCTGGGATGGTCGAGTTGACACAATACCATTGCTTCCCTGAGGAAGCGTTGCCGCAAATCGGTCGCCAGGTCGCCCGAACCATGCAATAATTTGATTGCGAAGAGGTTATTATCACTGTCTCGCGTTGCCCGGAAAACTTTTCCAAACCCGCCACGTCCAATGATCTTTTCGAGCTTGTAATTGGGAATGTTGGGCAAATCATCTAACTCTCCCTCGATCTCTGCAGGGCGTGAGAGACGCTCGGTAGCCGCTGAGAAGAGCGATGTGGGGGGGAGATGTTCTTGGCTCACTGTTGACAGCCTTGGCGCGGCGGTTTCTGACCGGAATTTGATCGGACGAAGTGTTTCCTGGGCGAGTTCATGCCAGATATCGATCCGGAGGGTCGAGTGGCATTGCTGGCCCCGCCGATCTAGTTCCTCGCCTCCCAGCGGATGTTTCTGACACTAGCAAGATGATAATCGAAAACACACCCCGTTGGCAAAGCTAGGCTACTGGCCAGCACCGCTACGCAGTTCTTCAATATCAGCACGAAGCGCCAGCGAGTGGGGTTCTGCATGTCCCGCCTTCGCAAGCGAATTACCCGGAAAACAATGGACTCGTTTGCTGGCGAGTCGAGCTGGTATTGACTGCATAAAAAACGATTACGTAGCCCTTCAATGAAAAGCAATCGCGGAAAGCTTCATGGAAAAATAGAGAAATAAATCTGTACCAGCGGGCCCACAATTAGATTTTTGAGTATTTTTGGCCGGGGCGCGCAGCCAATGACAAAACGAAGCGTTAGCAAGGTGAACAGTCACCAATTCACTCGCTGCTAAGGACTTCGGACATGCCCCTCACACAACGTAATCTACGAAATCGCTTGGCTCGCCACCTGAACTTCGAACAGATGGAATGTCGCCGACTGATGGCGGTCGACATGAGCTTCACTCAGCCAACTATCGAAATATCCGGTGAGTCGCAATTGATGATTGAATTGATCAATCGCGCTCGGGCCAACCCCTCGGCAGAGGCGGGTCGTGTGGGGATAGGCTTAAACCAAGATCTGACTCAGGGAGCCATTTCAGTCGTGCCCAAGCAACCACTGGCTCCGAACCAACACTTGGTCGATGCGGCGCTGGCGCATTCGGAAGACATGCTGGACAACGCCTACTTCTCGCACACGGGTCTGAACGGTTCGACACCCTCGGCGCGAGTTCGAGCGGCTGGGTATTCGACCGGTGCCGCTGAAAATATCGCCTTCTATCCGGTCGTGGCTCGCAATTCGGCAGAAGTTGTTGCACTGACTCACGACATGTTTTTTCGCAGTGCCGGGCATCGTCAGAATCTGTTAAGCGACTTCATGCGTGACGTGGGGATTGGCGTCGCTGTAGGTAACAAAACCTATGACAATGGACGGGACTACTCGACCATGTTCACCACGGAGAATTTCGGACGCGAGAACAACAACACGCTGGCTATTACCGGGGCGGCCTTTACCGATGCAGTAGTCGATGATGATTTTTATTCCGTGGGTGAAGGGATGGCCAACATTTTGATCGAGGCGGTCGCCAGTACGGGCCAGCGCTATGCGACGCGAACTGGCACGGCAGGGGGTTATGCACTGCGAGTGCCTACCGGCCAGTATTCGGTGCGGGCCTTCGCTGCTGACGCCAACTCAGTGGCAACGCTGGGAACGGTAGTCGTTGGAGTAAGCAATGTTAAGCTGGACGTGCTGCCCGAGCAATTCGCTCCATTGGATGATTCCAACACAGCTTCACCAGGGACCGAAGTGCCTCCCGATGCGCAGTATTTGGATGTCAACGCGGATGGAGTGGTTTCTCCCATCGACGTGCTAACGATTATCAATCATCTGAATGATTCCCAATCGCAATACAATAGTCGGGCCGACGTCAATCGCGATGCGGTCATTTCGCCGATCGACGCCTTGCTGATTGTCAATCATCTCAATGCAAGGATTCAGACTCCGTCGGTCAGTGTAGCCAACGGTGAGAACGACAATCCGTCGCTCGCCCCTCGTCTCTCCCAGTTGATGGTTCAAGTGACACAGGACATGCGCGGTCGATTCGATGGAGATTGGGAATTGGTCATCGAGTCCGCCAAGCAGGTTACTTGGAGCAACAGTAGTTTGGACTTGACGCCTGGGGTCTCGACTAAAGTGCCAACACCTGGCTATCAAATTGTCGCTCGTTACGGAACACTGTTGATGGAATATCGCGCAGCGGAAGGCGGCCCACTACGTTTTGCAGGTTGGGATCAAGTTGCTGACTACTTAGCTGACGAAGATGGCTTTTGTTGCCCCTGGGCAATTGACGCCCCATGCCTGGAAGCCCTGGATAAGGCACTTCACGCGATCACCGTGGATTTCGTGCATTCACACGTTTAGTCCATATCTGAAATTTCTTTCAAATTCGTGTTCGCTAATACTTCGTGGCTGGGAAGCCTGACTACTGCTCAAGTCTGTACCGCTCTTCAGGCCCGAGAATTCGCTGCGAATTTTGGGGCGACCACGAATTGAATAAGCGAATCACAATAGGCTAACACTGACACTTTAAATCGCGTCTTTAGAAGGGCTTGCAAGCGTGGCGCATATTCACGGTTATTTATTGACTGTCGCAGCGGAACGAAAACCATTTGGCACTTGCAACGGATCACTCCAGCCGCCCTTTTTCCAACCCGTGTATTGCGCGTCGCCATTTCCCATCTCGGCGTGGTCGTCGAAGAATCGAATTCGCAGGTTGCGAGCGGCGTCGAATAGCTCGATGTACTGATCGCTGCGTTCGGATTCCTCGAATCGATTGCCGTCGCCCGCCAGCGTTTGTTCCTGCCATGTGCCATCGGCTTGATGCACAAAGATCGAATTGACCTCTTCATTCTGGGGAATCCAAATCATGCGGACTTTCAAGCCAGGATACACTTTGATATCGGGACGAGCGCGCATAAGTTTTTCAATGCCCACGTCGGTTAACTGAGTCCCGCCAAAATTCACTTGCCGCAATTCTGGCATGTTCACCAACGTATCGATACTCGCATCGGTAAGCGGCGCGTACCAACAATCGAGCGACCTCAACTGGCTCATAGTGGAGATAATCTTGAGCTTTTCATCGTTGACGTCATTGCCGAGGATTCCAAGCGATTCCAGGGATTTAAGCTTTGAGATCTCCTTCAAATCTTCCTCATCGATCGCTCCATACGTCAGTCCCAACTTGCGTAGCTGCGGAAGATACGACAGTTCAGACCAGGTTCTGGGCGTAAATTCATTGGCACCAAATTCCAGCGATTTAAGGCCCGGCAGAGAATGAAGCGTTGACATTACCGAGTTTTGGACTGTGTGTGGAGCCACGGAAAAGATGACTTCGCTAACGAGTGGGACAGGCGAGTTGATCTCCTCATCGACGTAGGCTCCCAAGGCGCGTAGATTGTCAATTGCCTTCCGGGCTACCAGTTGTTCCATCGGGAGCTCAGCCACTTTGCGTGTTAACTCGTTACCCCTGGGCTCGTCACAGCGAAGATTGACGGCGATGCGGCTACGTTGGTTCGCATTTGCATATTCGAACCGTAGCGTATGAAGACCACTAGGGATTTCAAGCGAGCGAGCATTCTGAGTCACGTCTTGCAAAAGCCAGCTGTCGATCACAACTTGGCCGTCGAGCATAATGCGAATACCCTCTTTTGAGAGCGTCTCGATGCGATAGACTCCGCCGTCGGATCTAAATTTGCGTTCGCCGATCAGCACGAAATGGTCCGTAGGAGTGGTTGGAAACGGAAAAGCTGTATCCCACCAATCCCAATCAACATATTGAAACTCGCCAGAACCAAACGGTTTTTTCTCTTTGGGAGGAACTTCGGTCGGCATTTCACCCCACCAACTCGCCGGGTACTCCCACCCCGTAACATCCCAGGGCCCCTCCCACATTGGCAGTGTGTCCACATTCTCCCAGTCAGTTTTCCCTGTTGGTATCTGTAGGCTCAATTCATGGTCATGCTCGCTGTTGCCCCATCCCACCAATTTCAGTCGCACATGGTCAGTATAATAGGCGTAGGCAAGACTTCCACCATTTGGCACATGATGCACATGCACTCTGGCCCGACTAAAATCGAGGTAACCGTTCAGAAAGCTCATTTCGCCCTGACTAACAAGAGTACGCTTGTCTTTAGGTTGCCATGCCAGCCCGTTGATCGTCAATTGCGGATCGCTGTTTTTGAGGCCGAGCACTTCGATACCACCGGCCGAGATTTTAAGGTCGCAGCCATCAACTTGCTTGGCCACGATTTTAAGCTCTTGAAATCCATGCGGATCGGCTTCTGTTTTTTCGGAACCAGTTACAGTCCCGCCGCTCCAATAGATCGATATGTCAGGCCTAAGTTTGGCTAGAGCCTGGATAGCGGAAAGGTCGTAGGATGTATTTCTAAGGTCAACTTGCTTGAGTGATTTCATCAACTGAAGTTGCAGTAAACCTTCGTCGGTAACTTTTGTCCACCCGAATCTTAAAAGCTCTGCCTGACTGTGAGAAGCAAAGATTGCGAGATCCGAGTCATCAAAGTCGCATGTGTGAAACCAAATCTCGCGAGCGATTGAATCACCTAGGGATACAAGTTCATTTTGCGTAAACTTTCTAGCTTGGTATAGCCCCATAAAATCCAAATTCATTTGAGCGATAGTATCTACAACCTCGGGCCCATTCAAAACACTTAAGCCTTGAAACCAAACTGAACGTAAACACTTCATCGAAGCAATCGCTTGCAGCTCGCCTTCGCCCGCTCGGTCTACCAGTAGCTTCACGAATTCGATTTTGTGAAAGCTATTCTTGAGCGACTCTGCGACAGCCTCCGTCAACGGAATATAGCTGCAAGATATAATAGTCCCATGCGCCGCAAAGGGCGTCTTGGCTAAATCCATGAACTCTTGCTCTGTATAGTTAAACTGCGATGTACCTTCTATCGCGGTCAACATAGGAAGTGCCGCAATACAGGGAAGGAAAATACTCTTTACATAATCCGCTGGAAATTCCTGCCTTTCGTCAGCACGGATAGAGACAAGCTTACCTTTGTTTTCCAAAATTCTATCTGGTGGATTCACGATGAAACGAGTGCCGTTGGCTCCTTCGAAGTGCAGACTCCAGTTGGAGTGCAGTAAGCGAATGGCTTGTGTTTCAGAAAGGCCTCCCATGTTAGTGTTTGGGAGTTCAATCGCTGAAATCTGAGTTTTATCGCTGGACCTATCGGTACCTTCCGATGCCTGTAATTGCGCTTCGTCCGCGACATCGACTGTTACAATTGTTCGATCGTCCTTCTGCACCTCAACCGCCAGTGCGCCGTCGGGGAGACGTAACTCGGTTGTCGTTCCATCTTTATTGCGAACTAGAACCACAATTACGCCTAATAGAACTGCAAAGAATGCGGCACCTCCTACCGCAATGAGCATCGTCGGATTGCGACGCCGTGGCGGTAGCGACGCGCGGGTTTCGGGCGAAAACGCTAACTTGGGTTGTTGCGAACGGACGGGGGCCAGTGCTGGGCCAACGGAATTGGAAGCACTGAGATATTGTCCAAGTGCCGAAGCAAACTCTTCAGCAGACTGGTAGCGTTGGCCAGCGTCTCGATTGGTTGCTTTTTGACAGATTGCATCTAGAGCAGGGTCAATGCCAGCTCGAACCATCGAGGGTGAGACCGAATCGGTGGTCAATACCTGCGCGTAGATTTGCGGTAGCGTGCCTTGAAACGGTCGCTGGCCAGTCAACAATTCGTAGAGGATAATGCCCAGACTGTATACGTCCGACTGTGGACCGCTGGCTCCCTTTTCGCCGCGAAGCTGTTCGGGAGCCATGTAAGCGGGTGTGCCCAGCACTGCGCCCGTTGCCGTTAATTGAGCCTCTTCCTGATCGACTCGTCGAGCTAATCCAAAGTCCATTATCACAAAGTCGCGATCCTTTTTGATCATGATATTGGCGGGTTTCAAATCGCGGTGAATGACCCCGCGACCGTGCGCGAAATGGACCGCCTGTGCGATTCGTCGTAGTAACGCGACTGCCGTGAGCGGTTCGATCGCTCCTTTAGAGCGAATGATCTCGTGCAATGATTTGCCTTCGACAAAGGCCATGGTCAAAAACAGCCGCCGCCGGTGTTCCCCGATATCGTAAATGCGGCAGATATTCGGGTGGTCCAACGTGGCGGCCAATCGCGCTTCGCGACGGAATCGCTCGGCCAAATCCTTCGACTTGGCCCCAGAGAAATGGGGAAGTTTCAGAGCTACCTGGCGGTCCAGTTCGATATCATGAGCTAAATAGACCACCCCCATGCCACCTTCGCCCAATTGCTTAAGCAGTCGGTATCGACCAAACTCGATAGGCAGCTTCGCGTCGGGGCTCTTCTCGACAGAAGATGGTTGGGTAGATAGATCGTCAATCCCCAACGTATTGTCGGTTCGCGCGACCTGCTTGGCAGGGGTATCTATTTTGTCCGGCATGGATGAGTTCCGCAAAAAAGCGAATGAGTACGTATTGACGATGATACTCGAAATCCACGACGCGGCTCAATCACCTGGTCTTGATTGCGAATGTAAGGCTCTTGATCGCGAGTATAAAGCTAAAGCTCGATGTGCAAGGCGGCAGCTACGGACTTCAAAGTAGTTCTCATTACCCCTGCGTCCTGATAGCGGTCAGCGGATTCGGTGGCAAGTGATTTCTCGATGAACTCGGCAATTCCCCGTGGAATAGTCGGCAATAGCTCTTGGATGGGAACAATCTTGGATTCAAGTACGACTCGGATTGGTTCCACACCAGCCTGAAGTGGTCTGGGCAGTTTTCCCGTCAGGCACTCGTACAAGATTGCACCGAGGCTCCATACGTCGCTGTGCGGGGAGACGAAACGGAAATTGGTCAGTTGCTCTCGAGGCATGTATCCCCAACTACCTCCGACTGTTCCGTTGACGGTCATGCCTGACTCGCCAGCCAGAAGATAACTTTTTGCCAATCCGAAATCGCTGATCTTGGGCGAATATTTCCCAGCATCATCTTTCGCGAGCAGCACATTAAATGGCTTTAGGTCGCGATGCACGATGCCAGCATTGTGTGCATGTTCCACCCCTGCCAACAGTCGATCTAGCAGTCTCAGACTGCGGCGAAGGGTGAGTGGCCCTGATCGTTTGAGAAGTTCAGCCAAGTTGCCACCGCTGCAATAGGGCATTACGATAAATGGTTGCCCATCTTCTTCACCGCAATCGACGCAGGCAATGATCGAAGGGTGTTTTAGCTGAACAGAAATCTGCATTTCACGCATGAAGCGAGCACGATCGTCGGCGGACAATGCGTGTTGACTTCGCAGGAATTTGATCGCCAAATCGGGACGCTGACTACTCGACTGCCGCGCGGCCAAATAGACTTCTCCCATCCCCCCCTTCGCCAATTTTCTTCAGCACCTGATAGTCGCGGAAGGAAAAGGGAGGTGTGCGGTTGCGGGGCAGACCGAATTCGGTGCGTTCTGAAAAGAAATCGACCAATGCTTGTTCCGGAAGATTGCGAGTCTCCCTGGACCCTGGGGAACCCAGTTCGCCAACGTGTAGTCGAGTGGTCACTTGCGAGAGTTCAGGAACCAACAGTTCGGTATCGTCTTCGATAGCAATAGTTTCAACCCGTACTCGCGCTTGACCAATTTCAATTTCGTCGCCCGAAGCCACTGGGATTTGCGACGAGCGGATTTCGGCGGTTTGACCAGCCGCGCGAGTCAGCATGACACCGTTGGTACTTCCAAGATCCCAAAAATTCCAGTTCCCCTCTTGGAAAGTGAATTTGGCATGCCTGCGAGATACGCCACGATCTTTCAGTATCAAATCGTTGGTGTCGTCTCGACCCAGACTGATCTCATCGCGGTCGAGGACACGCAGCTCAACGCCCGCAGACTGGCCTCGAATCACTCGAAGGATAAGCTGTCGAATGGGACTACCCATCACGTTTGTCACCAAAAAATGCGTACTTCGCAATCGCAAGAAATGCTAAATCCGAAGTGCTCATTGTAATCGAAGACAAAGTTTTAAGGCGAGTGACAGTTCCGGATAGTTGTGCAGCAGTGAAGGAATGGGCGTAGCGAGTCGATTCATTCGAAATCGCTCGCTACGCGGTAAAGTTCAGCAATCGACGAAACTTTCAATACACTCTAGATCTTGCTCAGATCGACGTGAATTCTTAGGCAGCGCGCGTTGATCCATTCATAGCGCGTTCCATTTACCCAGCGTCCGTTCACATAGGCTCGGCCACTGTAGTTGGCCTGAGGGACATATCCGGGTGTATTCCAAACGCCCACCATGCCTCCTTTCGCCTCAGTGACGCCACCCATGCCATTGCTCAATTTGACTGACACACCGGGGTAGGATTCGTAGATTCCAGGACGTAGCGTTCGGTAGACTTTAATCTGAACCAAGACCGTGCTTGATCCAGCTCTGCACATCTTTCCCGTAACCAACGTGGCGGCTACCGTAGCCATCGATCGGAACAGGAAACTTCTTCGCCTCATGGTAAACTCTCTCCTTCAAGTAACGAAACGGGAAAACAAACGTCTGTAATCGTGACCATTGGCAAGGGCTAGATGGAAACCTCACCCGATATCCCAACTCCAGCGGAGTTGAAATCGCGGCGCCATCCGCGCCCTGTGACAGTATCCATCCATGCAATGCGGAACCCGCCATTCGCAGCCGCCGTGATCGACGTGGGGGCCAAGTTCGCGCTATAAGAAATGTTGGCGGTTAGGTCGCGTGCACCAATATAAGCGCCGTAGGTATCGATGATCGCGTAGTGAATTCCGCCGGTCCGCGTCAAATTAGTGTTCCGCCAAGCGATGGCGTACCGACCATTGCTAATCGGCGTGGCCGTCGGCATCGTTTGATCGCCGAACAGGGCGAAGTCTCCGATGGGCACGTCCCTACGAATGGACGTTCCATTGAGCAGCGAAAAATCTCCAAACAGCCGCATGTTGTTTCCTGAAGCGTTGTAAGTTCGTACCGACTTAAGTAGCAAGACCCCAGGCGGCCCTACGATCCGCTGCCAATCGACGACCATGCCAAAGTTGGAACTCGCGCTCACGACTGTTCCCGACACGACGAAGTTATAGGTCGATTCGTCGGCATCATTGCTCGCAATCTGAGCGGTACCGCCGCGCGAACCTGCCGTTGCGGTATCCATCCGCAGTCGAAGCGTTGCGGAGGCACCGGGCGCGAGACTGCCGGGCAAGTTAGTAACTACGGAAAACCCGAGTGGAACTTGCACTTGGCTAATTACTAGAGTTGCCGTACCCAAATTGCGGACAGTGAAATCCTTGGTAGCAACTGCACCGACGGCCACCGTACCGAATGATACTTCCGTCGACTGTCCATCGACGATTCCCACAACATCAACCTCTGGCTGAGGTTGAGGCTGAGCCAACACCGTGCCTGTAACAACAAAATTGTATGGGGATTCATCCGCATCGTTATTCGAAAACTGCACCGTACCGCCACGAGTGCCTGCGGAGGTCGTTTCCATTCGAACCCGGAAGGTCACCGAAGCACCCGGCGCTAGACTGGCCGGTAACTGAGTCTCAATGGAGAATCCTGTGGGTACCTGCAATGGGCCTAGTGTCAGCGTACCGTTACCTAGGTTACGAACGGTAAAATCTCGGGTGGAAACTGCGCCCCATGCTGCGGTGCCAAAGGAGATGGCGCTGGCTTGGCCATCAACAATCCCAACTACATCTACTTCTGGTTGAGTAGCAGCTAGCACTAAGCCCGATACGTGGAAGTTGTAGGGAGATTCATCCGCATCGTTACTGGTGAACTGGATCGTGCCGCTACGAGTTCCAGGGACTGACGTGTCCATACGAACCCGGAATGCAGCGGAAGTGCCTGGACCCAGAATTCCGGGAAGAGCTGAGTCGGCAATAAAACCAGGGGGAACCTGCAACTGGCCTAATGTTAAGTTGGCGGAACCCAAGTTGCGGACTGTAAAATCTCGCGTGGCCACGCCCCCCACCGAGACAGTACCAAAGGACACCGCTGTCGCTTGTCCATCGATGATACCGACCACATCAACTTCTGGAGCTGCTGGCGGTGCGATCGGACGCACTGCCTTACCTGCTACAGCGACTCCGGTACCCAATCGATTGGCTTGTCCCGACTCACCTGTGTAGCCGTTCCCTTCCAAATCGAAGAACCACTGATTGCCTTGCAACACGGCCGGCGTATCTTTGCCGTCGCCGTTCCAGTCGCCTGCCACGGGTTGGTCGTTAGGCAAGCCAAACTGTAGAAAGCGATCTCCCGCGTCGTAGCCATTGCCAGTCAGATCTAGCGCCCACGTCCCTTGTCGATAAACACCAGGAGTGTCTCTTCCGTCGCCGTTCCAATCGCCCACCACGGGTTTGTCGGTGGACCAGCCGAAAGCAGTTGGAACTGCGTCGGACGCGTCGTAACCGTCCCCGTTTTGATCGAAGAACCATAGGCCATCACGAAATACGCCGACTGTATCGATTCCATTTCCATTCCAGTCGCCCGCCACGGCTTTGTCGCCGGGTAATCCGAATGCCAAGACTCTGTCGGCCGCATCATAGCCATTGCCGGTAAGGTCCAGGACCCAAGTCCCATTGCGATAGATTCCGGGTGTCTTGGAGCCATTGCCGTTCCAGTCTCCCATAACCGCCTGATCTCCCGGCAATCCGAAAGCGACCGTATGCGGCGCGGACTGATCCAGCGTCCACATCCCGTTTTGATACATCCCCACGAATGCATCCGCTGCGAACAGTTCACGTGATTCAAGTTTCTCGAGCTTGACAACTCGCCGAGCAGATGAGTTGCGGCGTGTTCGTTTGTTGTTCTTCGAAAATGGCCACATTTTGGATTCTCCAGTAGGGTAAAGAGTTACTTTTCATAAGGAGAACGTATACCTAACAGCGCGGCTGCGCTGGTCGAGAAATAATTCTTAAGATTTGTGCTACTTAAATCGGAACGATCGATCGGGGAGGTGTTCAGGCACACTGGTGATTGATTCCCCTGTACCACACGGCCCGCTGTCGAATCACGAAACTCACTCCATATCCGGTTGTTGTCACTGATGCGATTCGATTTATCGCCGGAAGCGCACGCATGACGTTTGGCAGCCCTGCAAGCCTTCGTCTCGAACAAGCCGTTGCAGTGATACGGGATAGTTCATTTCCCGGTTGGTGCAACGATTGATCTGGGTCCGCTGCATGCCAGCAGAGGAGCAGCCCGAACTTGTCGGGCATATACGCTAGAGTCGCGAGCCGTGCGCCTTGATTCTCCCAGGACTCTCACCAGTATGCCGACAGAAGGCTGGCTGCTGGGTTCGAGAGGGTGAATCAAATGACTCAAGATCAAAGAAAGGTACGTGCACTGGCCAGGCTAACAGTTTCAGTGCCTCACGTTGACAACAGCTGTCACCCGTTGCCAGGAGATACAGGCTTGCACGACACCCCGACAGCGCTGGACGGTCACCACTAACTCCACACACTGACCTCACGGTGTGAGCTCAGGAGTAGTTGGCCCTGCGGAAGTTAATGCCGCAGCTGCCGTCGCTTTTTCCTGATCGAATGAATGCAACAGCTTGGTGTAGCCCGCATCAGCATAGATTGAGTATTTCGAGATTTTCGCGA
>JBGSJT010000408.1:0-8491 GCA_041741715.1 Pirellulaceae bacterium | reverse complement strand
GTGGTTGAGGTTGAGCCATTGAATGCCATCCAGTGTGACATGCTCAAGGAGCACCTCAAGATGTCGCTGATAGGTGGGCTGCGGGCTGTGGAAAGCGGTGACGACAAAGGCATGATGTGGGCTATGCAGTTGGACCAGGTGTGTGCCTAAATTCAGGTCACCAGCCCGCATCTCAAGCCTTCTCAAACATTGATCCTCACCGCCGAAATATGCGATCAGTGCCTCACTGTAGAGACGGCTATCCAGATGGGTGCTCCAGTCTTTGATGAGTTGCTTCAGATGTTCGATGAGATGTTCGCAATGGTGAGAAAGGACGCGGTAATCTGCCTTACGCATGGTCGGCTGATGGCGATCGGACTCTGTGACCGCATTGCGCAGCAGTTTACCCTGCACTTGATTGCCACCAAAGTTGATGAGCTTTACCCGGCGTATGTCTTGAAGCATGGCGTAATGCAATGCCTGGGCTTGATGCTCTTTCGCTAGTGCTGCGGCGACTTTTAGCTCATAGAGCATCTCATTCACGATCAAATCGAGATAATAGGTCTTCGAAAAATTGCTATGTGTCAATGTGACTGACACCTGAGTATGAACCGCGAATCCCTCTGCCCTCAGTCGCGCCGCGACGTCGTTCTCGTAGATGCGTTCATCGAATAGACGTCCAAACTTGTTTTGGCTGGCATAGGCACACCGCATCACCGCCTCATCTATCAGGTCAAACTCGGTATCGGTGACGGACCGAAGTTGGAGAGTGCGTTGAATGGGCATGGTTTGTTTAATGAATTAGATTCGGAAGGATAGACAGAGGAATGGGGACAGGGGAATGGCTAAGCACTGAAGCATTTAGAGATTAAGAAACAGGACCACTCATTCCTTTGCCCCCAATTCCCCTGTCTTTTGTAGTATTTAAGGTTTTCGCCAAACCGGCAATAGAGGATCGCGGCGATGAGCCGCTTCTCCGTCTACATCGGTCGCCGCTTCAAGAATGATGCCGACCGATGTCGATCAAGCTTGGCTGGTAGTGACAAAACAGAATGTCGGTTACCTTGTCCGTGCACGAACTCAAGGTGCTGCGATTCGTCCAAGTCATGCTTACTCGCTATTCTTCAATGTTTGACGGACATCCTCCCAGAACGCTAGCCACAGCGATCGCTCAGCTTCGGGTAGCGCGCCGAGGGCTTCTTGCTCCCGCACGGCTGCCAGCCTTGGGTCGTAAAGCCAGTACTGCAGCGCGCGGCGAGCGTCGCTTCGTTCTTTGGGGGTTTTGGGTAGATCGGCCTTCCATGCGTCCCGCTCATTGGTCAACCATTGAAGGCCAAGGAGTCGCAACTTGGCCAGTTTCTCTGCCGATGGGTAGGTTGGATCGGCTCCGGTACCGGCTAATACGGCACACTGGGCGTGGTAACAACCGTAGTGGGTTTTGATCAGGTGCGGGTCTGGTCCATTGGCTGCGACGGCAAAATCATGGTAAGCTTTTGCTCCTAGCGCGTAGCGTTTGTCAGTGACAGCTAGCTCGGCCAGCTTTCGGGCTTCCTCAAACGTCGCTACGACTGTCGTGCCACTAGCCAACTCGTCGAGTTTTGGCCGCAAAGAAGCCAATGCCGTTAGTCGCTGGTAATAGGTTGTGTTTGAAGGAGTGATTTCGATTGCACCGTCCAGATCAGACGCGCCCATGAGCGCAAAACCTGCAGTGACCCTTTTTTGTACGCTTTTGTAAGTTGGATCAAGCTCGATAACTTTTCGATACTCGGCGACCGCGTCGGTGAATCGGCCGCGGTAGCGGAGGCAATCGGCCAGCTTTCGTCGCATCTCTGCGTCCTTGGGTTTAAGCTCAACCTGCTTGGCGAACTCTTCGATCGCCTCGTCCAACCGGCCCCTGTCCCGGTAAAGGTCGGCCAACTCATCCAAGCCTAGTCGGTGGTCCGGGTCGAGACGCGCAGCCTCACGGTAGGCAGCGATCGCCTCGTCCACTTTCCCCGAATCACGATAGAAATCCCCTTGGGATTTCATCGCTCGCGCTGAACTTTTCATGCTGAGGGGAATGTGCTTCCCTGCATCCGAGATAAGCGATGTTAGAACTAAGAAATCTCGTACGGCTATCGCCTGTGCAGGTTGGAGTCTTGGTAGGGAGGGGGATTCTAGCAATCTCTGTGCATCCTGTTCGTTCCCCATCCGAAAATGTACGAGTGCCAGAACGACTTGACGAGCAAGCTCGAATCCCTGTTCCAATTCCGATTTTGGAGGAGAATCCGCAGACTGTGTGGATGTCAGAATCTGCAGGGCGTCGTCCAAGCGATTCGTGCGATAGTAGGCAGCGCCCAACAATGTACGGCTGCGCACCGAGTTGGGCTCCAAGCGGTGGAGTTCCTCGGCCCAAGTCACCGCGCGTTGATACTCCTCCGGAGAACGAGTGCTGACGCTGACAATCTCTCCCGTCAGATTGGCAATCTGTGCTGGATCTGCAATTGAGTCGCGAATCTTTGCCAAGACGGCGTCGCGAATGCCTGGCTTGAGTCCAGAGCGGGATTCGATCTCAGCAATCCATTCACGTTTGAGCGCGTACTTGGAGGTCAAAATGGTCATCAACCGGTTGGCGGCTAGTTCATTGTCGACAGAGGGTTCCAGTGGTCTGGCATCGTAAAAGGCCGTTGCCCCGCCTCCGAATGTACCGGTGGCTTTATTGAACAACAACTGCGTGAGTTGCTGGCCAGAAGGATCGAAGAACAGGTCCCAAACGTAGTGGCTCTGCTCGGCGACGGGCAAATCGAGTATCTCGCGCCCCGTCGCTACATCCCATAAGCGCCCTCGCGGTACGCTCCCATGCCTGGCATACGCGGCCTTGCCTTCGAAAGTTAGCAGCCGTTTGCCATCCGGACTGAAGCGGGCTTCTTCGATGTTGTCTCCTACCAACGGCAACTCACACAGTTGTTGTCGACTGGCAATGTCCCAAATAGTTATGCCAGAAAATGATTGTGATTTACTCTTGAAGTCAGGCAACAGCGCAGCTACGCGGCGACTGTCAGGGCTAAACACAGCCAGCATCCCAGGAACGGTGACAACTCTCTCGCCTTTCGCAAGATTCCAAATTTCAACCGCTGAAAAAGGGGGCCCGGTGTAACAGCAATGCGCTCCGTCCGATGCGAGAACCGCAGGGAATAGCATTGATTCAAGGGTATGAGAAAAACTCTTTGAACCAGTGAGAGGGTCGAATAGCGTTGAGTTTACTCGCTTGTCGGCCATAACCTCCGTTACCATTGCAACGAGAGTGCCCGATTCAGAGTTTTTGCTCAATAGTAGCGACAGGGCCTGGCCGGAGCTTCTCAGGTCGAAGGCGGTTCCTTTACCCGTGCGGGCATCGAACACGATGCTTGTATCAGCCACGTGGACAAACTTGGTACCATCGGCACTAAACTCCATTGGATAGCCTGACCACCTTGTTTGAAGTGGAGCTGCCGCTATCACGCAATTGGTTTGCCACAATCTCCGTTTTTCAACCAGGTCGTAAACTTCCAGTATCGCTCGTCCGGATGCCAACAACTTGCCGTCCGTTCCGAGGTTGGTGCGAAACGCCAAGAGACGGTTGTCCGGACTGAATCTCATGACTACATAACTATTTGTCGCCGGCGGTTTGCCCGATCTTAAAGTGGTTTCGATTCCGTCACGCGTTCGTACTGCCAGCCCGCCGTCAGCTAGGGCGATCGCCAACAAAGTATGGTCTTGGCTGAGCGCGTAACCGTTGCTGACCAGTCGCGGTAGCGGCTGCGTTCGCAAGGCAAACAGATCGCTGCTCCTTCCCAAATCCCATTGAAGGACTTCGCCCGTTACCGTCGTCGCAAAGATTTGGCGACCCTCAGCCGAGAAGGCAAGTGAGACAATCGCCTTACCATCGGTCTGCAGTGTGTTGAGTAGATCGCCACGGTTTGTGTCGAAGAGGCGAATATTGTTCGCCACATGGCTGGTGATTGCCAGTGTGCTGCCATCGGGACTGACGACGCCGTTGACATAGTCCGGCATCGTCTCTTTGGTGAGCAGCACCGGTCGCGCCAGCGAATCAGTCGTTTGCCAACTCAACAGTTGCTTGCGATTGGTACCACTGAAGCCCAGCGAGCAAAGAAGCACTCGGTCGGATCCAGGTACCCAAAATAGTGAATCGATATCATCGTCATGTTGCACCACGGCCATTTCTTTCCCCGACTCGACATCGATGATGCCACCCACATCACGCAACTCATCCGCATAGCGTTTGGTTCCATGACACAAATGAGCCGCGATCTTCTTGCCGTCGGGACTAAAGGAAAAGCGATTGATCTCGCGCTGGTAAACCTGATTCAAGATCAACTGCTTCGAATCGACATGCCAGACACATATTCGGCTTGCTGGATTCTCTTGGGAGTGGGACGGATCGTAACCGATCACCGCTACGAGACTGCCGTCCGAGCTGATAGTCAGTGCGCTGATGTGCTTGAAGCCATCGGACGGATAGTCAAACGTGTGGACCTGACCCGTTGGTTCGATCACGGAACATGATGTACTCGATCCTTGATCGGCTCCCGGCGTCTTGGAAATGCTGGCGGGAAACGTGTGCGACATGCAAGCTCCAACCACCGCGCGTCCGGTGTGCGAAAATCGAGTGCGTTCGACGTAATGCCGCAGTTGATAGGGGAGCCGGCGCGAAGTGCCATCCTGCAAGTCGACAAGTTCGGTCGTTGTGCCTTGTGTCCAGGCCACATGCCGCCCACCCGGCAAAACGGTGGCCAGCGCAGAGCCCCATGTGTCGATGGTCGCCTTGTCGAACTTGTGGAGAACTTGTGCCTGATTCAGGTAACGATACCAGTAGTTCCATTCAAATCCGCGCAAGTCCTCTTTGCCGTCGATGGGCAATTGCTCCAGCAGGATTTCCCGCATCCGGGCTAGATTGCCTCGCTGTGCTTCGATACGCACCTGATTCATTTCGGAGACGTAGATGATCCGCCGCTGCTCTTCGGTCAGGACTTCCAATTCGTTGGATTTCTTGGTGGCTTCGTCGCGCTGCTGTTCGGCCAATTGGCGTTGTTCGGCTTCTGCCGATTTGGCTCGTTCTTCCGCCTGGCGAGCAGCTACCGCTGTTGACTCCGACTCAAGAGCGCGGCGTTCACTGGCCTGGGACAGTTGCAAAGCCTCTTGTGCTTTTTGTTGCTCGGCCTGAACGTCCACTAAGCGTTGGCTGGCCAGCGATTCCGCGTGGGTTGCCCGCAGGGCTTGCCAAACGCTCAAGCCGGTACCAAGCATCAAGACAAGCGAGAAAGCTGCCGCACTGCCAATGAGTGCGCGGTGTTTTCGAGCCATGCGCCGCAAGCGATAACCAGTGCTGGGTGGACAGGCTTCGACAGCCTCCAGATTCAGGAATCGCTCGATGTCGCGGGCCAGACCGTTGGCTGTATCGTATCGCCGTTCGCGTTCTTTCTCGATCGCTTTCATCACGATCCAATCGAGATCGCCTCGAATGCTGCGACCGAGTTGTGCTGGCTCCAAACTTCGCTGCGCGGCGATGTTGGGTAGTTGGGCGCTGGAGCTGACGCGCGTGCTCGGCTTGGGTGGCTCGACCTCTTTGATCAGTCGTAGGACTTCGCCGAAAGCCGCGTCTTTGAACTGGGCCTTTTCCAGCGGCGTCGTTCCGGTGAGCAGTTCGTAGAGCATGACTCCCAGGGCATACACGTCAGTGCGAGTATCGACATCCAGGTTGTTGTGTTCGGCTTGTTCCGGGCTCATGTAAAGCGGCGTCCCGATCATCAACCCAAAACCGGTATGCACGGTGTGCTCGGTCAAGGGTTGATGCATGGCTTTGGCCAGACCAAAGTCGATGACTTTGGGGACGGGTTTGCCGTCGTAGTTTCAAATCAGGACATTGGATGGTTTGAGGTCGCGATGGATGATCCCTTTTTGATGCGCATGTTGCACCGCTTGGCAAATCGGCACAAACAGCTTCAAGCGCTCTTCCACCGATAGCCGCATCTGGTCGCAATATTGGGTCAGCGGCATTCCCTTCACAAGTTCCATCGCAAAGAAGGGGCGTCCCTGGTCGGTGACTCCACCATCAAACACTTTGGCAATGTTGGGATGATCCATCAGTGCCAGGGCTTGGCGCTCGGCATCAAAGCGGGCCAGAACTTGCTTGGAGTCCATGCCTGGTTTGACCAGCTTCAAAGCGACTTTGCGACGGACGGGCTGCGACTGTTCAGCTACCCAGACAGTCCCCATGCCCCCTTCGCCGATGGCCTCCAACAGCTTGTAACGGCTAGCGACCATGTTGCCTGGCTGATGTCTGCTGGCCGTGTCCAAATGTGGTACAGCCTGTGCCTGTGCCTGTGCCTGCGTCGGCTGGTCGAGAAAGCCTTTGCTACCGTCAAAGGCGATTAAGAGCTTTGCGACGCGTTCCTGGAGATTGGCATCACCACCACACTGCGCGGTGAGGTACTTTTGGCGTTCGGTTGGATCTGCTATTTCGATAGCACGAGCGAATAGGGCCTGGATTGCTTGCGGTTCGTTTGTCATGTTATGGCTCGATTCGATACTGGATGGCTACATCCATTCATGCGCCGCGGCGTTCCTCGCTGGCGAAAATATTTTAGAAAAGAATGAAACAGCTCACCTTCCGTTTTTTCGCGAGCGTCGCGCCTTTGTGGAACGATTGTCCTCAATCGTTAGAATACAGGGAGGGGCTTAGCATAAACGGGTATCAAGCAATTGAGGACAATTGCTCTACAAAGTAGCAATTGAGGACAATTGCTCTACATTAAGCCTCTAACTCCACTTTCAACCACGCCTGCGCATAAGCCCATTTGACACGCACCTCGTGAACACTTAGTCCAAGCATTTCGGCAATGGAATCTCGACCAACGCCAGCAAAGAATTTTAATTGCACGATCTCGGCGGCGATGGAGTCTTCGGCCTGCAATCGGAAAAGAGCATCATCGAGCTGAATCAACTCCCGATCGCTGGGAGCCGCACTGATTTCCGGCAAGTCTACCCGTTCCAACTCGCCACCATGTTTGAGACGTGCCTTGCGACGAGCTTGATCGACCAAAATCCGACGCATGGCCTGGGCGGCGGCTCCAAAGAAATAGCGGCGATTGGTTAGGTTCTGCGAGTTTGATCCATCCACCAATCGCAAATAGGCTTCGTGAACCAGAGCCGTGGCCTGTAATGAGTGCCCCGGCTTCTCATGGCGGAGCTGAGCAGCAGCCAATTGCCTTAGCTCGCTGTAAACACACGGCAGCAATTCGTCCAAGGCCAAGCGATCGCCCGATTCAACTCTTTCCAGTATTTGAGTCAATTCCGACATGCGGTTACTCTGGATGGACAACTCGTACCGTGAACTGTCACGGCATGTCGATTCTCTGAGCAACATCTTAGTGGATCCATGGAGAGTTTTGCAGCAACCAAGAAGCCATTTCTCTTTCGGTAGTTGAAAGGAGAGGGGTGGAAACCAGATTGGCGTCGTTGGGTTGCGTGCTCGCCACGAGTCGAGCGTCTTCAGGTTGCGAGATCTCCTGTGCGAGCCACGAAACCGCTCTGCCGATCTGTCGGTACGGTCCGAGTTGATTGGAGACTTCAGCGCCAGCCACCGCAAATTCAAGACCATCCAGAACTAGTTCGCGAATGGCATCTTGATCATCATCGGGGGTTGCAGCCTTAGCCAAAGCCTGCGGATCTGGCAACACTTTTGATTGAACTCTGGCGCTAGCAGATACGAGTACCTCGCTTTTCTTCAGGCTCAACGGCCCTACTTGGTTCACTGCCGACGCGAGTCCAAGCATGGACAAGCCACCCAAGGCTATCGCAATCGAAACTCGTCGTTGCCGAATCACCATTCCGACACCGTTGGACCAGGAATCGTACTTCGTTTTGTTGGTATCTTTCATCATTAGTTCCTCGAAAAAGTCTGAGTTGTTGTTCCTACACCCATCCATGCGACGAAGTTTGTCCAGCTGGCGCGCCGAAAAAAGAATTTCACGAAAATGTTTGGCTGCCTGGGGGATGAATCTTTCGAGAAAATAGATACAGCACATGAGCTTCATCAGGCAGCTGCAAAACGAGGGCGAGAATGAATATACCCTTGCCTTGGGGCTCTCGCCCGAACAAAAGCTTTCGCTTTCCCTTGTTTTGTGTCTCTATTTTCGCAAAAGCTGATTTTACTGCGAACCAATGCATCAGCTTGGCGTCTATATCTGTGAGCACGCGAGAATGAACGTGCTTAGGATTCTAAAACAAATCACTGAAATCGGAACTGGACAAATGACTTCAATACGGCTGAGTACCGAACGTTATCAAAGTTGCGAGAGAGGCATCGTGTTACATAACGCGAATACGCCCTCGTGCAATTTTGATTTAGGGCAACCTAAACGTAGGTGACACTCGGCCGATTGAAGTCTTCGGACAACGTTGGTTAACCCGGTGTCGCCTCGAGCAACACCGGGTTTTTTCGTGCCTATTTCCAACGTAACAAGCAGATGGA
>JBGSJT010000407.1:0-8798 GCA_041741715.1 Pirellulaceae bacterium | reverse complement strand
GTAATGACAAGGGCGCTGGCCGTGGGCTCCCCATGGGTCGACGCCACTAGTGATCCTCAGGCCCAAAGTGCATTCATCTTTTTGCCGCACATCTTTTTGTCGGCGAGTCTTTGAGTTTGGCCACTTCTGACCCGCGTTTAGATCGTTCGTTGCACAATATCAGCCGCGAGAGTTTTTTTCGTAACCGTTCACGGTAAACGTGGGATTTGAGACAGAGAGTAGAACCATTGTCTCAATGCTTTACCCCCTTGGATTGCTTAACCCCGTCAAAATCCTGCACAATTGGGGACAATAAAATCCAGAACAATTGAGGACAATGGTTCTACTCTTCAACCGAGCGTGAACGGTTAGTTTTTTTCCGACAAAAAAATGTGGGGCAAAAGATGAAAGACTCCGAAGAGATATCAAAAAAAACGATAACCGTTCACACGACAATCGCGAACCAGTTGATGATCAATTGCTTTAGCGTCGCCAAGCCAATCGATGAATCACGGCCATCGCCCCCCAGGCATCACTGATTCCGAGTTTGCTATGTCCCGAGGAGCGCGCGCGGAATTCAATAGGTATCTCGCACAGCTGGGCACCACGGCGATGCAAGGCGACTAAAATCTCTTCCAAAAAACCATAGCCGGGACAAACCAAGCGATCAAAATCGAGCCCTAGCAGCGAACTAGCGCGGTAGCAGCGGTACGATCCGCTGCAATCCTTGATTGGCAAGCCCAGCAACCGGGTGGCATAGGCATTAAGCAGTCGACTCATCACACGACGATGCACGGCCAGTCCCTGTATTCCACCTCCGGCAATGTATCGTGACCCGACCGCCACGTCGCACTCGGGGGACTCGGCCATACATGCGGACAATAGTCGCGGTGCGTCGGCGGGATCATGGCTCAAATCGGCATCCAGATTGACAACGAAGTCGTAGGGCTGTTGCACACACCATTGCAGTCCAGTGCGTGTGGCGGTCCCAAGGCCATGCTTTCCATCGCGACCCAATAAATAGATCGCTGACGAATTGTTTTGTGCTGCCGTTCCATGGAGACCATGCAATTCAAGGTGCTTGGCATTTTCGACACTGCGGAGAGTCCCGGCGAAGCGCGTTTGCGACTGAACCACAGTTGCAGTCCCATCGGGGGAATTGTCATCCACCACCAACACATCGGCGAAAGGTAGATGCACAGCAAGCTGCTGCAGCAACTTCGGCAGGTTCTCCGCTTCATTGTAGGTACACAGCAACACGATCACTCGCGGCGGTCGAGAGGGAAGCGAAGTGTCGTGGGATGTGTCGTCGGCGCTAACTATTTCACCACCCAATTCACCAACCGTCCAGGGACAACAATTGTCTTGACGACTTGTTTGCCAGCCAGAAGTTCCTGGGCGTGGGGATCGGACAAGGCGAGCCGCTCGAGTTCCTCGCGCGAGCAGTCAGTCGGGACTGTGATGCGTCCACGTAGTTTGCCGTTGACTTGCAATGGCACCTCAACTTCGCTGCTGCGCACGGCAGCGGGATCAAATTGCGGCCAGGGCTGATAGGCGAGTGTGTCCGGATTGCCCAGCAACTGCCACAGTTCTTCCGCCAAATGGGGCGCGAAAGGGGCGAGCAATAAGATGAAGTCAGACATCACCGCTCGCGGACGCACTTCAGCTTTGGTGAAGAAGTTCACGAACTCCATCATCCTCGCAATGGCCGTGTTGAAACTCATCGCTTCAATATCAGCGGTGACCGCTCCTATTGTGCGATGCAGAATCTGATTTTGCTCGGCGTTGGGAGCTATGTCTTGAATGACTGGTAGTAGGCTGACTGATTCGACTTGGTAATCGACAAACAGTCGCCACACTCGATCAAGAAAATTGCGCACGCCGCTGACACCCGACATACTCCAGGGCTTAGTCGCTTCCAACGGCCCCATGAACATTTCGTACAACCGCAAGGCGTCGGCACCATACTCGCGAACCACTTGATCAGGATTAACTACGTTCCCACGACTCTTGGACATCTTATGTGCGCGCGAATCGACGCGGATCGTGGGATCAGAAGCCAGCACAAATCCATCTCCCTTTTTGACGACTTGGGCTTCCTCCACCGACACAGCGTCCACCGGTTGCTGACTCGCTGCAGAAATCAAAATGCCATCTTGATTGCGACGTAGCTCGCTACTACTGATCCACTCGCCGGCAACTTGATAACTGGTGTATTCGACCTCACCCAGAATCATTCCTTGATTGACCAACTTTTGGAATGGTTCGACCGTCGAAACGTGTCCACGATCGTAGAGCACCTTATGCCAGAACCGCGCGTAGAGTAGATGCAACACGGCGTGTTCAGCCCCACCGACATACAAGTCGATCGGCATCCAAGCCCGTTCCTTGACCGGATTGCAGAAAACTTGATCATTGGTCGGGTCGATGAAACGCAAGTAATACCAACACGACCCCGCCCATTGTGGCATCGTGTTCGTTTCGCGGCGGTAGCGTTTACCATCTAGTTCAACATAGAGCCACTCATCGGGCGATTTGCCCAGTGGTGGCTCGGGGCGACCATGCGGTTTATAGTCATCCAGGTGTGGTAGATTGACAGGCAAGTCCTCGGCGGCCACCGCGCGCATAGCGCCCGTTGGCTTTCCGTCCGCATCCAGTTCGTGCAGAATCGGAAAGGGTTCGCCCCAAAAACGCTGACGGCTAAAGAGCCAATCGCGGAGTTTGTAGTTGACCGCTTCGCACCCCATCCCTTGATCGCTTAGAGCATGGGTGATCTGATCTTTGAATTCAGCCGTGGGGGTGCCGTCGTAAGTGCCCGAGTTGATGGCCACTCCCAGGCCAGCGAAACATTCCTTGCCCGCCAGCACTTGATGGCGGTCAACATCTTTGCTGTCGCCAGGATCGACGACCGCAATGATGGGTAAATTGAACTGTTCAGCGAATTCGTGATCGCGCACATCGTGCGCTGGAACAGCCATGATGGCACCGGTACCATAACTGGCCAACACATAGTCGGCAATCCAAATCGGAACGGGGTGACCTGTGACAGGATTGATCGCTGAGGAGCCAGTGAAGACGCCGGTCTTTTTCTTGGTATCACTTTCAGTCCGCTCACGATCGCTCTTGAACGAAGCGGCTTGGCAGTAAGTCTGCACGGCAGAATGTTGATCCGCAGTCGTCAATTGCTCAACCAGTGGATGTTCTGGGGCGATCAACATGTAGGTCGCACCGAAAAGCGTATCGGGGCGCGTCGTGTAAACTCGCAGCACATCGCTCCCAGCTTGAACGGCAAAACCATTGTTTGCGCGTGCTTGCTGCCAAGCATCAAACCCAGCAACATTTCCTAGATAAAAATCGACTTCGGCACCCGTGCTGCGACCGATCCAATCGGTTTGCAGTTTCTTGATGCCTGGGGTCCAATCCAACCCATCCAAATCGGCGATGAGTCTTTCGGCATAAGCGGTGATGCGCAACATCCACTGCCGCAAGGGGAGTCGTTGCACGGGATGATCGCCACGCTCGCTCTTACCATCGATCACTTCTTCATTGGCCAGCACTGTCCCCAAGGCTGGACACCAATTCACCAACGCGTCCCCCTGATAGGCCAATCGTTGGCTATCGCGATAGGCGGCGATGGCCACATCCCCTGCGCTTTGGATTTCGTCGGGGATGGGGAGTTCGGCGATGGGACGACCGCGCTGTTGCTGGCTGTCATACCAAGTATCAAACAGCACGGTGAAGATCCACTGTGTCCAGCGAAAATAGCTGACATCCGTAGTGGCCAGGGCACGCTCCCAATCGTAGCTGAAGCCGAGCATCTTTAATTGCCGAGTGAACTCAGCGATATTATTCTCGGTCGAGACGCGCGGCGGCGTATTGGTCTTGATGGCATGCTCTTCAGCGGGGAGGCCAAACGCATCGAAGCCCATCGGATGCAGGACCGTCTTGCCGCGCATGCGGGCATAGCGACACACAATGTCGGTCGCGGTGTAGCCTTCTGGATGCCCCACATGCAGCCCCGCACCGCTAGGATAGGGGAACATATCGAGCGCATACAGTTTCTCGCCAGCAGGCATGTCTGGCGTGCGAAACGTGCGATTGGTCTCCCAGTAGAGTTGCCACTTGGGCTCGATGTCAGCAGGATTGTAGCGCGGCATGGTGGCCCGATGCTTCCTAGTCAAATGTGCGGTGTCACGTTTTCGGTATCACGGAGCAGAAGATGATTTCCAGGATCATCCACTCTGAGTCAATACCGTAAGGGGACTAGGGCCGGTTTGAAAAGGGGTGTTGTACCTTAAAACAGCTCGTGAATCTCCCGGAAGCCCGAATCTACCAACGGGAAGGGGCGTCCGCCGGGACCAGGCAAGTGCTCGGTGAGCTTGAATCCCAGGCTATGAAAGATGGTCGCCACGACCTCCGGGGGCTCAACCGGTCGATCCTCAGGGACAGCACCGATCGAGTCGCTGGCCCCCACAACCGTTCCGCCACGTACGCCACCACCGGCAAAGTAGACCGTGAAGCATTGCGGCCAATGATCTCGTCCTCCGGCCGGATTGACCTTGGGGGTCCGTCCGAACTCGGCCAGGTTGGCGACGAGCGTATCCTCCAACATGCCACGTTCGGACAGATCACTAATCAGTGCCGCATAGCCTTGGTCGTACATGGGGGCCACGATGTTCTTCATCCCTTCCACGGAAGTGAAGGGCTTGCTCCCATGAATGTCCCAGGTGATTTCATCGAAAACGGTTAAAAAAGTATTGACGGTAACAAACCGTACACCCGCTTCGATCAAGCGTCGCGCCAATAGACAACATTGGCCAAAGCGATTCATCCCATATTGCTCGCGGACCCGCAGCGGCTCCTTTGAGAGATCAAAGGCGTCGCGGGCTTGGGGGCTGGTCATCAATCGATAGGCGGTATCGAAATGCTCGCTCATGAGCCGCGCACTTTCGCTCGCTTCGAACTGCGTCATCGATTCTTCGACCGCCGCGCGTAAACGTCGTCTGCGGTCGAGTCGCGCCGGTGGGATGGAGGAAGGGGGGAGCAGATCTGGGACTTTAAAATTTGCTTGTGATGGATCGGCCATGAGCGCGAAAGGGTCGTAGGCCTTCCCCAGAAAACCACCCGCCTGTCCATTCGGTATATTGCCACCGCCGCGTCCCATCGTCTCGGGTAGCACGACGTGTGGCGGAAGATCTCCCCGTGGACCATTCAAATACCACACCGCCGAACCGACATGGGGCGTATCGACACCTCCTGTGAAGATGCGACCAGTTTGCATGATTTGCCACCCCGCATCATGCACCGCCGCGCCGCGATGAAAGCACGATCGCACGAAGGCGATTTTGTCTGCGATCTTGGCATGTCGCGGCAAAATCTCCGACAACTGAATGCCATCAGCGGAGGTCGAAATTGGTTGAAACGGTCCACGCACTTCGGACGGTGCGTTGGGTTTCATATCAAACGTATCCAGTTGGCTTGGGGCACCCAGGTTGAAGATCAGGATGCAAGATTTTTTATCCTTCGACGGATCAATCACTCCCGCTGTTTCTGCTTGTAGCAACTGTGGCAGCCCAAGCCCCAGCGCGCCCAACGTGCCGACTTGCAGGAATTCACGCCGAGTCGCTCCGGTGCACGTATGTGCTTGCCCTCTGCCGATTAAATCCAACATTTTGATGCTTCTTCCAACCGTACCTACGTTCGCGCCGCCATAGCGCTGGCCAGCTTCCCATTGTACACCATGCCGCCAGGGAGTGGAGTGATGGAATAGTGGAGTGGTGGAGTGTATTTGGGCTGAAAGCCCAGCAGATTGTCTAGCCCCGGCAGCAGGCCGGGTGAGGGTAAGGACTAAACCCCGCGCAGGGCCAACGGCCCGACAGATTCTGCGCTAAAATCATTGCGATTAATCTAATCGCGACATGACAAAACCGGACGAGCACGATCCGACAAAAAAATGTGCGGCAAAAAGATGAATAAATACGTCCCCCGGCCGGGGCGAGACAATCAACTGGGCCTTCAGCCCGAAAACAAATCCAAGTTCCCTAATTTTTCGGTCGCTAAATCTTTTGTTCGAATTGCTGTGTATCTCGGTCGGCGGGCCATCTTCCTCAGTCCTCTGTCGGCGTTAATTAACCTGCGCGGTTCAAGGTCGAGAATCTACTTCAGTTTGTTTTCGCTTTGATAGGCTTGGCGAAATAGTTGCAGTTGAGCTTGGGCCTCAAGGGCGGCCTGTTCGGCGGACTCCAATTGACTCTTGAGCTGAGCGGCTTGCTGCGATTGGGTTTCGAGATTCTTGGCGGCTTGCTCTCGGCCGCGCTCTGCTTCTGTGACACGCATTTGCAATGAGTTCAATTGGTCCGTGAGAGCTTGCATCTCGGCGGCCAATTTTTCAGCTGCAGCTTGTCGTGCGCGCTGTTGCTCTTCGGCTGTATTGACCTGCGTGAGGAGAGTTTGTACTTCAGCGGCGGTTTGTTGTTCAATCTGCTTTAGTTCGACGGCGCGTGACTCAAGTGCGACCTTATCTGCGCGTGCCTTGTCCGCCGCCGCTTGTGCCACGACAAGTTTAGCGGCAATCGAATCGCGTTGAGCTTGTGCCGCAACCGCAGCAGCGGAGTTTTCTTCGTGGTTCGTCTGCACCTGGGTAAGCGATACTGCGGCAGACTGAGTTTGTTCTGTAAGCGCGGCAACTTGGGTCTGGTTTTGGGCTTTGCGTGCGGCTAACTCCTTTCGTTTCTCACGCGCGGCAACAAGTTGAGCTTCCAGATCGAGGATACTGGCGTCAGTGTGCTCGATGTCAGTGGCCAGCAATTGATTGGCTGTGTTGGCCTGGTTCAAATGATCGGTGAGCGATTGGGCCGTCTGTTGGGCAGCAGTCAATTGCGTTTGGGAGGCTGTGGCTTGGCTGGTGGCCACAGTGGCTGTCGTTTCGACCGCAGACATTTCAGCTTCAATGGCTGACAATGCAGCTTGAGTCTGCTCGATGCGTAGGTCAATCGATGGAGGATTGGCAGCGATCAATTTCGTTTGAGCTGGATCGGCAGCGGGCCAGAGTTGCACTTGCCCATTCCAATCGCCCCCTGCCACATAGGCTGCATCGCCAGTGAGCGCCACTTCGAGCGCAGCTTCACCTAGACCTTGAAACTCTTTTTGTAGCTCGCCATTGCCATTCCATAGTTTGACTTGCTTGTCTTGCCCGGCAGAAGCGAGCAGGCCGTTGTGGGCGAACATCAAACTACTGACTCCACCAGCATGCGCGGCCCACGATTTAATTTCCTTGTTCTCTGCCATCTCCCACAACTTGATATTGCCATCGAGACTTCCGCTGGCCAATACGTTAGAGTCCGCGCGAAAATCGAGACTGCGCACTTCGCCCGTATGTCCCTTAAGCTCACTATAAACTCGGCCTGTATCCGCCTCCCAAACAATCAGCCCATTGCTGCGATCGCCAGTTGCCAACAACACACCGTCAGGACTGTAGCGCAGACTGAATACCCAGTCGGTATGTTTCTTCATTTCTACGACGAGTTCACCGCTGGCGGTATCAAAAATGCGCACGATCTTAGAAGGCCCGGCGAGAGCGATGCGTTGTTTGTCGGGACTGATGTCGGCCGCAAGCACGATATCGAGCTCGTCACCCACTTTGGCTATCCGCGCACCTGTGGCAATGTCGACCAACACGGCACAACCACTGTGGCTGTGACGACCGCCACCAATCAACAATTGTTTTCCATCGCGAGTGAAGCGTAACGATTGAGGTTCACCTTCGGGGAAGGGAAGCACCCCCAGTAGTTCTCCTGATTCAGCATGGTAACAGCTCACTTGCTCTTGTCCGCCGACGACGACCAGCGGCGCCCAGGGGCTGGCTGCCATGGCGGCGATAGCCGCGCTCCGCTCGGTTTCGGTCACCGGCTGAAGCAACAATGCTGTCGGCATCGGTGGTGGCCCCTCGGGTTGTCCGAGCGTGGATGTCGACAGCATGGCGGCGGCAGCGCTATTATTGCGTTTGATTTTGCTCCCGGCGTTCTCTGGTGTCCCCTGTTCGATCCAAATCTTGACCAGTTCTATTTGCTCTTTGGGAATCGGATCTTGGTCAGGTGGCATGAAGGGGCGCTCGGCATGCGTCAACAGTTTGAACAGCCGCGAACCGCCGCTACTCCCCTCGGCAATGACCGCACCGCTTGAGCCCCCCGCCAAGGAACCCGCGAATGTGTCCAGCGCTAAATCGCTTTCCTTGTCGCTCTCACTATGACAGCTCGCGCAGTGTTCGCGGAAGATCGGCTTGATGTGCTCGTCAAACGTCACCTTGGCTTCAGACGGATCGTCGGCTGCCAGGGAAGGTGACAGCATGTTCAATGAAACAAGCAGCATTGCGGCAGTGATGAATTGGTGGTTCATGGCGAAGGGGGGGAGTGGAGTGAAGGAGTGAAGGAGTGAAGGAGTGAAGGAGTGGGTGGCACTGGCTGAGGCCAGTGGTGTCGAAGTAAGTGAGTTGAGAACTACTGGTGATGTGTTGAGCGCTCGAAGTAATGAATTTAACTTACCACGGGTCTACCCAGTGGAGTTGTGCAAGGCTCGAGTTCCGCGAGGGGCATGCGCCAAGGCCTGACAAACCAATCGCATTGGAAAGCCACTGCTGGTGTCAACTCTGGTTACTTCGACATGTTGGACAACGGAATCTATGGGCAGAGCGATGTGCTTCGATCTTCACTGGCTAGGCCAGTGCCACCCAGGCTAGTGCTCTGTCCACATTTAACTTTAGGGTTGGCTGTAGTGGACGAGGCAACGAGTCCCCTGCATCTACTGAACCAAACGGACTCGTT
>JBGSJT010000406.1:0-10259 GCA_041741715.1 Pirellulaceae bacterium | reverse complement strand
ATCAGACGCAAACTCAGATTCGCTGATCGACGGATCGCAACGGTCCAAGTCCCACTCGAATTGGTCTAACTCGATCGGTTCAAGCAACCTGCGGCGGTCATCTTGTTTGACGACCAATCGCGGCAATCGAATCGGCGCGGCGAATTCTCCAGGTAACTTTGGCGCGATACCGACAGGTCGCGTTTCTCGCCAAAAATCATCGACGGCTTCGCGATCCTTATCGGACTTCACCGCTTGTTGCAGTTGCCGCAGTTCGCTGGCCGATGGAATTTCTTCGAGTACCAATGATTGGGTCTCCGGTTCCCAGCGGACTTTGTTCGCCAGCGGCACCGAAAGGTTATCGAGCGCCGGCGACTCCGACATCGGGATACGCTCGAGTCCCAGACCAGGTTGAACTGGGTTCGATCGAACCCGCAAAGCGTCATCGGCGGATCGTTCATCAAACCCGCAGGTTTCGATCATCTTGTCGCGAAGCTTGCTCGCCGTTTCGATCACGCTGTCGCTGAGCCAGTCGCTCGTGGCAAGCAAGCGATCGAGTACGTCCCGCCCTCGACAGTGGACCATGCACCGGCCTCATCCCGAAATAACTGAGAAATCGGTGCTTTCGATCGGAAAATGGCCGATCTGATGCGTCAATATTACGTAAGACCAATCAACATCAGAGCAAATCAATGGAACAAAACTCCGAAAAATCGAAACCACCGCAACTTAGCAAAGAGTTATTGGATGGTAGCCATGCGGCTCTTTCTGCTTTCGTTAAGGAATGGGAGCGATCAATTCTTAACATCGCTTATCGAATCGTTGGACAGATCGCGGACGCAGAAGATATTCGACAGGACGTACTCCTCAAAATCATTTCAAAGCCCTTGAGTTTGACAAGTGCCCACAACATCGGAGCGTGGATTAGGCGCTGCACGATCAACGAAGCGGTCTCATGGCTTCGAAAAGCAAAACGGCGGCGGCAGATCGCGTCTGCTCTACCCGATGATTTCCCTTCGCCATTTTTCGAAGACAGGAACAGTTCGGATGAACAACTTCGACTATGGACAATGCTTTCCGAAATTGATCCGAACGTTCGCGCTCTACTTGCACTTCGCTTTGACGAAGGTTTGACGGTTCGTGAAATCGGGGAAGTTGTTTGCTTGCCAACCAGCACCGTGCACAGCCAACTTCAGTCAGCCATAAAACAACTTCGTGCCAACCTTAACATTCATCCAACGGAACCTTGAAATGAACCACATTCCAAACCAACTTTACGACGATGGCGATCAAGATATTCAAGAATTGTTTCTCAAGACGCTCCCTCGTAGTTGCCCGGTCGACGTCGCTTCGCTTCAGTCGCGGCTTGCACCATCCCAAGCTAATTTTTCGTCTTTTAAAAGTCCATTCTGGAAAAAACACATGACTATGAAAATCGGCTTCGCCGCTTCCGCAATCGCAGCGAGTATTTTGTTTTTGGTTATCGCAAGCAATGTACTGCTGGCACCTTCAGTAGCGTTCGCGCAGGTGAAAGCGGTCGTCGAGGCGAGCCAATCAGTACAGTATATCGAGTCGCAAATTCAATCTCCTCCCAACCCTAAAGCGAAAAATCAGGCCCAGAAGAATGCGGAAGAGTCGATCGAGTCTCCAGTTGAAAGTATCGCAAGAGAGCTCGAGGATGATGGAAATTTCCCACGGCATGTTAAGATTCTCGGTCGATTCAAAAAGCGGACTGAGGTTGACCGTAACGGCCATTTGACAGTTGAAATTTGCGATATGGAAAAGGGACAGGTTGTGAAGCTTGATCCAAAGGCAAAAGTTGCAAAGTACTTCAAGCGACAATTATTGATCAATGAAGTCTCTGGAAAAATCAACGAGACAGATATTAAGCCCAACGTGTCAGCTGATTTGTACAGCACAATGCGGTCAGTGCCAGACGATGCGAAACGCTTGCCTGAAGGAAAGGCGATCGATGGCGTCCAGGCGATTGGCTTTCGAACGGAGTCAATAACAGGAAGTGATACCTGGACACGAACTATTTGGGTTGATCCCGTTACAAAATTGCCGGTACAGATCGAGAGTCAGTATCGAAGTACAAATCCTATGCACGAGTCAGCGGACTGGATATTGTCGGATTTCAAGTTTGATGCCCCGCTAGATGAAGCACTTTTCAGTACGGAAACGCCTGAAGGATATGAGTCGGTTGATTCGATCATTCTGGGGATAACTGCAGATTGAAATACTGGATCTCGTGTCCAGGGCCGAGACATTTGGCGTCAGCATACTTCTCCTTCTTATCGAGTTGTGGGAGGAGAATAGGACCTGGGAATCCTTGTGCTTAGCAAGCTGGCATTCTAGATTTGAGTTTGCCGCTTACCTGGGATAGAAGTATCTGCTTCGGATTAGCGAGAACAATGGATCGACTGAAAAGTTCTCTCTAATCCATGCAGGGTTCAAATTGTGCTGCCCCATAATTGCGAAACTGTCTAGTCCATTGGGTAGCTTGATCTCGACGGAAACGCTGCGATTGTCAACTTCACTATCGTCGACAGTCGATCCCGCAAACCCTCGACCATCATATCTCGGAGTTTGTCCGGTATTCATGAGATTTGCAAATGTAGTTCCGCATGAACGTCCCCGCCATCTGCGGAAATTGCTTTCAATCCTTACAGCGTGCTACCGAGGCAGTGGTCGGCAAAGTGAGCGGTGGCGACTGCGTGCCCTAATGCGCGTGCTGCATATATTGCAAGGTCGTTCTTGAAAGAACATGCCGCAGCGTGAGCGGCGACTGAGGCCTTCATCGCGACGCCTGTTGCAACTTCTCGGCATGCTCATACTCGCGCGATGCGAATCGCTTTCGTAGCTCGATCGTCCTGACCAAAACGCATGAATAGGGGCAGGACTCGCTCGCCGCAGTCGGATACCCAGTTTTCGAGTCGAGCATGATCATCACTCGATAGCGGACCGCCTCGATGTACTGCTATGAATCGTTGGTCTCTCATAGATATTGGTTCAGAGTCGCGGGGCATGCAATGCGGCATCCAATTTATGGTAGGCGGCACTTAGTGGAGTGCGACCCAGCTCTCGTTTTGAAAGTCGATGCACGTTCTGTCGAACTTCTCGTGAAGCATGATCGATAGCCCACTGGAGTTCGTGACCTCCTGCGTTTTTATCGTTGCCCGACGCAACTTCCCGTGCCAGTGCCGCATAGACGGCAGGTCCGAACAAGTGTTTTTCTTGATTCGCCGAGTAGACCGCGTTTTTCTTTGCCGACGACGCTGCCGAGCCACTTTCGGATTCGCGGGTCGTTGACGTTGTCGTTGTAGACCCAGTTCTCGTTGCCGGTGTTGTACGGCGGGTCGATGTAGATGCACTTCACCTGCCCGCGATACCGGGGCAGCAGCGCCTTGAGGGCTTCGAGGTTGTCACCCTCGACCAGCAAATTTTCGGCGTCGGGATCGCCAAAAGACAGTTTCGGATCGCACTCCAACAACCGAGTCGGCACCTTCCGGTGGTGATCCACGACGGCATCTTTGCCGATCCAATTCAGCGTTGGCATATCTCGATCCAGTGCTCCACTTGCTTTTTCGCGTGCCCATCGGGCTGCGTCTTGTGATGTCTCGGGTCATGTGTGCGGGGCGATGCCCGCACGGTCAAATGAGGATGTTACTCATTTTTGGAGTGTGGGCTGATTGTACCCGTTGATCGGAAAACCAGTAATGCTAGCTGGCGATTCACCGAGTGTTTCATCGCTCAATCCGCGAATTTTTCACGGATGGCTGCACTTTTCGGTCTTAAACTGTCTCCAAAATGCCTCCTGGCTCGACTTTCTCGCGGTTGCGAGCTATTCTATACCGATAGAAAGACGAGAAAGACAGTCATCCGAGAGGAAATCTCGGAAAGAACGGCATCTCAACCCAAGGCTCCCCCCCAATGCTGATTTCATTTTCCGTCAGCAACTTCCGCTCCTTTGGCGAGGAAGTGACGCTGGACATGGTCGCCAGCACAAAACTGACTGACCACACCGACCATCTGATTCAAATTGACAAGACCGATAAGCACGTCGTCCGCACTGCGATGCTGTACGGACCCAACGCGGCTGGAAAGTCGAACTTGATCAAAGCGATGGACTTCGCACAGTCGTTGATTTGCACCGGCAGCCAAAACCCGCTGACCGCACCCGATCCATTCCGATTTGACAGGGGCCTAACTTCCAAAGCATCGTCGTTCGAGTTTCGATTCATGGTCGCGGACGAAATCTTTATCTACGGTTTCGACGTTGGTCGGCGCGGTGTCGAAGCGGAGTGGTTGTGCGCCATGCGAGGTAATCGCGAGAAAGTAATTTTTGAGCGGAACGCAAAAGGGCAAACGCAAGTCGGTGACGCGCCGAAATCATTCTTCCCGGACGATGCAGAGATGCACCACACGCTTTCGGTCCTTTCTCAATTGCCGATCCGCCCGACGCAGTTGTTTTTGAGTCGTGCCAACTCGCTCCCTGAAGAGAGCTTGGGGAACACGTTGCGTGGCATTATCGCTTGGCTTACCGAAGACTTGATCATCTTAGAGGCGGAAGTCCGCGCCTGTGACATGCTCGAACGATTGTACTCTGACGAGGCATTTAAGAAGTTTGCTGAATCATTTCTGTGTAACGTCGATACGGGTATTTGCGAACTGGAGTTCCATGAGCAGTCGCGGGAATGCCGAGACCATGAACGAGAGATTTTTCAACAGTTCGGCGACGAGGCGTACACGCCGTATCTTCGTTATGGATGCTCTGGCGATATGGATGAGCGGATTGATCCCAGCGATCCAACCAAAGTCCTCACACGCCAATTGATGTCGCTGCATCGTGGTAATGATGGGGATGTTCGATTCACTTTGCCTTTCAGCGAGGAGTCTGACGGCACCCAACAACTATTGCACTACTTGCCATACCTCCATCCCCAACAAGGTCGCAGTCGCGTCGTGGTGATCGACGAGCTTGATCGTAGTTTGCATCCGAAGCTTTGTTGGGAGTTGGTTGAGTTCTTTAGCACGAGCTGCCCTGGCGTTCGGCGGCAGATGATTGTGACGACGCATGAGGCACACCTGCTTGATCAGGACCTGCTTCGTCGCGACGAGTACTGGATGGTTGAGAAAGACAAATCAGGGCAAAGCCGATTGACTCCACTGACGGATTTCAATGTTCGCAAGGATTTGAATTTGCGAAAGGGATACTTGCAGGGACGCTTCGACGCATTGCCAATCATTGGCGACATTTCTTCGCTCGCCAATTGGTTGGGCTGTACCACTGAAGGAGCGAAAGATGCCCAGGAAGAGTCGGCCACTTGAACGCCCCGACGGTGCGTTTCGAGATTCAAGCATCGTTGTGATTGCGTGTGAAGACACTCACGCAGTCAAGCAATACTTCGCTAAATTTCGTGCGCGCCGGGTTCAGTTTAGGGTTTTGGAAACCGACGACGGACGGTCGTCCCCGGCGGCTGTGATCGCACGGCTCAATAAGTACCGCGTCGATGAACAAATCGGCGACGAAGATGAACTTTGGATGTGTATCGACGCGGACCATTGGATTCGCGGGAATCATCAGCGTGAGCTTTCCCAAGTTCTACAGGAATGCCGGAACAAGGGTTACGGTATCGCGATTAGCAATCCCTGTTTTGAAGTGTGGTTGCTTCTTCATTTTGTCGACGTGGGGGATAGTCTGCTGAGTGAAATGCTCGGGCATGCATCCGATCAATCGATCACGAAAGCGGAGCGATCTTCGATTCGATGCGACAAGTTTGAATCGCGATTGCGCACCGTTGCGGGCAGCTACAACAAATCGAACGTGTCGCGACTTTCAATCGAGGCCTCACAAGTACTCGCGGCCATCGAGCGAGCTCGACTTCTTGATGACGGAACGAGCGATGTACCGAGCTGCCCAGGCACTCGCGTCTACAAGCTGATTGACACTCTTCAACGACGCGACTCCATCGAATTAGGATAACTCAAAATGAACTTGACGAGACTTTTTGCCTATGAAGTGTTCCCGCAAAAGAACGTGACGTCGCCGACGCAGCCTGAAGGCGGCAAAATCGCTGTTTCGCCACAGCTTCGACACACGTTGGAGCAACTGATCAAAGAAAACAGACTGGACAGTCAGACGCCCATTACGTTTCAAGTCGATGATCCGAAGGCGGCGAAGCCAACGAACGAAGTACGCGAGGCGATGATGTCCTTTGCGTTCGGTGCTGGCGGAAACATCGCCAAGAACGCCGCTGTGCTTGCGATGCGATTGTCTGAACAGATGGATGATCGGTCAAATCCATTTCTGTTCTTGCTTTCCGCGTTCAAAGACGGCAATCAATGCCGCGTCGTGCTCTGGGCGTTCCCGAAGGATGAAGGCCTGAAGTTCTCGAAAACGACCAATGGGGCCAAGGTTGAAGTTGTAAAAGACATTTTTAACATTTCGTCCAATCTCAAAAAGGCCGCTGTCTTCGCTGGCGAAAATTCAAGCAAGTCATTTTGGGAAGGACGGATGGTTGATTTGCAAAGCGGCAGAACCGACTTGTGGGTTGAACGCTTCTTAATGTGCCAGCTTTCCACGAGCGGAATTTACGGAACGACGTTGCTCTCAGAGCATTTGACAAAAGCGTATCGAGACGCGGAGTCGCCCACTGTCAGGGAAGAACTCTTCAATGCGATTGTCGGCGTGCGGACAGCGCCGATCAAACGTACTTCTTTTCTTAAGTTCGCCAATGACTATTTAGGAAATGATGCCAAGTCGCATTTTTTGGCCGTTGTTCCTCCTGAGCAAGTCAACATGAGCTTTGACTTCGATCGAGAAACATTTGAGCAAAAAATTGGCATTCGTGTTTTCAGGATGGAGGATGACGTGATCGTGGCAGCGCCGTTGTCCGTCATCGACTTATCGCTTCATGTCGACAACAAGCAACTTGAATACACAGGTACGGTTAGCAGAGAGTACTTGAAGGCGGGCAAGCGTGGCTAATATGGAAGACTTTCACAATGACGGCTATGCCCGCGAACAAGCAATCTCGACAAAGCTGGAAGGCTATCTAGGCGATTGTCTCAGAGCACTTGAGCCGCCCGTTTCGATCTCTTGCAAGGTGCGAGCGAAGTCCGGTAACGCAACGGTGGTCTGCGAGCTCGAAGTCGATGAGTCTGCGATTGAGGACGCTGAACGACTGATCGATTCAGAAATTCGAGTAGTCTCTCGAAAGGATGATGCGGTCGCCGCGCGGATTGAATATGTCGCGGTGATCCCAGCGATCGTTAAAAATCAGGGGGACTCGGAACATCAAGTTTTTGAGCTGATCTTGAGCAAGGTGCGAAACACGTCAGCGATGTCCACGCCAACGATTCTGCACTTACCTAAAGCGGACGATTCTGATCCGAACTATGGTCGTCCAGCGACTGAGATGAAGCATGTCATACTTTTGATACATGGAATTCGTGACATTGGCGCTTGGCAGAACAACGTGAGTCGACACCTGACTCAGCGAGGAACGCAAGTTGAGCAGATTCGATATGGTTACTATCCAGAGGTTCAATTTCTCTTCCCGCTCGACCTGTCTGGAGGTCCGGTGAAACGGGTCCTCAAGCGGATTCGGGCTTTGCGAAATCAATATCCCAATGCGATGATGTCGGTGATCGCACATAGCTTTGGCACCTACGTTTTTCTTAAAGCCCTCGAAGCCGACAGCGATCTTGAGTTTTGGAAAGTCATCTTCTGTGGGTCTGTCGCAGACGATCAGTTTGAATGGTCGGACCTGAAGCGACGAGTTGGCCATGGTGAACGGGTGCGGGCGACGCGGGACTTTGTGCTAAATGACTGTGGCACCGGCGACGCTTGGCCGATTCTTGGAACTGCTTTTGGGTGGCATTACGGCATGGCGGGGGCGACTGGGTTTTCGGAAGGCTTTGTTACCAACCGATTTCATCGCGCCGTTGGAGGCACAAAGGGAGGGCACGGTTTGTACTTCGATCCAAAGTTCGTTCTGGAAAAGTGGAAACCGTTTCTCATCGACGACATCGCGCCAGGTCGAGGCGATGGCGAGCAAGGCGAACACCTCTCTTGCTTCGCTCGGTTGCTGTACCACGGCTGGATGCTACTGATTTGCAAGATCGTTGCCGCTATAATTTGGCTCTCGATCGCCGCAGCAATGGTGATGGCTATTAGCTGGATTTGGTCGCTGTTGGTCAATATCGCTCAGGGTCTTGCCTAAAGACACTTGAATTGCTCGCAATCGATTTAAACGCTCGCTCACGACTCTACTGTTTATTTGATCGCATATCACAAGTCCGCCGAACAAGTTTGAAACTGAGAAACAGTTGGATCATGGGCATCGCGCAAACGGACCTTATCAACGAAGCAGAAGGACATCTGACAGCGATTCAAATGCATGTCGATGCACAGGTGCGGCTGAACCATCAAGACGTGTTGATCGGCATCGAGTCTCTTTGCTGCGAGTTGTTGAATCGCATTTATGGTTGGAACTTGAAGAATGACAACTTTGTTGGAAGAACGCAGCAGGATTCTTTCGATCTTTCAGACCGAGGCGAACGGATTGCGGTACAAGTCACCCACACGACGAAGCCAGCCAAAATTCGCGAAACATTAGCGACGTTTGTTGGGAAGCACGATTCGACGTTTGATCGTCTTGTCTTTGTATATCCCTGCAACAAAGCATCGGCGTCGAAAGCGAACTTCGACAGTGAACGCAAGTCATTTGACTTTGATTCAAAACGGGATCGATTGGATTTCGGCAACGTCCTGTTGAAGGCCAGGGCATTGCCCATTGATGACCTTGCGAATTTGGTGCGATTTTTACGTCAATCTATCCCGCAGATTTTACGAACACCGCTTGCGAATGAAGTTGCAGTTGCGGAATCGTTGCTCTCCAAAATACCCCATTCATTGCGTCCAACGGCGGGTTTAGCTTTGCATGGCCGAGATGACGTATTGCAGGCACTATCTGAAAGAAATACGGATTTTTTGTTGGTCGGCCAGCCGGGCGTTGGCAAAACCGCAGTGCTATCGGCCATGATTGCGAAACAAGATGGCTATTTTGTCCACTCAGGAAGCGACGCCGCTCTGGCAGCGCAATTACTGGCGAAGAATCCGCGACTAGTCGCGGTCGAAGATGCGCACCAGCGGATAGACTTTATTGAGTCACTTCGTTTTATTCGGCAACAAAATTCTCTTACGTTCCGAATCCTCGCTGACTGCTGGCCAGCTCGTCGAGATGCAGTATGTCTTGCGATGCAGTTGCCCACGGTCGCGATCATCGAATTACAGCCCGTTTCAAACAGGTTTATCATTCAAATGGCGAAGGATGTGGGGATCAGTGGACCAGAGCGATTCTTTCACCACTTGGTAAGACAGTCGATGGGCTATCCCGGCCGCGCTGCAATGCTGTTGCGTTGTTGCAAAGATGGCGATCAAAGCGACATCCGCGAATTCTTCGCCGGTGAGTCAATTGCGAAATGGACAAAGCAGCTCGTCGAGAAAGCTTCCGGCAGCGAGGCGATTGACGTTTTGTCTTGCCTTGCTTTGGGACGAGATCGTGGCGTCCCGCTTTCGATGATCGCTGAGTATTTCGGAAAAAGTATCGCAAGCGTCGAAAGGATTGTCACTGACTTTGCTGCCGGAGGCATTGTCAAACAGACACAGTTCGGCAACTTGGTTGTTTACCCGACGGCAATTAGGCCAGTGCTGATTCGAGATTTCTTTTTTGGGACATTGCGACGCGATATTAAGCACTTTTCATCGGACTGGCGGTTGAAGTCTGTGGTCGCGATGTCCGTGGTAGACGCCTACTGCGTTGGAGCCAAGGTTGACATTCAAGAGCTGTTCCAGTTGGCTGAGGACTCTGATAGCGACGAAGCTTGGGATCGGCTGGCGGCGGCAGAGGATGTTCTGGCGGATATGGTCTTGGACAAGCGACCAGATCTCTTCGACAGCCACGTGCATACGTTCATCGAGCGAACTCCACTGAGAACAATCGAACGGCTGATTGGTCTCGAGGCGAAGACTCGAACACGCTTTGATCGTCAGCAGGATACACGGGATCAGACTGTCGAAACTTGGGTTAAGAGCGGCTACCCCGATCGAAAAGCCATCCCTCGCAGACGGATCACGTTGGATGCAATCGCAAGTCAACTTTCGGCTGGCGTGCCTGCTGAACAAGCCTATCGGCTGCTTGGCTGCGTATTGTCGCCCGAGTACAGGGCGACCGGTCAGTCGCCCGAAGACTTTGACACGTTCGTGCTGACCA
>JBGSJT010000405.1:0-21887 GCA_041741715.1 Pirellulaceae bacterium | reverse complement strand
GATCAGTCGAGACGGTTTGGCTGTTGCGTTTGTTAGTTATGCCAGTGACTTAGACGCTGCAGTCACAGATACTAACAGCACGTTGGATGTATTTGTTCAGAACTGGCTGGCTGCCGAGCCTGCAACTCTTTTACTAAGCCGCAACTCGAGCGGTAGCGCGAGCGGAAACGGAGCATCGCAGCAGCCCGAGCTGAGCGACGACGGCGGACGCGTGGTGTTTGTAAGCGTAGCGACCGACTTGATGGCCGGTATAGCGGACGTCAATGGAACAGCAGCAGATATCTTTGCCTACGCTGGAACGACTCTGGCGTTGGTTACTGGCAAGGGGACGGGCCGCTTCACGGGCAACGTGGGTGTGGATCCGGTCTTTGATGTGAGTGATGATGGCAACCTGGTAGCGTTCAGTACTTCGGCGATTGGCGTTGTCGCTGATAACTATGCAGTTGGGAATTATGTCTACCTGCGCGATGTAAACGACGGGGCGAGTGAGCGCGTCAGTGTGAATAGCGCTGGCGAGGGACAAGGCGGCTATTCCTATCATCCGAGCATCAGCGGCGATGGCCAGTTTGTGGCCTTCACGAGCCAAGCAAACTTGGTCGAGGCTGACACGAATTGGTGGGACGATATCTATGTCCGCGATCGTCAGTCGGAGTCGACTGTGCTGGTTAGCATCAACAGCGCGGGTGACACGGCGGGAAATAGTTATTCCTACGAACCAAGTATCAGTCGTGACGGAAAAACGGTTGCTTTTAGAAGTTTGTCGAGTGATCTCGATGGGCGAGTGTCCGATGCGAATGAAACATGGGATATCTTCTTGCGAAAATGGAAGACGGCCGAGCCCGTCACGGACTTGTTAAGCAGAAATCTGACGGGAGAGAATTCCAGTAACGGGCAATCTCTGACTCCACTGATCAGCGAAAATGGCTTAACGGTGGTGTTTCTCAGCTATGGTTCGGACCTGACATCCTTGAGCGATACGAACGATCAGCAAGATGTCTTTGCCGTTCGCACTTCCGGACTATCCATCTCTCCGATCGACGCTACTAAGCTTGAGAGCGATAGCGGTTTTCAACCGTATACGTTTGAAATCACCAGAGAGTGGTTCACTGCTAACGAAGTTGTGGTGTTCTGGTCCGTTGTGGGGTTCGGAGCAACTCCCGCCAATGCGGTTGACTTTGGCGGAACTTTCCCGAGCGGACAAGTGGCGTTTGCCGCTGAGGAAATCTCGAAAGTAGTAACGATTCTTGTGCGCGGTGACTTAGATGTTGAGGCAGATGAGGGTTTCGCGGTGATTCTCACCGACTCAACCGAGAATTCGCAAGCCATTGAGGCTAGAGCCGACGGTATCATTGTGAACAACGATATCGATCTCGAGCTCGTGCCACTGAATTCAACGGTGCTTGAGGGGAACGCAGGGACGACGCAATTCACTTTTTCCGTCGAACGACTCGGTTACACTGGGGTTGCAACGTCGGTGAACTGGTCCGTCCTGGGTGGTCCGCTAAATCCAGCCAATGCGGCCGATTTTGGCGGTGTGTTGCCATCCGGAATGGTCGCTTTTGGCATAGGTGAAACATCGAAACTAATTTCAGTTGCTGTCTCAGGAGATAATCTGGTCGAGCTTGACGAAACCTTTGTTGTCAACCTTTCTAATCCTTCCGGCAACGCCGAGATCAATATCGAAACTGCTTCCGGCACGATCCTAAACGACGACTCCGCCACGCTCACGTTGGTGGGAGTTTCGGCCAACGAAGCCACAGGCGAACTGGACTTTACTGTCACGCTGGACAATCCAGTGGATGTGGGTGTATCGGTTAACTTCAGTACTTTGGCTGGAGGCTCGGCGATAGTGGTTGCCGATTACACAGCGGTCTCGAACCAGTTGGTGACATTTGCTGCCGGTAGCACGGCGACGCAAACGGTTTCGGTGGTTGTAATCGACGAGAATCTGGTCGAATTGGACGAGACGGTGAATGCTCAGATTGCTGGTTTGGTCGATTCCGGCCGCAGTGTCTCGATCGGCACCGCTGCAGCCATTGGTACGATCGTGAACGATGACTCGGCCACGATTACGTTGGTGGGAGTTTCGGCCAATGAAGCCACCGGTGAGCTGGACTTTACTGTCACGCTGGACAATCCAGTGGATGTGGGTGTATCGGTTTTATTTAGCACACTTCTCACTGGTACGGCGACTCTCGATGTCGATTACGCAGGACTTGCCGATTTCCTGGTGGTCTTTGGTGCCAATAGCACTGCAACTCAGACGATCCGTGTGACCGTCATTGACGACAGCCTTGTCGAGCCTGACGAGACGGTTCATGCCAGGATAAACGGTCTGGAAAATCATGGTCGAAATGTGTCAATTGGTGATGAGGCGGCAGTCGGTACGATCTTGAATGATGATGAACCGCTCGTTGAAAGCATCCGGATTGGAGATGGCACGCATCAGCGTTCGATGCTGAATGAGTTAACTGTTACCTTCAGTACGATCGTTACAATTAGCGATCTCGCATCCGCCTTTTCATTGCAACGCTTGGGTGTAAATGGTGGTTCGGTTGGGCTTGCCGTTACACTGGATGTAGTAGAGGGTAGATCGGTTGCGAGGCTAGCCTTCACGGGGGAATTCGCGGAGTTGTCCGGTTCGTTGGTGGACGGCAACTACGAGTTGACGGTGGTTGCGGCGTTTATCTCAGCTTACGGAGCCAACCTCGACGGAAACGGTGATGGGAGTCCAGGCGGAAACTTGGTGTTTTCCGGTGATCGTGACACCAATGGTGACGGAATCGTTGACGACTTCTTTAGATTTTTTGGCGATTCCGACGGCGACCGTGACGTAGATGGAATGGATCTGGCGACGTTCCTACCGACATTTCGCAAGGGAAGTGGGGATATCGGTTTCAATCCTATGTTTGATTTCGATCAGGATGGGGATGTTGATGGGCAGGATCTTGCCCAGTTCTTGGCCAGATTTAGGAACGGCTTAGATGTTTAATAAATAGAGTGGTTGTCGTGAAATTTGCTTTGGTTAACCGAACCAATATGTCTGAAATAATCAAGGTTTTATGATGTCTTTGTTTAGTCGCAATATATTACGCGTTACGGTAGCTCTGTTTGCTTTGTGCTCTTCACGTTCCGCGTTTGCTGATCTGATAATTGATTTTTCTGTCGATGGCGGTGCTACATTTATTTCATCGTTTGAAACAAACGTCGGAGCCACCAGCACATTTGAAGTCTTTATTCGGGAGGTGGGCGTAGAAAATCGTCTATCTACGATCGGTTTGGTTGAGACGGGCACGCGGGCGACATTCAACACAGGCCGTGGGCAAGTTCTTTCGATTTCAATTCCACAGGATCGACTCGCGCCGAGGTCCAATTTCTCCAACGCCTCGGGTTCGGGTTTTGTTTTGATGGAGAGTGCCTTCGATCAACCGGGAAGGGGTTCCTCGGTGAAGCTTGGAGAGTTTGTTTTTCTGGCGAGTCAGCAGGGGGCGACCGAGTTTCGGTTCGGAGATGCCAATCGTCTTCTAACCTTTAGCAACTTTACTCTGGCTACGGTTCCTGCTGGTTTCGACCTCGACCCCGAGTTGTTTGGCGGAGATCGCGGTAGGACTTACAACCTGACAATCACAGCGGTGCCTGAGCCAAGCTTGGTGTCCCTTCTTCCCTGTGCCCTTTATCTTTGGACGTTTCGCCGCAGAGTTCGATACGGCCTTTAAGACTTCGTTCACAAATAATCCATAACCGGGGAGCAGGCTGGAGGCTGGAGGGAAACGGCACGCCGCGATGAGTTGCGTTGGGATGTGGTTTTACCTCACATCTCACGTCTCCTGACTCTAACGGATTCTAGGTACTGGCTTTTTTGTAATTTGGTAGCCTCTCATTGAAGCCATCCAGATGGGGATTTCAAATCAGTTCTGGAATGGTGAGAGTCCTTTCTGGCACGATCATGTGGCTCAACGGAGAGCGATGAAACGTGACATGGGGACTCCTCTTGCGAGGCAGCAAGCGGTCATCGATACAGTAAGTTGTCGGGAGCGTCGTCGTTTTGAAACACAGAGTCACAGAGAACACAGAGGGGGGAAGCTCGAGTCTGGCTCATTGATTCCCTTCGAACGCAAATTCGGGCGAGGCTTCACTGAATCCCTGCTTTCCTCACCTTCCTTGTGCAAAGGAAGGAGGAACCAGCTCGGCAAGTTAGGGCGACCCCGATTTTTTGTACCTAGAATCCGTTAGCGTCAGCAAATCTCAAATCTCAAATCTCAAATCTCAAACTTAAACTTAAACTTTTACTTTTACTTTTACTTTTACTTTTACTTTTACCTCCCCTTCTCCACTTCATCTCTCCTCCCCTCCTCTTCTCTTCCTCTGAATCTCTCTCGCAACCAACCCAATCCCATGTTCAAAACGCTCAGGCTCGCTCTGCTTGCTGTCCTGCTCCCACTGCCCTTCGAAAGAGCAGAATGCGTTGCATTTTCCCAGCGGTTTTACCGGTATTGCGATTGCTGGCAACGTGGTGTTAGGGGATGGTGCCAAGCATGGTTCACGGGTGGGGCGCGGACTCGAGGTCTTCCCAGCCGCCCGTTGGCAGGTAGCGGTAAGGCCTTTGACCATTGATGGCAATGATGTGCAGCCAACTACCTTTTAGCAAGTTCGCTACGATTTCGTGTTTGGCGATGACACGCTCGATCATTTCACGTGGAGCGGCAATTACGACTTGTAAGCGCATCGGCAGGTGTTGGTAGTGTTGACCGGTGTGCAGCGATTGCCATGGCAGGCCGGTCGTTAAATCGCCACCATTGCCGGACAGGATGCCAAAGCCCCCCACCACGTTGTGGATTGTTTTGTTACCACTGCCGAAATTTTTATTGTCGACTGTCGAGGCATAGTACTGCATGTTGATCCAGTTCGCCACAATCATCGGGGCCGTCATGATGGTCTCCAGGACTTGACCATCGGTATCTTGAGTGTGGTCGTAATTGTGCAAAAACGATCGGGCGTCCAGGTTCGCATCTTGCGTTAGGGCGCGCGGAGCCACGATGAAGGCGGCGTTGCCAGCCAGTCCCCATTCGGGCCGCACTTCTGACCAATCATGTGCCCGTTTCAACAAGGCGCTGCGAGAGTCGCTTGATACGATTGGCATCCGTTCGGTCTGAGTCCGTTTACTTGCGATGGCACAACTTGCCTGCAGCTCCTGCAAGGCAGCATGCAGGCGCAGCGGCACGTCAGAGACATCGAAGAACTCAATCCGATCGGTGGTGGTATTATGCAGAGCACCGATGAAGTGCGTGTCGGCAGGGATGTCGATTCCGCGCTCGGCCAAGGCATGGCGGATATAAGGTTGATTGAGGAGCAAAGCGGCAAAGCGGGCGTTCGGTTCGCCGGAGTGCCCGCCGCATGCGCCGCAATCCAAGCTGGCAGCAAGCGGGTTGTTATCCGTTTGGCAGCCATGGCCACAGAATGCCACCAATTGCGCAAAGTTAGTGGTAAGCCCAAGATTGCGCAACATGCGCTCTGCCATATCGGTTTGTCGCGACGTGGTGAGGCCTTGCTTAGCCAGACCTCGAAGGGTGGGCCCGAGTTCGGAGTGGTTGGACTTTTTCAGTCCATCGTGCTGCGCACCGCTCGACTGCTGAGGGTAGCCAGTTGCTCGACGGAGCAGTGGTACTGCAAAGAACAACCCCGCTGTTTCGACAAACGAGAAGCAGCCCACGGCTGAGGCCTTGAAGCTCTTCCAAAATGCCCGCCACGAACGGATCTGCTGGCGTTTGGCAATCGTGGCGATCTCGTGTAGCGACTCGCTGTCTGCATGCAAACCTTCATGGATTTTGTACTGTGGCTTTAACAGTACCGGCAGTTGAGCGTTGCCATTTGTTTGTCCCAGCGGCGCAAACTCAAATGTCATTCCAAAGAAGCCAGCGAATCCAAAGGTCTCGATATCCTTGGACTGCGATTCCAGCTGGCGGCGAATTCGTTCCGACCGTACGTCGATGCAGAAGACCATCTGCGCGAGCTTTCGCGCGTTGGCCTGAGTTGGAATGGGAGTCTTCATTGAAAGAGAATTCAGCAGTTGATTTCGGTAGGCGATTTCACTGGCTCGCAACAGGACATGACGCACGCGCGAGTCGCCGGTCTGTGCTGGCTGGGATACATTCATCGCAGGCGCATCGTTTTCCAAGAGCGATTCCCAATCGACACTCACCGCTTTAGCCTGGGCCAGTGCGGCATCGTACGCCAAGCGAATCGCCAGTAAGCCAACGAGGTCGTTCTTTTCGGCGCTCGCAGCATCCTGCCAGTTGGTTTTGTATTTCATCCAAGCACTCCAGCCTCGAACCGAAAACGCTTGGCACAACAAGAACGTCGACCACAACGACTGCGGTACTCCCAGTAGATGCAGCGACTGTACGATGGAGGCCTCGGGGGTGTAGGGCAAGCCGTCGACATATTTGCGAAAGCCACTCAAGCCAAGGATCTCGATGTTGTAATCGCCTGCGGCAACCATCCGCCACGCTTGGTACAGCGGCAGGTTCGCATGGGGGCTGGACCACGTCGCCTGACCTTGGTCGTAATGAGCTGAGCAGTGCTTGGAGACTTCTTCCACAATCGCCTCGGTCCAGTCCATCCCCCGGGGGACAGTCGCGTATTCAGCGATCGTGCGTATCGCGCGGGGATGCTTGAGTGCTGCGGTGGGGGGCTCGAGTTGCATGCGGTTGGTATCCAGCCCCTCCAAAGTCTGAACGATCTGAGAGGCAGTTAAGGGGGTGGCGCCTCCCACGGCTGCGAGTTCTTCAAGGGCCGCCTGGATATCGCTCAGTCCCAATCGACCCGCGCGATACTCGCCAGCATAATACGCAACCGGCATGAGCGTTTCGCAATCCGAAAACACCTGCAGGAACTCGCGGGCATCGACGAAAGTTTTGTCCGCAATTCCCGCGTAGGGATTCACGGCAACGTAATCCTGTAGCGGCCAGACCGGCGCGATGGCTTTGCTGACCTCCGCCAACGCGTGCTCAAGCCGGCTCGCTTCGTGTACCGTCTCATCCGATGAGAAAGCCGGCAGCGGGAGGATCGTGGATTGCGAAATCGACATGACTTATTCCTTTAAATAAAGCTTGTTTTAGCGAGGCGCTGGAGTGCTGGTGATGGAGTGCTGGTGATGGCGCGTTAGGCCTCGTCTCAAAATAAGTTGCCGATTTATTTTACCCTCATCCTGCCCTCTCCCCTGCGATTCTCGCTGCGCGAGGCAGGGGCGAGGAACTTGGAACCGGCAACTTATTTTGAGACGAGGCCTTAGGTAGGCAGCAGCGGACCTAACGCGCGACGTAGAAGGCTCTCGAAATAAAATCCGTTGGATGCATGAATGTGCCACTTGTTTAGAAACGCACTCCCACGACCGCTAGCCAATATTGCGTGGAGGGCGAACATGCCGGCAAAGCCCAGCAAAATGATCGCCGCCGCGAGCCCGAACATGCCTGGGGCCTGAGTTACCGGCAGACTGCCAGCAATGATCGTCTCGATGGCTACAAAGCTTGCTGAATAAACCAAGCACAGCCCACCCGCGACAGCCAGCGCCCGCAGTACCAACGGTTGACTCCCCGTCCGCATTACCTGACCAACCCAATGGGTCAATGCCAAGCTCAAGATCCCACCCAATAACAAACCGCCAGGCTTGGTCAGCGGATTGAGACCACAGATCGCGAAGGCAATCGCCAGAAAGGCGACAACCAGCGAGCCAGCCACCGCGAGTTGACCCCAACGGAGCGCACGCTCGACGGGTAGGCCGCCATAGACCGCGGTTCGCTCCGCAATCACACTGCCACTGCTTAAAAAGGCATGCGCTTTATAGAGAGAATGAGCTAGGATGTGCAACATCGCGGCGGAGAAGGCGCCCAGTCCACATTGCATCAGCATGAAGCCCATCTGCGCGATCGTCGAGTAGGCCAGCGATTTCTTGACAGTCGTTTGTGTTAACATCACCACGGCGGCAAGACACGCGGTGACACCACCAATGATCGCAAGGGTCGTCAGTGCCCAAGGTGCGAGCGCCACCAGTGGGCTGGTGCGGATGATCAAGTAGCCACCGGCATTGACAATCCCGGCGTGCATCAAGGCCGACACCGGCGTGGGGGTCTCCAGAGTCTGAGGGAGCCAAGTGTGAAACGGGAACTGAGCCGACTTGGTGATGGCACCGACCACGAGCAAGAAGCTGGCGGCTTGCATCGCCGTGGTTGCACTTGTGACCGAACGAACCATCTCGAACAACTCGGCGAAGTCTAGCGTCTTGAATTGCGAATAGATGATGACCATGGCGGCGATCAGGGCCGTGTCTCCCAGTCGACTGATCGCAAACTTTGTCCAAGCCGCCCGTCGGGCAACGGGACGATGCCCATAATGCAATAGCAACTGATGCAGTCCTAGGCTGGTCATGACCCAGGCAACGATGAACATGAGTACGTTGCCGGAAATCACCATCAGCGATACGGCACCGATGGTGAAGCTCGTCCATCGAAAGTAGCGACCCTGGGATGCTTCGCCATCGAGATAGCGAATCGAATACTGGCAGATGACCCAGCCGACAAAGCTGACGAGCAACAGCATCAGGCTGGTCACCCCGTCGTAGTAAATGGTTACGGCGATCGGTAAATCGGCGGAGAGGCTGGCCAGAACCGAGTGAAGCGAGGGGATCCAGCCTGCCACCAACGCTATCGCCCCGCAGCTCGCAACGATAAATTGCAGAGCTGCGATTAGGGTTACAAAACGGCGTAGCGTGTGCGGGTGTGCATTAGCCCAGGCATTGGGGAGGCAGGCGACGACCAGCAAAATCGCGGCCGGAAGTGAAAAAAATAGCGGAAACCAGTCGGTCATCGTGCGAACTCCTATTGGCGGATTGCGATACGTGAAAATTAATACACGACACATAGTTCGTCAATAGGATTTCGTGGAGCGACTGCTTGAATCTTGAGGGAACCGGCCAAAAACGTTAGAATTTCCTTAGAAATCCAAGAAATAAAAAAATGAATTAATATTCGTGAATTTTCTTTCGCTAATTGGGCCGTATACTTTAGGCAGGCAGAAAACTCGACAAACCCTTAAGGCGGGGGCACCAACATGACCAGGGCCGTAACTTCCTCTACACCGGCAGAGGCCAAAGCCTCCGTCGACCCGTCCAGTCGCTGGACCTTTCTGACCAATCACTCGCATGTCCTGATTACCCTCTACGCCAATCCAGATTTGGTCCTCCGCGAAGTGGCTTCGCGGGTCGGCATCACGGAGCGGGGGGTGCAGCGGATCGTCCAAGATTTGGAGGACGAGGGCTTTATTCGCAGAGAAAAAGTGGGACGGAAGAACCACTACCAGCTGCTCGTGGAACAACCGCTGCGCCACCCCATTGAAGCGCACCGCACCATTGGCGATCTCTTGAAGCTCGTCAAGGGCTGAGCGTCTGCTGAGCAAGTCGCCACGTAAGATTGGGGCTGACTTGCACCTGAGGGTTTGGGATGGATGTGCTTACAGCTCGAGCCGATATCTTACCGCGATAGGAGAAAGCGATGGTTCATCAGCAGGTGTGCATCGGGCGGGAAGTGTTCCGAAGTGTGCTTGTTTAGCACGCTGCAGTAGTGCTTCTCAAGGGCGCGAAGAATATCGCGGCGGCTGATTATTCCTAGCAGTTCGTCGTCTCGCGTCACTGGCAAATGCCGATAGTCATGACTGATGAAAATGGAAGCCAACGCGAACAACTCCGTCTCCGGAGCAACGCATACAGGGTGTTTTCGCATGAGAGTCGTTGCCGTCTGTTTCGGTGCGGGAGAGCCAAAGAAACTCTCATTGGTGAGCCCCGCCAAGCAATCACGCTCTGAAATGAAACCCACCAGACGTGAGCGTCCCGCTTGGGGTATCACAACGGGCGCATTGGAAATCTCATGTTTCAGCAGAAACTTGACGATCTCATCTAGTGGCATGTCCGGGTGGATCGTGTGTACCTGGGTCCGCATGAAGTCCGCTGCCAAGGGGATTCTCTCTGGGGTCTGCATCGTTGCGCTCCTGTGGTTTCAGTTGGTCGATTGAGGCACAATCTTGCTGATGTGCAAGTTGCGTTCCATTTCGATTCGCTACCGCGCAGCCGAGGGGCCGTTAGATCGGCAGATGATTGAGATCGGCAAGTTATTGAGATCGGCAGGTTATTTTGAGACGAGGCCTTAGCCCGGATTATTCACAACCCGACGCGTTAGCGAGGGATACGCTATAACTCCTTGGCTGATGTGGCGGGTTGGAAAGGCTGCATTTTCAGCAGGTGACGGAACTCGTATCCAAGCACTACGTTGCAGTAATGTTGAGTATTCGCATGCAGCCATGCGGGTTAGGACCCATTCGCAAACAAGTTACCGATTCCAATTACCGATTCCAAGTTCGCTCTCCCCTGCCTCGCGCAGCGAGAATAGCCGGGGAGAGACGCTACCAAGTCCGCACGCTTTTCTTAGGAAAGTCGATTTCAATTTGTTCAGCGCCAGCGGTCCAGCTAACGCTGAGCGGCGAGCTTTCCAGGTCCGACCAAGGTTTGATGATTTGCCAGTCCCCCAGCGACTCGACGGCGGCACGCATTTCCAAAACGTCGGTCAGCGGTAACTGGCCTCCCTCCACGAGCTGCATGTCGGCGATTCCTTGATGATCGGTAACCCCTTCCAGCACTGCTTTTTGGTCGCTTGCCGTTATAGGGCTTAGAACAACACGAATATCCTGAGCGGGTTGGCCATCGATCGACAGAAGGCACTTGATCACGGTTGCTGGCTGCGATGGTGGCGGGCTGCAACCGCTAAGGCTGCTGGCTGCAAGACATATCAAGCGTCAATAGGAGCTGCGAGTTCCCAGTGGTGTGAGCTTGTTGTTCGCCACCTGTGCGGTCCCCATTGGCTCGCGCGTCTTGCAAAATCATAACGTAAGCAACTAGGTTTTCTGAACTCCAACAATAAAGCTTAACGCCAGCATGCATGAAGATACCGCGTCGCCAACCGCTATATTTCTCGCGGCTCAACAGTTTGCCGTGGCCGGTGCATCGCGCGATCGCTCGAAGTACGGCAATCGCGTGTTCCAAGCTCTCGTCGCGTCCGGGCGGCACGTGGATCCGCTCAATCCCTCGGCCAAGGAAATCGAGGGGCACCCTGCCTACAAAGCGATCGGAGAACTATCAACTGTGCCTGAGTCGCTGTCGATTGTGACGCCACCGCACGCCACGCGAGATATAATGCGCGAGGCGATCGAGGCGGGTGTGAAGAATATCTGGATGCAACCCGGAGCGGAGGATTCAATTGCCAGTCGACTTGCGCGGGAGGCTGGTTTGAATGTGATCGACGACGGCAGTTGTATCTTGGTATCGTTAGCCTTGGAAAGGAGATCGGGCAAACGCAAGTGAAGCAGAGCATTCTCGAGCGCATTGAGTTCGTTTCAAGTTGCTTTACGGATTAGGATATGGTTAAGAGTTGGGGTTCGCGTTCTTTGGGGGAGAGGTTAAATTCGCAAATCAGAGCTTTATATCTTCATTTTGGCGCAAGGTAACGTTAAGATAAACCGCCGAAAGTTGGCCCCAAATTTGAAGGTTTGACCATGCCGCGTTACCAATTGATCGGGATCTTTGTTGTTGCCCTGATATTTTCAAACTGGCCCTTTGCGTACAGCGAAGTCAAGTCGGAGAACTATGGCAACAGCCTGCATCCCCTGCGTGTCGGCAATTCCTCGATTCCCCAGCAATTGACTTTGGCTGGATGGCCTTGCAAGTTCTACCAAAGCTCTGGGACTTATGGTGATCGGCCGCGAGCTTCTTTTTCTTGGACGGGGTTAGGTTTCAATTTGTTGTGTTGGTCGGCAATTGGGCTGGGAGTGGGGCTGTATCTTAAGTTAGGTAAACGCAAGCCGCAGCTAGAGCAAGCGGTTGCGCTTGAGGCGAGTTCAGTTGCACCCTTAGGTTCTGCGTCTAAATCTCCCCGAAATGCTCTTCGCCTACGCGATCTCTTTTTGTTGACGGCGCTGATCGCTTGGGGCTGCGGTTACTGGCAAGTCCTTGAAAACCGTCGTGAAAGCGACAGGCAATTAGCCTATGAGATCTCGGGAAGAGGGGGCGCGACCAAATCAGTTGCCATGTTGCCGGGTTTTACCGTGGTGGCGAAGCCGCTACAGTCGGTTTGTTTGCGGATCACCGAAGTCTTCTTGGTGAATCCCAACAATGCGTTGGTTGAGAAGGTGGTTGCCCTGCCCTATCTCAGGAGCTTGATTATTGCAGGCGGCAGTTATGATCTCAGTTTGCTCAAACGCTTGAACACGAATCCCCTGTTGGCGGAGCTAGGTATTATCGGCCGCCCGCTCGATCAGCAGGCCATCGTGGCGATTGGTTCCATGCCTGCTCTGCGAGCGCTTGATTTGATGCGTACAAATATTACTGCGGAGGGGCTCCAAGCTATTGGGCAACCCAACTTGCGCGAACTCAGCATCATTCACACCGATGTCAATTTGTCGGAGCTTGGAACGCCACCGTTTGCCGCATCGCTTCGGATTTTGCGAGCGCCGCATCCTCCCTTAGGTCGGGGTGATGCGCTCGTATTGGAAGACTGGCCAGAGCTCGAGGAGTTCTCTTGCTTCGAATACGACGAGCTACTTAATCAGGAACCAGTCGTGTTGAAGTTAAAGAACCTGCCGAAGCTGACTTCCGTCCAGTTGGATGCTTTGCAGCTGTTTGACCTCGAGCTCGAGAGCTTGCCGAACCTTTCGAAAATCGCCTTGCGACAAGAGCAGTGGCAGGAGCGAACGACTCCAAAGCAGATCGTCCCCAGTTTTGCATGGATTCGCAACTTACGAATTCGCGAAGTACCGAAGCTAACTGAGTTCGTAATCTTCGGATCTCACACCCAGTCCATCGACATTGACCAATCTGCTTCGATGATGTTTGGAATCTGCGTCTACAATGAGGCGCATAGCCGCAATCCTCAGGATGCATTGACCATTCAGTTTGGTGAAGCCCGTGCGAATGTAACGAGACCGGGCTACCTGAGCTCGGCCGACATTGCTGAGCCAATCAGGCAGAAGTGGATCGACGACCTAGCCCACAGTGCGGGGGTGGACCACCTGGACCTTGCATCCGTTCCGTTGGATGGACTGAATCTGGCACCTCTGGCCAAGAATCGATCGATTCGCCAATTGTCGGTCGGTCACTCTGGGGTGAAGGCAGCCCAGTTGCTCGAACTAGCGGGCCTGGAGCAACTCGAAGTACTCTCGCTCAGCGGGCTCAGGATCGATGGCCGGACTATCGAAGCGTTGGTCAAGAGTTTCCCAAATCTCCGCGTTCTCGGCTGCAACCGCTCGGAAGTATTGCGGCTGCGTTTGGAGAATGTGCCGAACCTCGAGTCGGTATTTGAGGAGCCTCAGGCCACCAGCAACGATGCTTTGATGCAGTACCCCCTATGGGACAATGCTGGCTACTTGGCATTGGATGGATTGAGGATCGTAGATGCCCCCAAACTGCAAGATAACTTTGTTTCGGACGTGCCGCTTAGGCTTCTACACATCGAGTCAGCACCTCGCCTCAGCGGGCTCAGTTTCCAACACCCATTGCCGGCCGGTGCGGTTATTAAGGGTGTTACCGATTTGAAATTTTTCGCCGCTGGCGGAGCGAACTGCACGGATGGGATTGTCAGCGAAGTCTTGAAGTCCACTGGACTCAAGAAGCTGACCTTAGCCTACACGGAATTGGCCCCTGAAACGTTGCAATCCATTGGGAGCTTAAGCGATCTTGAGTATCTCGTGCTGACCGGTTCGTCTGTGGATGACCAACTGGTCGAATCGCTAGGTGGTCTATCTAAGTTGCGCGTGTTGCGATTGGATCAAACCCGCGTGACCAACCGCTCGATCCCTTTCGTTAGCAAGTTCACTCAACTTGAGTTGCTCGATGTGGGGGACCTGCAGCTTTCCCCGCAAGACGCAACTCTGTTGCTGAACAATCTAAAGAACCTGAGGGCACTGAACTTAGCTGGCGTTCCGCTGACCTTGGAGCATTTGAAGCAGATTTCGAAACTAAGCAGCCTCCGGATGCTAGATCTATCGCGTAGTGAGTTGAACGACGAGCAGTTGATTTGGTTAGCCAACAATCCGCCTCCAGCCCTGGGCGAACTCAAGTTAAACTCAGCGAAACTGGGTGCCGTTGGATTTCGCGAATTGCTTAAGAAATCGCGAACTGACCTAAAGTTTGCACTTGCCGATACGGACGTTGATCTCAAGCTCCTCGACTGGTTGGTTAGCCAAGAGCGAGTCACCAGCTTTTCCAATGAGTATGAGCAGGAGGGGTTGACTGCGGCGCAAAGAAGAATACTTCGCATGCAGATGAGCATGTTGCGCGGAATGGGCCAGGAGGGGATGGAGCAGACGTTTGACGTTTCCAAGGGTGAGATTGATCCGTTCTTGTTTTCCCCAGAGCAGTTTACGGATTCCGCATCTCGTATTGGAGAGGGGGTGGCTACGCCGCCCGCCACCACGGTTCCCATGAATGTATTCCAGCGGTTGGGGGCGGAACTGTATCGCTTGCAGAACTGGGGTAACCGCCCTCCAGTTAGTTACTGAAGTTGGTGTTCATCCATCGGCCCATAATCGCTAGTTCAATGTCTTGACAAGGCCTATCAAAGTGAAACGCTTTCAAACATACCGCTTGTTTAGTGCTTTAGTGCTTCTGCTTGTTATGTCGGGTTGTGACGGCATACCTCAACTTCCGAGCCCAGTGGACAAGCAGTCTGTGTCGGAAGATGTCGTGACTGCTGTCGGTCGCGGTGGTTATGACTGGTTCTACACTGAGCGCAAGTTCGACGTGGTAGCACCCTCGGAAGCGCCGGTGTTTGATAAGCTCGACCGGGCCGCAGTCGTGGCCAATTTTCCCGCAGGTGCTTTTGTCGAGCTTAGCGAGCCGTATCGACCGGACGGTATGGACGACGACGTCTATGAGACATTCAGCCGATTGTCCGAGCCCCATTTCGACACAAAACCGTATCTGGAAGTTCCATTTTCTAAAGCCACCAATGGAATGTTCGCGATCAGCGCAGACGGAAATCGCTTGGCCATGCTGGGTGAACATTTAGAAGTTTGGGATCTAACACAATCCAAGATCGTTGAGAAGCATTCCTTACCATCGGACACCTGCAATCGGGTTGGCTGGCGTGCCGGTGTGGACGAATTGATGGTTATGGATCGGTCGACCGTCTACTGCATCTCCGCAAGTACCGGAGAAACGTTGCATAGCTGGAAACCGCCGGTCGCGGATACACTCACTTTTTTCGCCGGTGCCCTCAATTCACCGGTCACGGTTGTTTCGACTGCCAAGGGACGTATGTATGTGATTGACCAAAAACTTCAGACCACACTTCAATACGCGGGTGAGGCGATCTCTAGTCCAGTTGTAGCGATTCGCCCCGACGCGTTGTGGGTACTGGCCCAAGTCAACTCGGACATCATCCGTTGGCACCTGGACAGTTCGAAGAACGGCCGCGTTGATAAGCTAGGGACGCTACAAAGCAATCAGCCGTTCAACGACCAGTTGATCGCAGGAAGTATTACGGACTACATTATGGAGCCGTATGAATATGCCCGTGTGCTGCCGTCCGAACAGCTCGAGATACAACGGGTCCATGCCAATTTCTTGACCCATGCAACTTGCTTAGGGACACGTGACTTCACTAGCGAGTGGCTAACGAGTTGTCTGAGCCGACCGAACAAAGGCGGGGGGCGCGACTACTTTTTGCAAGATCTGCTTTTAGGTGAAACCCTCTATTCTCTCGAGTTTCCATTAGGCTCAGAGCCCGTTTTGGAGGTCCAAACCAATCTTGCTACGGAGGTTTGTGTGGTTCGAGATGCTCAACGACTGAGGGTCTATCATCGCAAGCGTTGGAAGGATGTGGTGGGCAGGTGGACGTTGCTGCGCCTCGGGCAGTTGGCTGTGGATGGGAGATTTGAGCAATTAGAGTTAGCTGCCCAGGAACTTAGGAAGATGCAGCGGACTCGTATCGAATACGGCGAGTCGCTTTATGCCAATATTGCCAACAATGTCGGATATCGTTGGGCCGAAATCGAAATGATCTTAGCCAAGACGGGGAAGTCTGAGGGAGCGGATCCGACCGGACAACCCGCAGCCTCGGAAGCGGACTTGGTTACCATGCGCGAATCCATACTGGCGTTGGAAAATTGGAAAGCTAGCGGTAGCGAAATGGCTCTGGTCGCCTCAGCTTTTAGGCATTACGAAATTGGTTATGCGGCCCGTGGCAAAGGGTACGCCAGCACGGTAACGCAGGCGAGTTGGGATGAATTTGAAAAGCGGATTGAATTGGCCATGGTAGATGTGCGCCCTTTGCTGCGAGCTGAATCTCCCTCGTGCGCAGCCTTGAGAGTAGGGATTATTGCTGGAGGGCAGTCAGGAAGTTCGATTCCTGATCAGCAAACATTGCACAAGAAGTTCTTAGAAAACTATCCCTTTGATGCTCGAATTGCACAGAACCTATCCATGCACATGTTGCCTCGGTGGGGTGGCTCTCCCGGTGAGGCCGGGGCCTACGTGGGTTCTGTAGCCGACCTATTACCTCAACCACAAGCTGATATTATTTACGCGCGAACGGTACTCGCTTTTTATCAGACGTTTGACCGGGCTGTGCTCGATAGTTCGGACGGAGGATTTAGCAGCAGTCGTGTCATGCGCTCGGTAGTCACCTTAATGGAGCATAATGAACTCAATGGAGCCAACGCTGAAGATTTCATCGGGTTTGCGATCAAAGTCCAACGCTTTGACTTAGCAGCGAAAATTGCCGAGTATCACGCACGTCGGTTCACGTTGAGTAAGTTCTTGCCCAGATCAGTGGAGCGTCAAACTCTCGTCGATGCTCGCAAAGCAATCGACAATCAATGATGGTTCCGAGAAGTCGGTAGGCGAGCGGTGGCAAGTGATTTGTAGAGCTGGTTGGGCATTTTGTGTTCGGCCAACTCCTGGGTATCATCCCAGCTTCACTTGCCGTCGGGCAGCTCGCATATAACGCGGAAGCTGCTATGCCAGCTCCGTCTAGTTTTGGCGGCGGCGGTTGCGGTAGCCAGCGGCGAATACAAGTCCGCTCAAAAAGAGCGTTCCGGTGGCGGGTTCCGGTACTGCGGCAACAGAAGAAAACTGAGCCGAGACCGTTTTGAGGCGGAAGCTGCTTGTTCCTGTTGAGACGGGATGATGTCCGACCACAAAAATGGTGGTCGAAAGCGACGACAGGCCGAACGTGTCAGCACGAGGAACTAAGGCAGCGAGTACCGGCGAACCACTTAGGTTGGAGCTAACGAAACCGCGATCGTTGTTCTCAAAATTCTCCAGCCCGACACCTGCAAAGCCATCGAACAACACCGCACCCCCCGTTACATTCGTGATATTCATTGTGAGCTTCAGCCATTCGCCAGCACCGATCAACGTTGGCGTGCCGCCCTCTACCCCCAGGCCATTGTTGTTGCTCCTTACCTTCGCAGAACCGGTCACGCTAACCGTAGCGTCGAACGTAACGCCATCCACGGTCAGACCTACCTCAGTAAAACTAAGGGAAGTACCTTCCAGTGGCCGGGTTGACCGGAGATCCATTGTAGTTCGGATGAATCCAGCATTTGCCGGTACGGACAAGCAGCAAAGGGACGCGAGTGCAAGAGCACCCCAGGTAAGTCGACGCGCGGCAAGCTGTACCATCTTTAACCTCGAGATGAAAGTGTCTTTAGATCATTTAATACTACATCCCTTTTTCCTTTAGTCAAAGAAACACGGATCGTATTACTTGACCGTTTATAAACTAAAGTCATTCCGCGTGAAAACGTTAGGAGGCATGTTGGGCAGGGCGGTAGGAGTAGAAGATGACCAAGCCTAACAGCAGCCACTCAATAATCCAGTTCACGCGTAGGCCAACAACGGTGCCTGCCAGCCAAGCATCGATATAATGATTGGAGAGTGCACGCACGCAACAGAAGCTAAGAAGCGTTAACAAACAGATCGTACGCGCTGACACACGCATGATCGAATGCTTGTTGCGAGTTGACCGCAAGTGGACGAGACCTACCGCAACAATACCCGACACGATAAGCAGAGCAACTGCTGTTTGCAGCCATCGACGCGTCTCATACCAGCCGTATTCTAGGGCTAACCAGCGCATGATATCCGCAGCACCCTGGCTGAAATGAAAATATCGGTCTGCAGTTGCTACCAGCAGTGCCGCGCCACCCAGGATCGACTGACGCCCCCAAGTCCAATTCCCTCCATTGCGCACCCAAACCAGTGTCGTTAGCAAATAGATGGCCACTGTTAGAAGCAGGGCGCGGTCTTGAGACATAAAAATTTGTTCCAGTTATCAACGTGCTGATATCTTGAGTTGGTTCAACTTTGCCCAGACTACTACGTCTGTATGGGTTGTCTTACGTAGGTGTTCCCAGGCGGAGGCCAACTGCGGTGAATCCAAGCATAGCCATCGTTTTGCTACTGCTTTTCCCTTGGGGCCATGGATTCCGCTTGGGCCACGGATTCCGCTTGGGGCCTGCCAACCACGACTTGGAGAATAACAAGGCCGACTGCCTCAAGTCCCCAAGTTCCGGCAGCAAGAGGCATGGGGAGTGCGAAACCCAGAAAATCTGCAGCGCGTGCGAGGTAGTAGCTTGCCAAGCCAGCCAGCCCAAGCAGAGTTAGCGGGTAAAGACGAAACACGTTTCGAAATCGCCAGACTAGCCAAGTTGCACTCAATAGGCTTCCCCCCAAGATTGCCCCGGCAAGAGCTACTTTCAAAGTTAACTTTGCCTCGGCGAGATTGAGGCTTAAAGCCAAGGATTTCAGGCTAGCGAGGAGGACGGTTTGCAAGTCGGCAATCTTGTTGATACCGAATATAACTAACACCGCAGCTAACAACAGCCAGAAGCATCCTTCGGGACCAAGTTTCGGCTGTAGCTTCGAGTAACGCCAGCGTTGCCATGAAAAATAGGCGGTGAGCATATAGAGCCAAGCGATGCACCACTCGATCCAGACTTCGCCGTGCATAGAAAATCTCTTGTATTAGCCTGGAACTTCGGCAAGTCCCAAGATCACGCGGCGATTCTCCATTAACTCAATAACGGTACGGCGGGCTGTTTGGCCAACTTGACCCTTCTCGGGGGCCACAAACAGAGTGCCGTCGCAACGTGCCGCCAACATGTGTACATCTGCTAAATGCTTGGCTGCCGGTCCGCTCAGCAACACCATGGAATAGTCGTTGCGATAGGTGTCGAGCAATTGGCCCATCAGCGGAGTTGCAAAGGCTTCCAAAGGAAGCTCGCCGGAACCGAGCAGCACTCGATCCACACCGTCGTCGCCATGCTCAATCGTCACTTCCTCCGGGACTTTGGCTCCGCCAGAAAGTGCCTGTGCAAGCCCCATGCTAGGGCTGACTAGTGAGTGACCGTCCCCACAGACCATTTTGCCGGAAAGCGGGGCTGGGGCAAGGCCGTTGCCCCGGTTACTTGAAGTTGCAGGGGACACGTGGCCAGTGGTATGGGCGGATGCAGTGAGTCGTTTGGGGGTTGAGCTTTGCAATCGATTTTCTCCAATCGATTCCAAATCGATTATCAGGACTTTTTCCTGACGGGCGGCTAAGCACTGAGCCAAAGTCGTAGTCAGTTCGTTGGTTGAGATGTGGTCTGCCAGGCTACTGAACAGCACCACCGAACCGCGGGCTTCGCGTGCCATCTGCTGAATGCGGAGGGCGAGTAACCTAAGTTCGGGATCACCCGCCTGCAACCCAGCATGGACCGAGGTGCGGGCCATGATTTCGTGGGTAGGAATTGTGGCTAGTCCAAGTTCATTTCCCAGCTTTTGAGTAGCGGTCATCGGTGCATAGAAGAGATCGAACAGTAGCAGGGGAAAACCTAGTAGTAATCCCGTCATTCCAAAAGCTAACACAAATAACTTAGGGTGATTGCCCTTGGCAACGGCACTGTCGACGGAGGCTGGCATCATTTGTTCGAACGCCGGCGTATCCAGCTTTTGCAGATTCTCGATCCAAGCAATGGCTGCTGCAATCTGCTCCGCGTTTTCTTCGGCACGTGTGATCAAGATGCTTAACTCCTGGATTTCAGGGGTGTTCTCCAGTTCGAATTCTTCGCTAATTGCAAGCTGTGCACGTTTTTGCGTGGCTTGAGCAAGTGTCCGTGCGGTCTCATCGATCTTCTCAGGGAGTAGCAGCAGCCGATTCCGTAGGTCGTATCGATTTTCAACTATGCGATCTAAGGCTGCTTGGTTCTCCGCCGGTATACTCAACTGAATTCTCGTAGCTACTGCAATGGACCGCAGCCAATCGGTGAGCTCATCTCGGTTTTTGACACCATGAGCCGAGATGGACTTGACCCGTTCCGCTTTTTCTTCCAAGTCGTCAGCTTGAGGTGAAGTTGCAGTGAATTGTTGCGACATCAACTCGATTTGGTGGAGGCAATCGTCTTTAAGTTCGTCATGTGTTTCGCTGACGAGGGCCTGCTCATCTTGTTCCAGTATCTTGAGCAAACGTTGAGAATCTTTCAGTTCGGATTCGAGTTCTGACAACTCGCTGCGCCGGAGACTTACGACTTCCGTCAATTCATCAAATTGTAGTTGGGAGTTGTCGTCATCTGTAAGGCTGCGTCTCAGCGCATTCATTCGTTCAACTTTGGCATGTCGCTGGGCGGAGGCCTTGGCTTCTGCCTCTTCGACTAAGCGACGAAAGTAGTTCAATGACGATGCCAGCCTGGTCGTTCGTTCTTCCGTTGATTTGTCGATAGCTCGAACGACCAATTGATTGACTAATTCCGTCGCCGTCTCCGGTTGATTGGATGACATTTCGACGGTGACTACTTCCGTACTATGATCGAATTGTTGCTCGAATAACTTTCCTGGCGAACGGGCAAGATCAAAATCCTCAATCAGAGATGTTGTAACCTCAGGTTCGGCTAGATATTTCTGAAAGTCTTGTATTCTTGGAGGTGTGTAAAAAGCTTGACCGGGAGGGAACTGGATGGATTTGGCTCTGACAAGTGAAGTTGATTTGTAATTGTAGGCACCAAATCTACTGGCGGCCAAATATCCAAGCCCACTGGCCAGCAAGGTAACGAGTAAGTAGTAGAACCACCGTTTTTGTAGGGAACCAACAAACTTCTTGAAAGTCTGCTTGGCTTTTTCGGCTTGCAAATCCGGTTGGACCGATTCCGCCAAGGGCGAACTCAGATCCATGAGACTTTTAGATGCATAATTTATCGAAGTATTCATCGTGCTTGGTTTTCCGATTCAACTTGGCGCTGTAGATGCGTTCGACTGAACGTATCTACGAGACAAGCTTTCAGTTTAAACAGTGCGATCCATTTCTGTGCCCTTCGATTCCCTAAAAAGGGTCTCGCTTTGTTGAGCACGTACCGTTTTCGCGGACTAGGGCAGCCAGTTCTACCTGACCGGTACCAGTACCAGCATTCCCACCATCGCATCGAGTCGGTTCCGAATGCGTTTGGTGGACTCGGTGCGAGGATCGAATCGGTTATTAAGACGCATGTGGCTAAGTGTGGGGCCCTACTCCCACCACCCGGCGGTGGGTATCTGCCGCGATGCTTTGCTTGGACAGCTTGCGGGTATTGAGTGTGCCGGGGGGAAGCCTCTCCAGTATAGTAGAAGCTACTCGAATTAGGGTGGCGTGCTTAACCGTTGGTGACAGATGAACTAGACTTGAGCAAAGACCGTGCTAGTTAGTGTCTGTCCGGAAACTGGTTCGAACTTGGATTTTCCCCGATTTCGGGGGGATTATCGCGTTGAAGAATTAATGCAATCAGCCTTTCGATCCAGAGAATTGCAATCGACGAGAGGCAACCAGCCGTCGAATTTC
>JBGSJT010000404.1:0-24281 GCA_041741715.1 Pirellulaceae bacterium | reverse complement strand
CACCGATGTTGCGACAAACCGCGCATGATCAGCCAGTCGTCAAGTGTTCGTCAGATTGAGTGGGTGGATGAAGTCTTTGGAGCTTGATGTCCTCGATTCGTAAGTCGGCGGTTTCGACATAAAACCCGAGCAGACCATCGTTGAAGGTGGCATCGGCCAAAGATAGAACCACACGGCCATTGATGCTCAATTCGTGATAACTACCGAAAGAAAGCAAGCGAATCTGGATGTCACGCGGTCCAGAATCATACCAGTTACCTGATTGCAGCGATTTAAACTGCATCATCTTCTCGCCCGAGTGAAGCGGGCCCGTCCCCCAAGCTCGAATCTCCGCAACCCCCTTCAACAGGTCTAGCGATACGTAATAGCCATCATGAGTATCTGGATCGATGCGATACACCAATCCGCACTTGCCTACTCCCTGCATCACAAGCATGGCGGAAAGACTGAAACAAGCCAGCGGCTGCTCCAACACAAAAGCCTGGAAGCCAGCCTCGCTAATTAAACGAAGAGAGCCATCTTCGACTCGGCATACTTCCTGGTCGGCTTTGTGTTTCAATGTCCTTACACGCCGCCAATCAATGGTCTCCCTGACGCGGGCCTCGAAGCCTTCGAACGTGGTGGCTCGCAACTGACCGGTCGGACTGCGGCGCAGACGCTTGGGAGGCGGCATTAGATTGTTGCTGGTTCGATCGTTCACCGTGTCGGTGAAGAAATTCCAAAGCAGCACACCCTGTTCATCATGACAGATGCGTCCTGCGTAATTCCCCTTCGGCAATAGCACATTGTCATAATAGTTGCGCCATGCCTTCCCTAATGATTCACAGTGCCAATAACGTATTTTCGCATCCTCGCGCAAGCTACCGATCAAAAAATATTCGCCGTCAACGCGGAACAAGTTTGGTACCTCGATATCATCGTATATTTGAGGCGCAAACAAGGGTGGTCGCGATATAAACTGATTGGGTTCGCTCTCATGCATGGCCGCCACACAGCCACGGCGAACCAGTGGTCCCGAGTTGACGCGCGCCGCCGCCAACAACCAGCCCTGATCGTCATCACGGAAGTAGAACGGATCGCGAAAGCTGATCCAGCGTCGTGCGTCGTCAATTGAAAATTCATAGAATTGCGGGTCCGGTTCCAGCGGAAAGCAGCTCGACGCATCCTGCGAGGACCGAATGCTGTCGCTAATCCCACGCGGCAGCTTTTCACATGCACGCTTAACGAGTTCTGGATCGGTTGCGCCGCGTCGATCTTGCCAATCGACAGGAGCCTTGCGCCAAGTATACAAGTCATCGCTGACAGCCAGTCCGATCCGCTGCTTTAGCCCTTGGTCACGGCGCGATAGTCCGGTATAGAACATGCGCCAGCTCCCAGAGCGATGTGGATCGGCGGAAACATGCATGGTCCATAGCATCAGATCGTCCCAACTGCCCGGGTGGCCGATGAACAAAGCATTGTCGACTCGCCGCCAATTTAGGGCGTTGTCGCTAATCGCATGCGCCACGAAGTCATGATTCGGTAGCACCAAATGAAAAAGGTGATATAGTCCGTCATGAAAAACGACGTCGACGTCCCCAATTGTTTTGCGGCTCCAAAAGGATTCTGTGAACATAGATCTCCCTAAGCATTTTGCAAGCTAATCGCGCAGTCTGTTGGCTCAACGATCATCATTCGGAGGTGTCTTGCCGCAGCGCGAAAATTGCGAATATTTGATTTGCGAACTCTAGTGTTGTCGCTCATCTCTAACAATTCGTAAACTCGTTATCGAACATCCCTATCTCCCCGGCAATCCCGTCCGCTTTGAAGGCGACTACGGCGAGGTCTTAAGCGTCGGCGTGAGAGCGATTCTACCTTGTGCACCAGTCGACGATATTGTGGTATCGAAAAATTGTGGTATCGAAAATGCTCTCAGGCAGATGAGAGTCGCAAATCGATGGCGACCAATATAAACAAGTTTCCCCTAACCAGTGAATGAGTAGTACGATGGCAAAGCTAAAGACCCTGGCCGATGCGTTTCATGATGAATTGCAAGACGTTTATAGCGCTGAAAAACAATTGACCAAAGCAATACCTGCAATGGCAAAAAAGGCGTCCTGTGAAAAGTTGACAAAGGCATTCAATGATCATCTAGAGCAGACCAAAATGCACGTGCAGCGAGTTGAAAAGGCATTTGAGGATACGGGCAAGCCAGCCAAGGCGAAGAAGTGTGAAGCGATGGCTGGGTTGATCACTGAAGCTGAGTCGATGATGGCCGAGGATGCCGATCCCGACGTCATGGACGCTGTTCTAATTGCCCTGGCCCAGAAAGTCGAGCACTATGAAATTGCGACCTACGGCACCCTATGCACTTGGGCCGATAAGCTCGGATACGAGCTCGCTAAACAGCAGCTTGGCGAAAACATGGACGACGAAGAGAAAGCGGACAAGCTGCTCACGAAGCTGAGCAGGGTAACCAACACGGCTGCCGTCTGATCGCTGGTTCTCGATACGCACTGAAGCACCCTATTGACTGGTTCTTGCAAGAGGAGAAGAGTACTGAGCGGACTGGGTGCAAGCTCACGGGTTTTGCAGTGGATACCCGTGTAAGAAACGACCAAGGCAATTGTTTTGTCAGAACGCGATTTTAAGTGTTGAACCGATTGCAGTGGATTCGTCGCAATGATCGGGCTGGCCAATGCGGCAAACAACAGCAGTCACATTGTCGTGGCCGCCAGCCGCATTGGCTGCTTCAATCAATCGTGTCGTGGCTTGCTGGCTTGTAGTTGAAGAAGTGACGATGGAGACAATCTCCGAATCGTCGATCATTCCCGTGAGCCCATCACTGCAGAGGATAACGATGTCATGGGGTTTCAGATGGCAGCGGACTGCTTCCGGGCGAACCTGTCGATCGCCGCCGACACAGTTCCATAAGACGTGACGCCAGTGCGCGACCGCAGCGTCCTCCGCTGCCATCTCACCTGAATCAATGAGCTGTTGGGCAATGGTGTGATCTGTTGTAAGTTGCATCAAATCATTATCTCGTAACAAGTAACATCGACTATCCCCCGCGTGAATGACGAACATTCGGGGCCAGAGAAGATAGGCCATCGTAACGGTTGTCCCCATCTGTCGCTCATGCTTTCCCCCCTGCAGCCAAATTTCCTCCTGAATGGACGATAGGCACTCCGACAGTTCGTTCTCAAACTCCTGCTCGCTGTTCGGAGACAATTTTAGAAACCAATGCATCATATCGAGCACGTACCGCGCGGACGTTTCTATGGCCGTACGGCTGGCTAACTCGCCACCATGATGACCTCCCATGCCATCTGCGACTACCAAGAGCTTCCCCTCTTGGCAACCGAACATCTCATCGTGCAACGACTGAGGGACGTCGGTCTGTTCAACGACTAGCTGACGACGAAGCGAAGCAACCAAAAAATGATCCTGGTTCTCAGATCGTTTCCTGCCAATGTCGCTGGCACCACTAATAAGAAATGAATCGTATGGCTGGTTTGTCATGTGGCTCATCCGTCAGTCCTGTTGCGGTGGAGTAGGTTATGGAAGTTGCCAACGGTCCGCGCATTGCACTGGCGGTCTTAAGCAAACGCTGGGCCAACAACCGAAGTGGCTGCGGCGAACCTGAGATCGAACGGAGTCAAGAAGGCGAGACCGAATTTTCCATATCAACTAAAGCACGTTGAATGCGGCACTCATGCCTGACGGCTTATGCCCGATCAGACTGGACGCTTACCAGCCAGATCATTGAGCGGTAAATGATCGCTGTTTTCCTACCAAGCGGGGCGCTTACTCAGGCGGAGGACGTGTGGTTGACCGCAGTGATCATCAACTGATAGTTATTAGGACTCGCCAACGGATTTGATATGTCTACGGCTGGTCGCTGCCGGGCTGCTGGCAGAGGCTCGCCATTTCCCGTCGAAATGCTATCGTGATCTCAATGGCACGGAATTTCCTATACAGCATTATTCTTACTAATTCCAGAAAACTGTTGGATGACCGACCTCCCTACCAATTGCAACTGAATTGATGGATTCGCCCGATTGCCTACCACATTTCCAGATCAGCACCAGCGTTCTAGCGGTGGACGAGATTTTGCACGGAGGTTTGACTGCGGATCGGCTGTACTTGATTGAAGGTATGCCTGGATCGGGCAAGAGAACGTTAGCGATGCTGTTCTTGATCGAGTAGGTCCGCACCATTCGCCGCAACGGGTTGTTGCTAATGGAGATCATTAACGACATTCTCGATCTATCGAAGATCGAAGTTGGCAAGTTCGAACTCAATCGCGAACGGTTCGCCCCCAATCGTTTGGTTGAAGATATACGTTCGATTATGGAGGTTCGAGCAACCGAAAGTAAGCTCGACTTTGACGTGGAATACGGTGGACTGATTCCTGCCGAAATCGAAAGTGATCCGAAGTGTATGAGACAGGTTCTGATCAATCTGGTTGGAAACGCCATTAAGTTTACGACGCAGGGGGAGGTGAAAATGATCGATTGCCACAACCTATGCACCTTAGGAGACTACCTTGAACGCACCGCTGCAACTTCACACCCGCCGCCTACTCGAACCGACGGCGATCTCCTTGGTCATCGTCGTCTTGGTGGTGAGTGGAGTCATTGCAGTCCGCAACTTCAAACAACTCCGCGATACGCGATTGATCGTGCGCGAAACCAATGAAGCATTAGGGACGCTGCGCGACATTGAGACGGCCATCATCGATGCGGAAGGAAACCAGTTGCGGTTTCTGATCAGCGGCGACAATTCCGAATTAGTACCATTTGAGCTAGCCCTCAGCCGAGCGCAACAGCAGCTCGCCGAGTTTGAAGCATTGACACGAAATAACGCCGCTCAGCAATCGAGTGCCCGTCAGGTCAGAAAGCTGATTAATGAACGGACCGAAGAACTCCGCCGTATGATCACGGTACGACAGCGCGAGGGAGCCAAAGCGGCAGAAGAGACGTTTGTGAGCGGCGGGAGCAAAAGGAAAATAGAACAGGTCATTGCTAAGCTGGATGAAATGCGTCTGGTGGAGAGCGAGCTAATGACTGTACGGGCAGAGGTTGCGGAGGAATCGTATCGCGGTGGGATTGCCACTTCGATTCTCTCCACGCTGACGGGCCTCATTCTGGTGGGAGGGGTACTCTATTTGCTAGAACGCAACCGAGCCAAGGCAGAACACGCGGCGGCAAGTCTAAGGGTGACTCGCGAGCAGTTGCAGCGAGCACTAGACGCTGGTGAAATGGGGGCTTGGAACTTCGACCTAAGGTCCAAACGCTTAACAACAGATGCCACCTTTCGGCGAATTAACGACATCACTACTCCTGAGAACACACTTAACGCGGCTCTGGGGATGGTTCATCCGGAAGATCGCCGGCAAGTGCGAGAAGCCATCGAGCAAGCGACCTCTCCCCACAATCCAGAACCCTATCGCATGGAGTACCGCGTGGTGCATCGCGATGGAAGTGTTCGCTGGGTATTGGCGCAGGGTGCTTCACACTTCGACGGCTCTTCTCAAAATCAATATCCAGTCAGCTTTGATGGAACAGTGGTCGACATCACCGATCGCAAATCGCGTGAATCGCGGTTGATCGAGAGCGAACAGTTGGCCTCAGCCGCAAATCGTTCCAAGAGCGAATTCCTCACTAATATGAGCCACGAAATCCGAACGCCGATGGCGGCCATTTTGGGATACGCAGATGTATTATTGGAACATCTAAAGGATCCCGACAATCGCAATTGTGTCTCCATCATGAAACGCAACGGCGAGCACCTATTGAGTCTTATCAACGACATTCTTGATCTATCGCGTATCGAAGCAGGAAAGGTGAGCATCGCCCGGCTACCCTGCAGTTTGCCTGATTTAATAGCTGAAGTCGAGACGCTCATGCGTGTGCGCGCGGAGCAGAAGCCGAATTTACACTTTGAAGTTAACTACGATGGCCAAGTTCCCTGGATAATCGAAACCGACGCTACCCGATTACGTCAAGTGCTTATTAATTTGATTGGTAACGCTATCAAGTTTACGGAACATGGAAACGTCACGCTTGCGGTCCGATTCTACAATTCGAACAAGGTATTGGAATTATCTGTGCAGGATAGTGGCATTGGCATGAGTGGCGAACAGCAGCAGCGCTTGTTTAAGCCATTTTCGCAGGGGGATTCCTCAGTGACACGACAGTACGGCGGGAGCGGACTGGGACTCGCCATTAGCCAACGACTGATTCGCATGTTGGGGGGCGAAATCGAGATCACCAGCCAACTTGGATTGGGATCGACCTTCACCGTCCGTTTGCCCATCGACTCGGCACAGGGCCTCGAGTTGATCGAACCGCACTCCGAACCAGGAAATGCGGGACCCGTTGAACGCGTCGCACCTGCAATCAAACTAGACTGCCGCGTCTTGATTGTCGACGATCGACGCGATGTGCGACATATCAGCCAACACTTTTTAGAAAAGGCGGGTGCAACCGTCGTGACCGCTGAGGATGGACAGCAAGCGATTGACGCTGTGCTTGCTGCACGCGATTCTGCGGTCCCGTTCGATTTAATAGTGATGGACATGCAGATGCCCCACGTCGATGGATTGCAAGCGACCGCCAAACTCCGCGCGGCAGGAATTCAGACGCCCATCATTGCCTTGACCGCCGACGCCATGAAAGGTGATCGTGAACGCTGTTTAGATGGGGGCTGCGACGACTACCTGTCCAAACCCATAGATCACATTAAATTGGTCGAATTGGCTTGGCGTTACACTCAGCAAATCTCGCCACAAGAACTTGTCGTGCAGCGGCAAGTTCGCAACCAATAGGTATCAGCTCGATGCGCCAAGGTGCACAGTACGAGCGCCTTCCGCTTAAGTCCGCTGCATTCTTGCGACCAGCTTGCGAGTTACGAAGCGGGGCACAAAGGATGTACTGGTAACCATCAAGCGATTCTTCCAACCGGGGATGACAATGACCGTTGCCGTAATGCTATGCGATTTGCTCAGTTGATTCGCGAGCTCGTTCAGCTTGCTTTCACTGCGCGCCACCAGCACTACATCTTCCCCATCAGCGGCGAACAGACGCGCGAGTTCTTCGCCTATTCCCGACGAAGCACCTGTAATGAGAGCTGTCATGGCAGAATTCTTTATAACGTAAAGTTAGCTTACTGGTGAACGTCTTCATTGGGGACCGCTTCAACGTAGAACAATTATCTCAATCGTTCGAAACCCTGAGCCAGATATGCTAGCCCTATACCGCTAGCCATCCCGGCGAAACAATTGGGACAAGTGTTCTACAATCGCCGACTTCGCCCCCTGAAAACCGCCTAAAAACGACACTTCTCGCTGATCGCCGGTTTAGTTACGGTGCAACTCACCCTCCCACCGTAAGTTACGTCGTATTCGACGTAACTTACGGTGGGAGGGTCGGAGCCTAAGCGACGGGGAGGGAAATTGCAACAAAGCCCCCCTCTCCGCTCGCATTACTCGCGACTCTCCCCCAGGGAGAGTTAGCCATACCGGCGTTCAGCGAGAAGTGTCCTAAAAACCGCCTAAATAGAACTTAGACCGTCAAATTTCCATGCTCACCCAGATCAGCATTGCTACCGGTCACGGCGGAGACGCCCATCTTAAGCAATGCAATCAATCTGTTGCTCTTGGTATCCCAGTAGTGCGCATCGATGGGCTTGACTTCCAAAGCAGTCAAGTTCGGATCATCAACGCCGTCGAACCATGCATCATCGCTGCCTCCATAAAGCGACGCGAGCGTTTCACGGTCAGTACAAATCGTGGCTTGACCGAAGACGTTGAGAAACCGCATGGAACTGGGCTGCGAATAGATCAGTTCAACGTGATGATCACGCTGGATATTTGCGTTATGTGTGCTATCCCTGCCACTAAGAAACCAGATGCTTCCAGCTTCGTCTACACGCTTGGTACTCATCGGAATGGCATGGAAGGGTTTGGAACCAAGGTTCGTACACAGCATCGCAAAGTCGATCGCCTCAGCCATATCTTTTATCTTAGTTAACGCTGCATCAGCCTGTAGATGTTTCGTCGCCATCATTATCTCCTGGATCGGGTGATTGTGGATTGTGGTTATGAGCAAACGCAACTTCCATGCCGTTTGATGAACAAAGAGTTCATGGACACCTGGTTAACATGAGGGAACAGAGGAAACGGAGTTAAGCTCGCCATTTTCATAACCCGCGGCGATCAGTGCTGTTATTGACCATTGACCGCCTCTGTGGCTCGTTCAATTACCCGCTCCGTCTGATTGGCAATTTCGTTAGTGTCTTGCTGTACCTTGTCGGTATCAACCTGAATACTTGGCCTACCATCGGGCGTTCCATAACGGAGCCAGCCGAACAACATCAGTAGTAAAACGATGGCAACGATAACAAAAAGCACGCGCACAGCAATGACTCCAGTAATGGTTAGGGTTTGCACTTCGCCAGCAAACACTCGCACCTGCTGGACCATGATGCGACCAACGCGAATCGTGTGCCGCTGGGCATGACTCGACGGTCTGACCTCTTTTCCATGACCGGGGAGCAATTAAGTCGATCTCCGAGAGCGCAACTCGACAGTATCTCTGCTGTGCTTCCGATCAGCTTGAGCGTTAAGAGCGCAGTCTGTCGAATTCCGTCCCCATGACTTTTCACGCGTGACAATCAATATGCACTGTCAATCAACCGACGGCATGCCGTTTGCCTAGTAATTGACGTCACGCAACATCGCACAAGTCTCAGGAACAAATCATGTCCGGCACAATCTTATTGATCATTTTAGTCTTACTGCTGATGGGAGTTATTCCAGCGTGGCCGCATAGTCGTAGTTGGGGCTATGGTCCCAGTGGCGGTGTCGGGCTGATTCTGATTATTCTGCTGATACTGGTATTGATGGGAAGGATTTAAGTCACCATGGAAGCCCTGGACAGATCACCTGGCAAAAAGAAATCGACCCTGGGACGCCCGGCAACAGTTATCATCGGACTCGCAATCGCCACGCTGCTATTGGCTACCGCTGGCGTGCTGGCATGGCAGATGACTTCGGTGAGCCATGCCGCACGCGGCTACAGCGAAAGATCGTTTGTTATTGATGCTGACTTCGACAAGTTTCGAAAAATCATGGTTCGCAAAGATGCCACTGCGGCTATCGTTGCCAATTCTGGAATGGAGTTGATCGAGGAGCAATTGCAAGGGCTGTCGCTCGATACAGCCAACGATGAGCACCCGATCTTGAACGCGCTGCGCGGCAAATCAAAATCGGATCTCGTGGCCACCAAGCAGCTTGTCGTCAGTCTCGAAGATCCTGCCTTAGAGGCCGATCGATTATCGTTAACTCAGCAGGCGGCCATCGAACCGCACCAAATGCGAGTTCACACCAAAGCCAATCAACCCGCTGGCAACCTGGAGGATTACACAGCGACATTGACTGCCGAGCCCGAAGGTGGCAAAACCAAAGTGATAGTGACGGTCGAACAGACAGTCCGCGTCAAAGTTCCGAAAATGTTTGTTTCACACGCCGATGGCCGCGTTCAGGAGGCTGCCGACGAATCTACACGGCAGCAGCAACAGTCGATAACGGAATTCGTTGCCCAGTATGCTGATCAGACGTTCGTCTTACCCGAACTGGGCGACCGATAGGCGTTGCGTTTCCGTCGATTCAATTTAAAACAGTTGAAGTATTTGGACAGCGCTACTTTAGGTCCCAATATCAGCTAAAGTGGCGTTGTCCAATTAACGTCGAGCGGGAAATAAAATTCGGGACTCACCTGTAGCTGTGGTCGCCAGACCGCAGGGCGTCTACGTTCTGCTGGTAGATACTGTTATTTCACGAATGGAGCTCAGTCGCTGAGTTTCTTGACATAAGCCACTTGCCAGCCAGGATACTGCCGGAGGGCTATTTGCTCGGCGGTTGCACTGTCGCGGCCCGGAATAAGGACACTGCGTGGGTAACCATACGGCGCATTGGGAAGTAATGCAACTTCCCATATTTCGGTGATTCCTGCATTGACCGTAAGCAGTCCGAGCTCGAGCTGTCTGTAATTTCTCTCCGCGACATTATCGGGTCCGCGCAACCGTGCGTAGCTGTCGAGCATTAGACGTTCACGAGAGTCTGTGTTGTATCGGTCATCCTCCGCCACTTCTCCCTCACGTGCAGCTAGCCAGCGCTTGAATCCAGGCATTACCAAGTTAGCTTCGCCCGACTCTAAAAATTCAATCGGAATAGTCAACGTCGAACCTTCCTCGAGTTGAACCTGAACACCGTTGACCGTATATGCAAACGGCCCACCCCCGCCACTCGCAATGTGCTTTTCGAGCTCCTGGCGGTCGACTATCGGCTTGTTGTCAATCTTGGAAACGACGGCAGGTAAGATCAAATCAAACGCTGCCGGTAGATCGGCCAGCGCAATCTCATTGACGAGCACTTTTCCTTGAACGCGTCGGATCGTAAACATTTGAGAGGCAAAACCGACAAGTTGTCCTCGAATCTCTCCTCCGCTACGTAGGCGCCAGCGTGTGATCTGCGAGGGAATATCGGTTACTCCGTCAGCGGTGGTGATAGGCTTCTCGTCGGTGGTAGCATCGGCGACTGGCTTCTTTTCACTTTCTTTTGCAGAGGAAAGACCATCCGAGTTCTTGGACAGGTATTCCTGGTCTGCCTCTGACAATTGCTCCCTCTTTAAGATCACCAATTCTCCATCACTTTGCCGCAAGACCACCAATCGATCGTCCGCAGTAACGAGGCTAGCGTTGACTCGGTAGAGCCCACTCAGATCACTCCACTGGCGATCCTCGGCGGTCGCCACGCTTGCGAGCAATAGCATGACACATAGACCGTGGACCGATGCAATTCTCATATTGATTCTCTTTTCCAGTTAAACAAATTGGCAGTATTTGACTCAGCGAACTTGACTGCATGTCGTGCGCCATGCTAACTCTTCCCGATATAAATCAGTTTCTTATTGACAAACTCTAGAATTCCCAGATGTGACAGTTCGCGGCCGTAGCCGGAATTCTTGATGCCACCAAAGGGGAGTTCGGCTTGCGACTTGGTGGGTTGGTTAATGAATACCATCCCCGATTCAATTTGTTCTGCCACCCGCCGCGCTCGTTCGACATCTCTACAAAAAACGCTCCCGCCAAGACCGTAAGAGGAATGGTTTGCCAGCTTGATTGCTTCCTCCTCATTCTTGACAACATAGACCGTAGCCACAGGGCCGAAGAGTTCCTGATCGAACGTCGGCATATCGGGTGTCACACCAGTCAATATCGTCGGGTTGAAGTAAGCTCCATCACGCGTCGGACGATCGCCTCCAAGTAGCACGGTCGCTCCTGCGTCAATGGCCGACTGCACTTGCTGTTGCAGCTTGATAGCCGCATCCTCAGTGGAAAGTGGTGCTAGTGTGGTGGCTTCGTCTAGTGGATCACCAGGCTTCAATTGAGACATCTGCTGTTTAAAGGCAGAAATGAACTGTTCGGCTACCGCTTCCAACACGATAAACCGCTTAGAGGCGACACACGACTGCCCCGCGTTGACCATGCGCCCCTTTACGGCCAGTTTGACTGTTTCCGCTATATCCACATCTTCCAACACGATAAACGGATCATTACCACCCAGCTCTAACACGCTACGTTTGATGTTCTTACCAGCCAGTGCAGCCACTGCTGCACCAGCTTTTTCACTCCCCGTCAACGAAATACCTTGCACTCGCGAATCGGAGATGATCGTTTCTACAAATTCTGTCGGGATGAATAGGTTGCTGTAGACCCCGTCAGGTAGTCCGCAGTCCCGGAACAAATCTTCAATCGCCACTGCGCATTGCGGCACATTGCTGGCGTGTTTTATCAGCACAGTGTTGCCTGCCATAATATTGGGCGCAGCGAAACGTACAACTTGATAGAACGGAAAGTTCCAGGGCATGACGCCGAGCAAAGCTCCCAGCGGTGCGTACTGGATGTAGGCATTCGTTCCAGCGAGCTCCATGGGCTCGTTGGCCAAAAACTTTTCTGCCCCGTTGGCGTAGAACTCCGAGATGCTGGCGCAGTACTCGATCTCGCTAACGCTCTCCGCGATACGCTTCCCCATATCCTGCGTAATGAGCCGCGCAAACTCTCCATGGCGCTCTCGCAATTGATTTGCAAACCGCAGAAGAACTGTTTTTCTTACCTCAAATGACGTTCTACGCCATTGGCGGAACGCGTCGTCGGCTTTGCCGATCGCTGTTACAGTTTGATCGACCGACAAATAGTCGAATGTCGTTAGCGTTTTATTGTTCGCAGGGTTGACGCTGGCGATGCTCATGGTGTGAATCCGTTGGTTCGAGTAGTTAAATATTTTGCTGGAGAGGAGTGCAAATCCTATTCCCGCGATTGCTCTATGTCGCTTCCCGCCTGGAATGTCGCCACAATAGCTCTCCGTGAGCGAGCTGGGCGCAAGTGCTAGAGGCCCTAATTCCGTCCTGGATGAGCCTCAATACTACTGACTGGCACTTGCTTTGCACTATCAGTGTGGGAATGACCAGTGCAAACAATTGCATCGAACCTCAAGGGACAAACACCTATGGCCTTTCAACATGATGAGCACGCAGCTAAGGAACCACTTCTGAACGAAGTGATCTGCTCGGGGTGCGGTCAAAGAGTGGATGATCGAGCACCAGCCTGCCCAACATGCGGCACGAAAATCTACGTCGAACTACCGGCCGATATTACGCCAGTTCGAAACGACCCCGACGCAAAAATACCCGAAAGTCAGGACGAGCTATGAAAGCGGTATTTTACGAAGATTATTGTTCCGCCGACGTGCTGCAGTTCGTCGATGGAGAATTGCCCTAACCCAATGACGGTGAAGAGGGACTTTAACTATTACTTAAGGGGATACCCCATGAACTACATACGTTTACTGTTAGCGTTCATTCTGCCGCCAGCCGCCATCTACATGCAGTTTGGAATCGGAAAATACTTCTGGATCAACGTCGTGCTCACGCTGCTAGGTTTCATCCCTGGCGTGCTGCACGCGGTATACATGATGGCCTCGCGACCTCCAGGGCTTTCTAAACTACCTGCGTAGCAGACATGCCTTAGGTTTGGAACGCCAACCAATAGCCTGGTCGCCGAGAAGCCGGTTTGTTTATTCTCCGTATGAGCCGCTACAGCTTTGTCAACCTTTCGTGCACGTGTGCCGGACACTGTGCACGATCGCTGCGGAACCTATTAAGCCGTACCAGTTTTTTGACGCCCCAAGTGCGTAGACTTGTATCACGATTTGTAGTTCGTGACGCAGGATTCGCGAGCCCGACGTGTAACAGAGTTTGCGCCGTTGGTTGCTTTCTCTCTTCGGCTTACACGCAGACCCACGATGACTGCAGCCACTTGACAGCCCACTTGCTGACTACGGACTTCCGAGAGCTAGTTCTTCGTCCAGATTAAAAATTGGGGTTGGCAGCGCTCAGTGTATAACCATTTTCCCAATCGTTTCTCAAGCGATTGGGACAATCGCTCTACTCTCCCAACTCCCAAAATTAAAGTTAGACAAAGCACTAGTTGTAGTTCATCAACTAACCATCATTTCCGCCAACATTGGCGAATCCAATCACACCCACGGCCACGCGAGGCCCGGCGTTTCCAGAGGGCTGACTCTTCAAATCATCTGCGTCTTTGTGAACGACGATCGATCTACCAATTACGAAATGGAGTTTCAGCTCCTTCGAAATCTTGTCCACCGTGGCAACTCCATCATCACTTGCGACAATATTTCCAAAGTCACCAGCGTGGTGGTTGTCGTCGTCGGGACTACCGTGTTGCTTACCGCTCCCTTCGTAATGGCCTCCAGCAGCTTTGCCATCGGTGGATCGCAAATCGCCATACTGATGTATGTGAAATCCGTGTTTGCCTGGCGATAGGTTCTTGACTTGCCCCTTGATACGAACCGTCTCTCCCTCTTGGGTTAGCACCAAGGTCCCCGAAACTTTACTTCCGTCTGTCGACATGAGCACCGCGACCGCCTCGGTGGGAACCTGAGCTTGCCCTTGGCCTGCCGCAGGCTGCTGGTTTACTTGGTCGTCTCCCCAAACGGGAGCGCTAATCATACAACCTGTTGCAGCTAGCAATGCTCCGAGGAAGCTAACACATCGAATTCTACTTTTCATCTTTTGTCTCCTAAGGACTGGGTGTGGGGGGCGTCATCACATCGACAGCCCCCTATTCGTATAATAGTGTAGACGTGCAAAAGGCGTTCCACTTCGAGTTAGTGAAGCTCCTGCTCACTGCGTTGGGTGAGCGAACAACACGCTCGCCAAACGACCAACCCTGCAGAATAGATTTTTCTACATCACGCACGGTAATGCCTGCGGTCGACTCATAACCCGGAGTGTTTCAAAGAGATAAACGTTGCCTACCCAACCCCAACAGCGATTGCTTTGGTACATAGCTTGCTGGCGGATCAAACGGAGCGTCAGTGGTTGACGTCTTCGCAATGGCACCATGGCAGGATACACTCGATACAAGGGACACAACGGTTCCACGCACACTTTCCTCGACCACAGCCGCAACAACCTGCGCAGCACAAATCATCCAAAGTTTGAAGGTGGAAACGATTGACACTGCCACATACATCGAGCTCAGCAACTCATGACTAAAAGACTATTGATTTGGAATCGAAATTCTGGGCGAGCTAGGCAATACCGCGATTTGGATATACGGCTTGGTCTCAACGATACGCAGATCGTCGAAATGACGCGGGATACCGATTTGAAATCGGTGCTGCTCGGTGAGCCGAATAGCAAGGCAATCGAGACAGTCATCGTGGCTGGCGGTGACGGGACGGTAAACGCCGTGGTCAACGCGTTGATGCTGCTCGACGAGGCGACTCGACCGCGACTTGCCATCTTGCCACTGGGGACCGCCAATGACTTCGCGGGGACACTACACATTCCCGATGACATCGACGAAGCGATAGGGTTGCTCGACACAACGCAGTGCATACCCGTCGACGTTGTGAGAATCGGAGCGGATGGCTTTGAGCGGTATTACGCGAACGTGGCCGCCGGAGGGAATAGTGTCCGCGTCACCGAGGAGATGACTGAAGAGCTGAAAGCCAAGTGGGGCGCGCTCTGCTATCTTCGCGGTGGCGTGGAAGTATTGGCAGATTTAAAAACTTTCCACGTCACTGCGGATTGCGATGGCGAGCGATTCGCCAACTTAGATTCATGGGCCGTCTTAGTCGCCAATGGCCGAACGAACGCGGGGCGGATAGTTGTCGCGCCCCAAGCTTCACCCGTCGATGGACTGCTGGACGTAATTTTGATTCGTGACGGGAATGTGCTCGACATGATCGATATCGTGTCAGGGGTGCTGCTTGGGAACTTCTTGGAATGCGATCAAGTCATCTTTCGCCAAGTCAAGCGATTGCAGTTGCATTCCGAACCCAGTATGCGTTTTACGCTGGACGGCGAGGTGATCGATCAAGAGCCGGTGCAATTTGATGTAGTACCAGGTGCCATCCGCATGTACGTTGGTGCGAATTTTTTGCTGGAGCACCAACAGAATCTTGTCGAGCGCCCCACGCACATTTTTCATGCACACGGAAAGCAGAATGCCTGAGGGCTGAATTTACGTAACCGCTCACGGAATTGCCCGAACGTCGCTGATCGCTCCGCCGATCAGTGCTGCTCGCAAAAGGCATATCGGTAGCGTCAAGCTACAGGGTGACACCCAAGCGACTGACCGGCGGTGCGATCAGCGACTTTCGCGTGAGCGGTTACGCTTTCGGTTCCGCACTGCTTTGTCTGAATATAGTATTGTGGACTGGGCACTATCGCTTCAAGATGATGTACACCGCATGGATGATACCTGGTATGTAGCCGAACAGCGTGAGTACGATGTTCAGCCAAAAATGGAGGCCAACACCGACTTCCATAAAAACACCGACGGGTGGTAGTAAGACTGCGAGCAAGATTTTTAGGACGTCTCCGTCCGAGCGAGTGGAAACGTTAGACATGGGAACTGTGCTCCGCTTGAGTGGTAGAATTTTAGTAAGTTTCGTCGACTGATTTTTAAATTCGTCCGGTCAGCAACAGGATCAGAAGTATAAGCAACAGCACCCTATGCATCGGTGGCTGCGCTGATGTTGGCTGCTTGACTACCATCAGGGAATCTGGGTGTTTGAGTGTGCCAAGCTACGAGTTGATCGAATGTCTGTTGGAACTCTCGGGTAATCCCTCCCACTTCACCACGTCGATGAATCGCAACCTCGGCACACTTCGAAACGACTGCAGCTTCGATGCGATACTGCAAGTTCACATCGGAAAGCCTCGCGTAACCACCGCGGACCAGGGCTTCTACGAGCGGCCGAGCTTGTGCAGTCGTGTCTGACCCAGTTCTGTTCAAGGCATCACAAACAACCTCGGCTAAGGCGCCGACCTGTTTCTCGAGTTCAGGGTTAAGCGGTTTCATCGTGGTGTCCTAATTGCTTGATAAAATAAGATGGGAATTCAGATGTACGAACGGTCGATTCCGATTCCCTCATCGAGTGGGAGGGAGATGGCTCAGCGGAGGCGATGGCCGGATCGCCAGAAATTCTCCGTCCACAGCGTGGACAGGCGGGTGCGGTGTCGACCACTTCGATATTGCAGTCGGGGCACACAATAATACGTGACATGCTGAACTTCCTTCCTAAGTGCATTGCAATTAGTTGCTGCACCACTAGTTGCTGTACCACAAGCCCACGCACGCGAACATGATTAGCAGAGCCGCGATGAGCAGCACGGGATAAGTGAACCACACCACTGCGCCAGGCGAATGCGGATGCACTTCCTCCATGGGACGGTCCTCACCTTTGGCAGACTCCGACACCTGCTCCGCAATCGAATGAGCAACAGGTTTGCTGGTCTCCTCGTTGCGACGGTCTCCGGTCACGCTTGACATGGCTATCTCCATTGAATGTTAGAGTTCTGAGCTGATCTCGTAAGGAAAGTGAAGCAAATGCAATGCCAGATAGTGTATTAGCTATGAGCGTCAGTCTGCGGTCACGCCAGCGGCAAGTTACTGAGGTCCACCGAGGCAGCAAAACCGAGCACGTCGATTGCTCGAGAACCAGCGTGGGCGCTCAGCACACAAGCAGAACAGTTGTGAAGATAAGCAACACTGTTCACGCATGGGTGGCACGCGATTCGCTTCTATCCCAATCGGTTCGATTCCTCACTATCCACCCTCAAAGGAGAATTCACGATGAGTGTAGAGACGAAGACGAATTTAAACAAAAAGACGGTGTCGCAGCTTCAAGATTTGATTCGGATCAACATCGATTCCGAGGAAGGTTTTCAAGAAGCGGCCAAGCAGATCGAGGACGTCAGCGTAACTGGCGTCTTCACTGAACTCGCAGCCCAACGAACTCAGAACGCAACTGAGTTGCAAGATTTTGTGCAGTGGAATGGAGAGAAGCCTCGCGACGAGGGATCCTATGCGGCCGCCTTCCATCGCACGTGGCTGGACCTACGATCCATGTTAAGCGGTGGCGATACACACGCAATTTTATCGGAGGCTGAGCGGGGTGAAGATAGCATCAAGCAAGCCTATGAAGAGGCGTTAAAAGATACCGCCGGTAGTGCAGTCAACGATGTGCTCACCCGTCAATACGCCAACGTCAAGGCTGGTCACGACCGCATTCGTGATCTCCGTGATCATTACGCAAAGTAATTGCGGGACACTGTAGCCAGATCCAGAGAGCACACAGCTCTCTGGTTTGGCTGCAGAGCCAATGCGACTGCTGACTTGGTTACGCGTTCGATTCCGGAAAGGCAAATTTGTGAATGCGTTCGGGACCGGTGGTCTTCAGGCTGGCGGACGCCTCCCGCAGTTCGTGGTCCGACCCAGTCACGACGACGAGCACGGCACCGCGCTCCACGCTAGCTTCGTAACTCTCGGTCGAATGTCGATCTACGCCCCAGCTCTGTGTTCCTGCGAGCATTCCGCCCAGCGCCGCTCCTAGCCCCACACCAACTAGCGGGCCGACCAGCATAAAGGGCCCAATGAGTGTACTGGCGGCGACCGGTGCTGCGAGTGCACCCCCGAGCAGGCCGCCAATTCCAGAACCGGTTGAGCTGTCGGCACTTTCTGCCGCCCCTTCGCGGAGCTTTCCAATTTCAGCCAACTCTGGAGCGTCACTGCGAGAAACAAAAGAAACCTGCTTTTCGCCGAAGCCCGCTTTGGCCAGAACCTGCAAGCCTAACCTCGCTTTGTCAACATTTTCGAATTGAGCAATAACACACTGCTGATCCATCGGAACTTCTTTCATTATTGGTGAACGACTTTAGATTGTTGTTTTGCATCTCATCAGCCCCGCAATTGGCGTGCCAAGGATCAGGGCCGTTATCGCACGGCCCGTCGAGCAGCGGTACGTAGTTTGCATTGACTTAGTTCGCATCGTTCGTGAAATCGTGAAATAACTGTCGTAGCTGCGTTCGCCAGAAATACGTTCGCCAGAAATGCGTTCACCAGAAAGTAGACGTTCTACGGTCTAGCGATCGCAGCTACGTTCAAAATCCGATACTTATTTTGCCGCTCGATGCTTCGAGTCAAATCCTGTTCAGTTTTCTGAGAAACACTTCACGAAAAGAGAGAGTTATGACTACCGATACAGCTCAATCGTTTTCCCATTTGGAAAAGCTCGTTAATCACAGTCAGCCAGGTTCCATCAGCATCGTCATGCCCACGCATGAATCTGGTCGCCAGGTACAGCAGAATGCCATTCGATTCAAGAATCTTGTCTCTCAAGCAACCGAGCAACTAGTCCATGGCGGCCAGAGTCAGTCGGCGGTCGAACGACGCTTAAAGCGGCTCAGCGAACTACAGCGGGATGATGCTTTCTGGCAGCATCGGACGAGTGGTCTAGTTCTCTACTTCTCTGATGGAGAGCCGACCACAATCGACTTGTACCAATCACCGGAGGAATTCGTTTTCGTCGCCGAGCAGTACTTCCTTCCGCCGAGTGTACTGGAGGCAGTTTCGCAACAGCATCAAAGCGTACTGGCACTGACGTGGGACGAGGCAACATTGTATCACGCCAACCAAACCTCGCTGGAAGCCGTCGATAACCAGCACTTCCCAGTGGCGCTGCGCGACGTCGTACTTCCACCAGACCCAGAAGAACAGTTGCAATTCCGCACTCAGGGGACCAGTAGTGGTCGAACCATGTATCATGGGCAAGGAAAGGGTGAAGGGATGATCGAGTCGGATCGTCACCGCTTCCTATCCGAAATCGGTAAACGAATTCAGAACGCGAACGATGGCCAAAGGTTACCGCTAGTAGTTGTTGGCACCGACGAGGTGTTAGGAGAATTCGCCAAGGCTACCAAGGTCGATGCGGACCACACAATCACGCTAAGTCCCGACAGCCTGAGCGAGGCTAAGTTTCAACAGCGAATTCTTGCGGAGTTAGAGCGTGAGCAGCGCGATACTACCCGTGGCGAAGCCCATATTCGGAAACTGGAACTTGCTCTATCGCGAGACCTAGGTAGTCGAGACACCGGCGAAATTGCTGAGGCGGCAAACACTGGGCGAGTGGAGTGCTTGCTGATCGAACAGCGCGTAGGGTATGCGTCCGACCAGCTTGAGACCGTCGAGTTGACGCAGATTAATGCGGCACTGATAGGGACGTTGCAAAATGGTGGGAGAGTCGTCAAATGCTCGGATGGCAGTCTGGGGCCCGCCCCCCTGGCAGCGATCTATCGCTACTAGTACTGGTCGCTCACGGTGCAAGGAGCTGGCTTAGGCCGCATTTTGCGCGCTCAACCACTGCCAATTCTTACGACAACGACAACGACAGTTACGGCTATAACGACAACAACTCCTCTGACACTGATTGGTACTACAACTATGACAACACCAGCTACCACGACTACGGCGTGCTCAAATCAACCGGTCTCTACGAATTCACGTCGAACTTCTACGGCTATGACAATGATGGGTACTACGGCGCGTGCTCGAGCTATCTCGACTCGGATGGGGATGGGGTATACGAGGATTAAACCTATCTCAGCTTCGACAGCGTCAATTTCGAGTCGGCGCAGGCGGAGAAGTCTAAGGAGGATTCCAAGTCGGGCCAATTGTCTCGCAGCTCGAAGATGTTTTCGGTGAACAGCCAAGTGGCCTGTTTTGCACCTTGGCTTAGTGGCGTGCGCGTGCGGCGCTGGAGCCCAGTGTCGCAGACAGCCGCTAAGTCGCAAACGTCGTTGGGGCTATCAGCTCAACGCGCCAGCATGTGATCCATGCGCTGGCCCGTCGAGCTGATACTCGGGTGCCAAGTAGGGGGGTAGAAATTTAGTTTGTGTCACGCTCTTCCGCCGATCCAATCCCCGGTTTCGAAGACATGCTGACGATACTCGGCATCGGTCAGCAGCCAAATTAAACTGCGATGCCGCTCCATCAGCAACCTCAGGCCTTGCCCATCCTTGAACGTTCGGCGGCACTCGCGTCTGAGCAAACTAGCATGGCGTACTAACAGCCTGCGGCGAGCGTTATCTGGAATAGTGACAGCTATCTTGGCCAACATTTCCATCATGTGAATTGCCGCATTGCGATCAACGGCTACATATGGTCGAAGCTGATCGAAGACCAGCGACGCGAAGTGAGAAAACAACTCGGGCTCAGCGATGATTCTCAAGTGCCCGTCGTCGTCATATCGGTTCGCGTCGGGGAGTTCTCGGCAAGCACAGTTTTCGAGCGCCGACTGCAACCAGTCCATGCACAGCATCGCTGTGAAAGGATCGTTGACACCAGGCGAGAGTGCGCGCATCGCTACTTCGACAAGCTGATTGAACTGAAATCGCAGGTTCTGGGCGTCGGTGCGTTGCGACCCACGGATGAAAAGCATCTGCATTTGATTGATCAGTTCATCGCTCACCGTCGCTTGCGGCGACACCAGCATCAACACACTGTGCGGCGTCACAAAATCACCAGCTCGAAACCGAAGTCGAATGAGCAAATCGTGCTTGATGGCCAAATCCATTAATCCATCTCCGTCCACATACTCGAGGTAGCCACTACTATCCGGGTGAATCTTACACGCGGTTTGATAAAAGCCTGGTGGCAAACTAGCTTCGATGTCGCGCGCCGATTTTTCCGTACTCGGCGAGCCTATCGTAGCGGGAAAGCGTTGTGCCAGCCGTCGGTTTAGATCTCGCCCCACCCCCGCCACCATGTTCGAAATATGAATGCTCTCCGGTATGTGGTGAATAAAGAATATCAGGACACCTACGCTGGCGATGGCCAGAAGCAGCCCGATAATGATCGCTACATGGGGAACAAACGCCGACTGCAATTCCACACCGGCGGTCGTTTCGCCAACCGATGCCATGTCTGCATTGCGAACTGTCCTTAAGACCATCAGGCAGTACAGAAAGGTCGATATGAACACACCCAAAGTGACTTGATTGCTCAGATCGCGCATGAAGTTGTTGAGCAACCGCGGACCGACTTGCCCTGTCGCATACGATATGGAAAGAATCGTCATGGAAAAAGTAACACCGGCGACGGTAATCATCGACCCAGCCACCGTGGATAAAACCGCTCGGGCTCCAGCCGGTTTATTGGCATAGAGCCAACTGATATCCTCCAGCCATTGCGAACCTATGGCTCTGTCGACGGCCGTGGTGATAAACGACAGAACAATTGCGGCCACAGCCATCAAGGCAGGGACAAACCAGTAACTTTGCCGGACATCGTTCCACCATTTGATGAGCTGTGGTCTCAAGTTTGATTTCCTGACGGGAGATTGTTACGAAAGACTGAGATATGGCTGCGGTTTAAGAGTGTACCTGTAAACTCCAGAGGCTGCATCCGCCGACCCAGTCCAACGAGCGGCTGGCTAATGCGTAATTCGGTAACTGCGATTCAAAAAAGAAGGCCGAGCTTTCACACTCGGCCATCGCTAATCAGTCTATCCGGTTTGACCAGTCGCAGGACTACCCGATCAGTTGTTGGGATCCGCTTCTTCGAGCGCATCGGCTTTTCGTTCGCCAATATTCTCAACTGCATCAGCCCTCTTTTCCCCAACAGCCTCTACTGCGTCGGCGCGATTTTCACCCGCAGTAGTCTCTGCGGCTCCAGTCCACGTCTTGCCGTCCCGCTCGCGGATCGCGTCCGCACTGGCGTCGGCATTTTCGCGGATATTGTCAGCTTGCTCCTCCGTGGCGTCGCGGACTTCATCCGCCCGCTGATCCATCATGCTCTCATCGCAGCCACAGAGCGCGAGCAATCCCGCCAAGCCGATTCCGATAGTCCACTGTCTCATCGCATTCTCTCCCGTACTAGGTTATTCGAAGCGCCGCCAGAACTGTGTGTTCTGTCCGGTTACTAAGATCGACGTATCCTCGTTACAGCACGCTGCGTGCCAAACCGCGTTGAGGCTTTAGACGGTTTGTCCAACGTGCGTCCCTTCAGCAAACTCTTCGATCGCTTTGGCGCAGAAGGCAGGCAGGTCGTCGGGATTGCGACTGGTCACTAGCCCTTGATCGCAGACGCAGGCTTCGTCTACCCAATCCGCTCCGGCGTTTTTTAAATCGGTCTTTAGACTTGGCCAAGATGTCACCTTGCGATCGTGGACCACATCCGCTTCGATGAGAATCCAAGGCCCGTGACAGATGGCGGCGACCGGCTTCGCCAGTTTGAAGAAGTCACGCACGAACTGTACGCAGTCTTCGTTAGTTCGCAAGGCATCAGGGTTGAAGACGCCCCCAGGGAGTACCAAACCGTCGTAGTCGTCGGCGCTGACTTGATCGATCGTCTTATCGACCTTGAATTGGTCGCCCGGCTTGTCATGGTGCATCCCCTGAATCTTGCCTGACTTGGGGGATATCAAATGTACCGTGGCACCTGCGGCCGCAATCTCCTTCCAGGGTTGCGTTAACTCGACTTGCTCAAAGCCGTCAGTTGCCAGAAAAGCGATACGCTTGTGCTCGAGTGATTTGTTGGTTGACATAGTGATCTCCTGTAAAAGCCGGATTTGAACTGCCTACACATTTTCACTGCTGCAACCAAGCAAATTGTGAGCCAATCCAAAAACCGGGACTTGCTCTATTAGGAACCAATCTGAACGTTCGGCGATCACTCTAACTCTCGGCCCAACAATCAGGTGGACGAGTGGCCGACCGCAAAGTCCGATGACAAAAAAGCGATGAGAATCGCATCCTCAGGTATGCAACTTGCTCAGCACTGTAATCGACCAGCGAAGAATGAACTGGGAACTGCTCACACGGTTCGTAGACTGCGTTGGCTGTCGCAAAAGAATGTTTCGAATGGACGATCTACCCTTACGGAGAGTATCACATGTTCAGTAACGCGAAAGAGAAAGAATTCGAGCCTGAGCTACCGCCACCTAGTCAACCCACCCCAACGCTTCCCAGTCCAGGTGATCCTCCCCCCAAATCACCGCTGCACGATCCACCGCCAGTCGCCCCCACACCCAAACCGTCGACTCCAATGGAATCCGAAATGAGCCAAAACTGACTGTTCATTGAGGAGCCCGCAGACGCATGCGGTGATCAGTTAGCCCCGCCAAAGCCACGCAAACAGCGAGCCGATTCCGATCAACATAGAAGCGATAGCCGCCCCTACACCGAGAGTCAAACCGATTACTGTAAGCCAACTTCCGCGCGCCGTTTTGTGCGGTGCGTCTAAATGGTCGAGCACTAACTTAACGTTTCGCTTATTGGACTTCCAGCCGATGTCAAAGAAATCGCCAATGAGAGGAACTGCACCTATTACAAAGTCAATGGCTGAATTGAACGCCATTCGCAACAAGACAACTCTGGGAACACCCAGATGAGCCGCCTCGCGTATAATGTAAGTTGAAATGCCAGTGGTGATGAGATCACCCACGCCAGGAATGAGTCCCAGCAGACCGTCAACTCCCACCCGAATTCCCAGTAAGGGAATCGGAATCGACTCATCGAGCAGCCATGCCAACTGTTTTAGCCGCTGCGCTCGTTCAAATTGCGGGTGCTCTGCTGCGGCATGCTGATGGATGCGACCTTGTATGTTTGTCGGCAGCGGGTCTAACGGCCTATCCATGTCGGGCTCTCCAAATTTGCTTCTCGTGGAAGGCATTTAATGTTAGCGGAACAGGATGGACGCAGCACTGCTTGTTACGACTCGACGTCAATCACGTCCCGCCAGCGGCGGGGGACACCGCGCCACGCTTCATTGTAAGTTTCTTCGAGTGGCACATTGACGTAGTAATCTGCGCTTAGAAAAACGGGCATATCGATCAACACGTCACCTACGCAAAACGGTTC
>JBGSJT010000403.1:0-2420 GCA_041741715.1 Pirellulaceae bacterium | reverse complement strand
CTCGATCCTATCGGTCGCCACGAGCTATCGGAGTTTCTGCGAGTCTGGATTGAGCAGCGGCGGAGTCTCATTTTAGCTAGCCACATTCTGCATGAAGTTGAAGCCATTACCACTTCGTTCCTATTGATCCACGGCGGTCGCGTGCTGGCCAGCGGCGATGCTCGCGAAGTGCGTTCGATGCTCAGTGGTTTTCCCGTAGAGGTCGAATTGCACGGCGAGGGGCTGCCGCAACTAGCGCGACATTTCATTAGCGAAAGTTGGTTTCGTGGCCTGACCCTCAGCGATGATCGACAGCGCATGAAGGTTAGTGTGTCCGATCAATCGCAATTTTTGTCGGCCTTGACACTCGCGGCCTGCAATCCAGGTGTCAGCCTCCGCTCGGTGCATGCGCCCGAAGGCGGTCTCGAAGGCGCTTTCGAGGTACTGCTGCGGGCTCATCGCGGGGAGGTTTAGTTTATGTTTCTGGCTCTGCTTCATGTAATTAACTTTGAACTTCGTCGCACGCGGACTCGCGGACGCATCGCGATTTGGTTGGCGCTGGCCAGCCTGCCAACGCTGTTGGTGATGTTACTCCAGTCGCAGGCCAATCGATCCGTTCCCGCAGAACCACTGGCCTTGATTTGTTTCTATCTGGTAGTGCAAGTAGGTTGCATGTTGGGATTGTTGCTGTGGGCGACGCCCGCGATAGGCTCCGAACTGGAAGCCCAGACCTGGATTTACGTGGCGCTTCGTCCGCACGGAAAGACGGCCATACTGCTAGGTAAATACGTGGTAGCCGCGTTGTGGACCGCCTCGGCCAGCATGATATCCGCCGTCGGAATCTCTTGGGCCAGCCAGTATCCTGAGCCGCTACGATTGGCTGGCGGGCTACTGGTGTTGGTCCTGCTATCCAGCTTGTGTTATGCGGCGCTCTATGTCCTCATAGGCGTCGCGTTCTCTGCCCGAGCCACAGTGGTTGCAGTGGTTTACACGCTGTTGTTTGAAGCCGTCTTATCCACAATTCCCGCTACCATCAACAAGTTTACGGTTTGCTATCGTCTGCGCGCCCTGCTGGCCGAGTGGGTTGATTTGGAAGAGTTACGCACGCGAGCTGAAGAACTCTTCGGCTACGAACCCGCATCGCAGCACTTGGTCTGTCTGGCGCTGTACACGCTCACCGTGCTCGCCATCGCCCTATTCTTAGTTCGCACGAAGGAATACCCCGTCAACACCGATACCTAGTTCGCGGTGGGTGTTTTGCAATCGCAAGTCGGCTTGGATGGGTCTAGTTGGGGAAATAAATTGGCAGTTGCTCGAAGAGCAAACCAATATGTGCAACAGGCCAAGCCGTTGTAGCATAACATTCCCGTTGGTTCGTTTGATTCGCGGTCGAAACCGTGTGACGTATTCTGTGGGCTCCGGAAACCGACTCAAAGTGTTTTAATTTCTGATTATTCTTGCCGGCAAGCCAACGGACAGGTTTGTCGTCGTGCGTGTTATTGAACAGGAGTTTGCAGAGGTAACAGAGAGCACTCTGTTGCCTCCGTTTTCTCCCTAAGAATCGCCGCACTGTTAAAATTCGAGTCGGATTGAAACTGGCATTCGAGGACTTTCTAACAAACTTCACAGCGTCTTTTCCTGCGTAACCGTTCATGACGTTCGGTTTGTATTTCGTGCCGAAGGCGGTAGCAGCAGAGTTGCGGAACCGGGAACGGTCGGCGGGGAGCCGATTGGCATTCATCGGAAAACTGGACTCAAGCTTGGGCAACTACCTCCGAATGAAGCGGACGCGATCGAGAACCACATCAGCGAGTGCAAGTCATGCTGAGAAACCATCGCCCACTGAGAAGAGTATCTCGCTTCGGAGCACAACGCTCAACCAGCACGAATACGGCAGCTTCTCACGCAGTTTGAGACTCACGAACGAGCGACCAGAAGTTTGCTCAAGCTTGTGAATTATCGATACAACTCAAATAATACGCACTTTTGGGGGATTTCTCTGCCTGTGTCTCAGCCCCATCCTATGGTTGCTCAGCGTTCTGTAATGTGTGAACGAAGACTATCGTTTTTGAAAAAATCGCGCGGGACAATGGAAATAATTCAGCGATGGACAGCGAGGCTGAAACGCCTTTGCATGTCAGAAAGCGGAACGTCGGCCGTTGAATATGCTGTGATGCTCGTGTTGATCATTGTGGGATGTTTGGTTGCCCTCGATTCGCTTGGCCGCGCATCATACAACGCGTTTTGGCAGGTCGTTGATGTTCTGGAAGAATAATAATGAAGATCTCGAAGAAGTCACTTCTTGTTGAATTACTGTCCGGTGCTCAGGTCGTTACGCTGACGATTGCGATGTTAGCATCCGCACTATGGATTCGCTCTAGCGTGCAAGGAATCGTGCGAGAGCAAATTGGAAGCGACAATCAGTTGATCGCCGGCCAGAT
>JBGSJT010000402.1:0-2672 GCA_041741715.1 Pirellulaceae bacterium | reverse complement strand
GTGGCTGTAGTATTTCTTGTGCTAGATACTCATCAAAGTCGCGACCACTTACCTTCTCTACCACATAGCCAGCCAGGGTATAGTTGGCGTTCGAGTAAGAAAAAAACGTGCCTGGTTGCCAGCGCGCAACGTGTGGACGCGCATCGAATTGAACACTATCACGCAAGTTGATGGCAGGCACACTTACGGCAAATTGACTCAACGGAATTTCGTCAAATCCTGATGTGTGCTCCAACACGTGCACTAATTTCAAAGGCGCTGATTCCTCCCAACGGTTGGCGAATTGAACCTCAGGTACCAATTCGCCGATTCGGTCATCCAATGTGACTTGTCCAGCCTCTTTAAGTTTGAGTAATGCCAACGCAGTAAAGCTTTTGGAGATCGATCCCGCCCGAAACATGGTCTGCGGTGTGACCGGCTGATGAGACTCCACATTAGCCAGGCCGATACCCTCGCTGATCAAGATTTCGTCGCGATTCGCGATCGCCAAGCCTACACCTGGAGTCTTCGTTTCGGTTAGCACTTTGCGAATCGCATCGACCAGCTCGGTAGACGTGCTCGGAACGCTTATCTCATCGTTTGGCTCGCTACCACGCAGTCCAGCGGGCAGTATTGCCAATGAAATGTGAATCAGCATTGAAGCGATGATAGAAACTCGCTGCATTACAAGTCCTTTCCATAGTCAACTAACAATTGTTTAATACTGCCAAATTGCTCTCTGTGGTCTGAATAGCTTTTGCCAACCACCCAACGCAGAGACAAATGCAAATGTAACGAGCGCGAGAAGAATCACGACGTTTACCATGCAGCCGGAAAAATAGGGGCGTGTGGGGTCAATGGTGAAAATACTCGCAGCCAACCAGAAGACGAAAACTGCAGACATCGCGCTAAGAAGACCGTTTTTGCGAAACGCAAGTGCTATAAACCCAATTTGCAGGTAGTTAATGGGCCAAAGATAGACGTCCCATGGACTAAATAATGATTGCACCGTGCCGTAGAAGAGAACAACAAATACCAACGCGTAGACTTTTGATCTTAGGATGATCGAAACGACTGTCAGAGTGAATGCCGCTGGAATGCACGCTGCAACCGCGCCCGATACCGATTCGAATGCTAGCCCAATTGAATGTACGGCTCCAAAGAATCTGCCAGACCCATGCGTGTATTGGAAATCCGCGTCGGCGAACGAGGGCCCAAGCAAGCACAAACTCATTCCGATACCCATTACAGCGCCTTCCAGAATAGCGCTTCCGACTTTCGCATCGGCTATCCTTCCGCCGAAGAGTCGTGCCCACGAAATCAACGCCTCTGGCCAGTATCGTCGAACGGTTGGTTCGAGAGCCACGTAATGGACTACAATCCAGCATGTATGAAACAGTGCCATCGCAAGACAATTGATCAACAAACCAAACTCCCAGGCTGACCAGGTGTGATGGGCATTCACAAGTACCGAGAATAAGAAAAGCAAGAACACAATCCGAGCCAGCCGCCACACACCACGTCTATCCCAACGACGCGAATAGACATTCCGAATGACGAGTGTCCCAGCGACTGAGAGCATTAGCCATAGCATGACGACGGTAACATTGAGTCCTGCGCTCTCCGTTTCGGTAAAAGAAGGTTCGGTGGTTCTGTGGGTTGGCTCGGCTAGAATTTCAAAGTAAACCGGATGCCCCTGGAAAGATGCCGCGACCACAAGAAGCGGTTGCTCTGTATTGGGCCATTTTCCGTGCCAAGCTTGGTAATGATCATAAATGACAGGCGGGGCAACCCTAGGTATTTGGGGTTCTAAATCCGACAAGCGAAAACCAACTAGATCTTCTGAAAACCATTCAGACCATGCCGGTTGGGCTACTTGAATATCGTTCAACGCCAGCGGCGGGATCGCTTGAAACCAACGGAGATTTCCAGCATTGTCGAGCTTTACGCCGTGCATTTCTGCCAGAGTCCAAGCCGGATACCAAAAACCAACCTCCCCAGGACCTTCATTACCAAGCGATAGCCCCAGTGTATCAGACTGGAATTCCGTCGGAGTTTCACGGTACCAGAATCCTTGAGTCGGCCAGTTCTCGTAACCAAGGCGTTTTGCAATTCTTTTGTTTTCGTGTTGGATTTCGATATTGTCGAACCCAAAAGCGAAATCACCCGTCAAGGCAGATCTCTCGTAACCAAGCTGCTTCAGCACGTTCTGCGCACGGTAGGTGAGAACCTCGGGTGATAGAAAGGGTTCGATCGCATTGATACTATCGAGATTTTGACGACCGACCATGTAAATGAGCAGTCCAACCAAGAACAGGGCGAGCAGGCTGAGCGCTGTCTTCAACGGCAGAGGATTCGAATCGCCCGACATGGCGACGATCTCGGGATGCGGTGTCTCTCCAGCAGCCAACGCCGCCGCCAGCGGGTCGCCACCAGGTAGGCTGGCGGCGAGTTCACTGGCGGTGCGAGGGCGCAGGCTGGGGTCGGACGAAAGGCACCGCGAGATCGCGCGTTCAACAGCGGGATCGATGTCATCCACGATGTCGGACGGGTTGCGGGCACTGGAAGAATCTTCGTGCAGTCGTTGCAACTCCGGCAAGGAACTCGCGTCATGCGCGGGTTTGCCAGTAAAGACCTCGAAGAGAATCAGGCCCAGTGAGTAAATATCAGAGCGGGCACTCGTCTGACCACGC